>DASVNH010000224.1:0-67347 GCA_036383955.1 Planctomycetota bacterium | reverse complement strand
TGGTCGTCGGCTTCCATCCCGAAAGGCAGGTGCTGGCGACGCTCGATCCGGCGCGCGGCTGGCGGAAGAACGGCGTCGCGGGATTCCTGTCGGAGTGGGAGCCGTCCGGGCAGCTGACCCTGGTGCTTCTGAAGCCGCGCGAGACGGCCGGCGGCGACTGATGCTCTTGGCGCTGCTGCTCGCCCTTCAAGGGGACGAGGGATACGTCGCCGGCTACGCGGCGGCGATCCTGGAGCGCGAGTTCTCCCTGAAGGGGGTCGAGGTCCGGTTCGACCGCGGCCGCCTGACCCTCCGCGGCGACGGGTGGGGGGAGACGGACAAGGACAAAGTGGTCGCCGCGCTGTCCAAGATCCCCGGCGTGACCCGCGTGGAGCTCCTGGAAGGGCCCGCGACGTCGACGGGCTGGGAGCTCTTCCCCGACTGGCGGCTCTTCCGCCCGCTGCTGGCGGATCCCCGCTGGCCGCACTTCTCGTGGTCCTACAAAGTCCATTCGGGGGAGGACGACCTCCTCAGTGAGTCCGCCTCCCTCAACTTCGGCGAGTTCTTCAGCCTGGCCGGCTACGACAGCGCCGGCGCCGGGCGCTTCGAGCTCGGGATCCAGGCCGGCGTCTTCGCGACCTTCGACATGGACGCGGAGTCCTTCGACCTGATCAACGCCGACTATATGGCCGGCGTGCCCCTGGCCTGGCGCGGCGGCCCCGTCTCGGCCCAGCTCCGCTTCTACCACCAGAGCTCCCACCTCGGGGACGAGTTCCTGCTCCGGACGTCGATCGACCGCGTCAATCTCAGCTACGAGGGCGTGGACCTGAAGGTCTCGTTCGCGCTCTTCGAGCAGCTCCGCCTCTACGCGGGCGCGGGCTACCTGCTCCACACCGACCCCGCGGACGTGAAGCCCGGCTCGGCCCAGGCCGGCGCCGAGTTCGACTCCCGGGCGGGCTGGTTCGGTGGTTTCCTCAGCCCCGTGGCGGCGCTCGACCTCCAGCGCCCCCGGGAGGGAGGCAACGAGATCGACATCAGCGCGCGGCTGGGCGTCGAATTCGAGAAGCCCGACACGGCCAAGCGCCGGGTCCTGCTGCTCGTCGAGTACTACCGGGGCAACAACCCCGACGGCCAGTTCTTCGACGAGAAGATCGAGACCATCGGCCTCGGCCTCCACCTCCACTTCTAAGCCCCCGTAGCCAGTAGACAGTAGACCGTAGCCAGAGAGTCCCCCCCTGCCCCCCCCGGGGGGGGGAGGGGGGGATGCCTGTCTACTGGCTACCGTCTACTGGCTACTTTTTCGGTGTAACTACATGACTTATGTGCTTTTCTACTGGGCGGCACATAGAAAGAGGAGCCCATGGACACATCGTTCGACGAAACCTTCGCGCTGGCCCAGGACAAGGCCGAAGCGCTCAAGCAGCTCATCCCCGGCACCGAGGACTATTACTACTACCACTGCCTCTGGCACGAGCAGGCCCGGCGGCTGGAGGAGGTCGGCAAGCTCCTCGACACCTGGGTCCAGCGCCACGGCTGGACCGCCCGCGCCCAGGAGATCAAGCGCCGCCGCACGCTCCTCGGCCTCCCGAAGAACCTCAGCGACGGCTTCGAGACGATCCGGCAGGAACTGGGCCTCGGCTTCGGCCACGAACAGGAGATCGAAGGCCAGACCACCGACTATCCCACGAAGCTCTCCGCCTCCGAGACCGCGCGCGAAGCCTGGATGAGCGCCGCCTGGAGCTACGGCGGGGCCACCGACCTCCAGGGCTTCAGCGACGCCGCCCTCGACGCCCTCGCCGGCGAAAAGCTGGAACCCGACCGCCGCCGCGCCCTCCTGCAGCGGCTGAAGCGGCCCGACGTCCCCCAACTCGCCGAGCTCGTCCTGGCCGACCTCAAGCACAAGCACAGCGGGGGCTTCGGCTCCCTCCCGATCCACCAGACGCTGACCCGCGCCCAGCTCGAGGAGATGGCGAAGAAGGATCCCGCCCTCCTCAAGGTCGAGAACTTCGTCCACGCGCTGATCGTCCGGCGACGTCCCGGGCCCGAGGACGACGGGAACGATCCGGAGCTGAAGAGCGCCTACCTCGACGAGCTCTGGGACCTGGTGAAGGACCTCGTCCCGGCGTTCAACGCGCTCAAGCTGCACGTGCTGTATCACCGGCTCGACTTCGACCGATCCCAGGGCGTTTACGAGCGCGGCCGCTTCGACGAGTACGTCAAGATCCCGCGCCACGTCTCCTACGCCGCCCCGAAGTACATCGAGGCCTGCTCCCACGACCCGGCGAAGCGCGCCGGCATCGTCAGCCTCGGGCGCGGCTTCGAGGCCGTCACGGGCCTGCCCACGGTGTCGAGCGACGAAGCCCTGGTCGTCGACTACCTCTCCCGCTTCTTCGTCGACGCCAAGGACTACAAGGCCTACGAGACCTGGATCCAGGACGGCTGGCTGAAGATCGTGTTCGCCGAAACCAAGATCCTGAACGGCGTCGGCGACATGGAGAAGTGGTACTCGCTGCTCAACGACCCCGGCCGCTACCAGGCGCTCAAGGACCGCGTCGAGGTCACGTTCCCGCCGCACAACCGCGCGCTCTATCGCGCGTCCGACAAGGTGTCGATCGACGTCGACGTCAAGAACGTCGAGAACCTTGTCGTGAAGGTCTTCGAGATCAACACCCTCAACGTCTTCCTCTCCCGCGGGGAGGAGGTCGACACGAGCCTCGACCTCGACGGCCTGGTCGCCGCCGAGGAGCGGGCCGTCGTGTACAAGGAGGCGCCCGCGCGCCGCGTGCGGCGCACGTTCGACTTCCCGTCGCTCGCGCGGCCGGGCGTGTACGTCGTCGAGTTCATCGGCGGCGGCATCAGCAGCCGGGCCCTGATCCGCAAGGGCCGCCTGCGCTTCGTCGAGCGCGTCGGCGCGGCGGGCCACGTGTTCACGGTCCTGGACGAGGACTTCACCCCCCTGCGCGACGCCTCGATCTGGATGGGCGGCCGCGAGTACGCCGCCGACAAGGAAGGGGAGATCGCGATCCCCTTCAGCGAGCGGCCCGGCCGGCAGGCGATCCTGCTCCGGCACGGCGCGCTCACGACCCTCGAGGCCTTCGACCACCGCGCCGAAACCTACGACTTCACCGCCGGGATCTACGTCGACCGCGAGGCGCTGCTCCGGCGCGCCGAAGCCCAGGTCCTGCTGCGGCCGTCGCTCCGCGTCCACGGCGCCTCCATCAGCCTCAAGCTGCTGGAGACGCCGCTCCTCTCCGTCCTCTCCCGCGACCGCCACGGCGTCGAAACCACGATGGAGATCCGCGGCTTGGAACTCCGCGACGACCGCGAGACCGTGGTGCCGTTCCAGGTGCCGGAGGACGTCGTCCACCTCTCCTTCCAGGTCCGCGCCCGCGTGGAAGCGCTCGGCAGCGGCCGCAAGGTCGACGTGGCCGACCAGCGCGACTTCACGCTGAACGGCATCGAAGCGACCGAGCAGACCCAGGACCTCCACCTCGCCCGCGCCGAGAAGGGCTACGTGATCAACGCGCTCGGCAAGACCGGGGAAGCGCGGGCCGCCGTCCCTGTGACCCTCTCGCTGCGCCACCGCGAGTTCAGCTTCGAGCGGAGCTGGACGCTGCAGACCGACGCCCGCGGCCGGGTCGAGCTCGGCGCGCTCGAGGGAGTCGTCCAGATCCGGGCTTCGCTGCCGTCGGGCGCGGAGCAGAGCTGGACCCCGCCCCGCGACCTCTGCTCGCGGCCGTCGACGATCCACGCCCGCGCGGGCGAGCCCGTCCGGGTGCCGTTCATGGGCGACGCCCCGAGCCGCCTCTCCGCCGCGCTGCTGGAGCGCGTCAACGGGACGTATCGGGCGGACTGGTTCGACGTCCTGGGCGTGAAAGACGGCTTCCTGACGCTGGGCCCCCTGGGACCGGGGGACTACGAGCTGGTCCTCAAGGACGAGGACGCGGCGATCCAGCTGAGGATCAGCGACGGCGTCCGCGCCGCCGGCTGGCTGGCCGCGGGCACGCGGCTGCTGGAAGAGTCGGGGGACGCCGCCCTCCAGATTTCGAAGATCAAGGCCGGCAAGGACGAGCTGCGGGTCCGCGTGGAGAACGCCACGCCGACGACGCGCGTCCACGTTTTCGCCACGCGCTACCTCCCCGTCCATTCCGCGTTCCACGAGCTCGCGCGCGAGGGCGTCCCGGAGCCCTGGGCGACCGGGCTGGCCGCGTCCCCCTCGGCGTACGTGTCGGGCCGCGACATCGGCGACGAGTACCGCTACATCCTGGAGCGCAAGCGGGCGAAGCGCTGGCCGGGGAACATGCTGACCCGCCCGGGCCTGCTCCTCAATCCCTGGGCCGTCCGGAGCACCCAGACCGGCGTGGCCGCCGCCGCCGCCGGCGAGGCCTACGCGGGATCGGGAGCGCCCGCTCCCTGCGCGCCCGCGCCCCGCTCCGCGCCGCCCCCGCCTCCGCCTCCGCCGGGCGCGACGTTCTCGAGCCTCGACTTCCTGGCGAACCCGACGGCCGTCATCGCGAACCTCAAGCCGGACGCCGACGGCGCCGTGGCGATCCCGCGGAAGGCCCTCGCCCACGCCAACCAGGTCCGGATCGTCGCCGTCGACGCGTCGGGCGTCGTGGCGCGCGACGTCCTCCTGCCCGAATGCTCCACGCCGCACCGCGACCTGCGGCTGCTGCTGGGGCTGGACCCCGCGAAGCACTACAGCGAGAAGAAGGACGTCGCGGTCGTCGACGCCGGCGGCACCCTCGAGATCGCCGACGTGACGACGACGAAGCTGGAGACGTACGACACCCTGGGCCGGGCCTTCGCGCTGTTCAAGACGCTGTCGGGCCTGGCGACGCTGGACGCGTTCGAGTTCGTGACGCGGTGGCCGTCGCTGAGCGACGCCGAGAAGAAGGCCAAGTACTCGGAGTTCGCCTGCCACGAGCTGCATTTCTTCCTGTCGAAGAAGGATCCCGCGTTCTTCAAGACGGCGATCCAGCCGTACCTGCGGAACAAGAAGGACAAGACGTTCATGGACCGCTGCCTGCTGGGCGACGACCTGGCGGGCTACCGGCGGCCGTGGGAGTTCGGGCGGCTGAACGTCGTCGAGCGGATCCTGCTGGGCCGCCGGATCGACGAGGAGCGCGACCCGGTGAAGCGGCATGCCGCGGATCTCTGCGACCTCCTGTCGCGCGACCTGAACGCCGAGAACGCGCGCTTCGACACGGCGCTGAAGGGGAAGGCCCTGGAGATCGGGGACGCGCTCGGCTTCGGCGCCGCGACGGCGGCCGCCGCGAAGGCGGGGTCGATGGGCCCGCGGTCGGTGATGAGCATGGCGGATTGCGCCGCTCCCGCCGAGATGGCGATGGACAGGCTCTCGGAGGCCGACGAGGAGGCCGAGCGCAGCGCCACGCGCATGGAGAAGAAGAAGGACGAAGCGCCGAAGAACCGGGCGCGCCGCTCGCAGGCGCGGGACCTCGACCGCCGCAAGACGGCCCAGGCGCTCTACCGCGCGCTGGACAAGACGCAGGAGTGGGCGGAGAACAACTATTACAAGCTGCCGATCGACCAGCAGGGGCCGGAGCTCGTCACGATCAACCGCTTCTGGCGCGACTACGCGCGGCACGACGGCACGACGCCGTTCCTCTCGCCGCATCTGGCCGAGGCGTCCCGGAGCCTGACCGAGATCCTCTGCGCCCTGGCGGTGCTGGACCTCCCGTTCGAGGCGAAGAAGCCGGCGACCTCCTACGACGGCGCCAGGATGAAGTTCACGGCGAAGAGCCTGACGGCGGTGTTCCACCGGCAGATCCGGCCCGCCGAGCCGTCCGCCGACAAGGTGCCGGTCCTCGTCAGCCAGAACTTCCTGCGCGACGACGACCGCGAGCGCTACGAGGGCGAGGAGTCGTTCGACAAGTACGTGACCGAGGAGTTCCTGGTCCACACGGTCTACGTCTGCCAGGTCGTGCTGACGAATCCCACGTCGTCGACGCACAAGCTCGACCTGCTCCTGCAGATCCCGCTGGGGGCGCTGCCCGCCAAGAACGGCTTTTACACGAAAGGGATCCACGTCGAGCTGTCTTCGTACGCCACCGAGACGCACGAGTACGCGTTCTACTTCCCGGTGGCCGGCGTCTACGACCACTATCCCGTCCACGTCTCCCGCAACGAGAAGCTCGTCGCCTCGGCCGTGCCGTGGCCGCTGAAGGTCGTCGACCGCCTCACGAAGGTGGACACGACGTCCTGGGAGTACGTCTCGCAGCACGCGGACGCGAAGACGACGCTGAAGTTCCTGAAGGACAACAACATCGACCGCCTCGACCTGGAGCGGGCGGCCTGGCGGATGAAGGACAAGGCCTTCTACGGCCCCGCCCTCGACCTCCTCGCGGCCCGGCACGTCTATCACGACGTCCTCTGGTCCTATTCCGTGCGGCACGAGGACGCCGCGCGGGCGCGGGACTATCTGCTCCATCAGGAAGAGTGGTTGAAGGGGGCCGGGGCCCGTCTGGAGGCGCCGACGCTGGCCGTCGACCCGGTCGAGCGCCGCTGGTACGAGCACCTGGAGTACGCGCCGCTCGTGAACGCGCGCTCCCACCGGCTGGGGGCGTCGAGGCGCATCCTGAACGACCGCTTCTCGGGACAGTACCAGCGGCTGGTGTCCGCGCTGCGCTACCGAGCGGAGCTGGACGCGGACGACCGGCTGGCGGTGACGTACTACCTCTTCCTGCAGGACCGCGTCGAGGAGGGGCTGGCGATGTTCGACCGCGTGAAGCGGGAGGACGTCGAGACCCGCCTCCAGTACGACTACCTCAAGGTTTACGCGGAGTTCTTCCGGGAGAAGCCGAAGGCGGCGCGGGGCGTCGCGGAGAAGTACAAGGACTACCCGGTCGACCGCTGGCGCAAGCTGTTCCAGAACGCGCTGGCGCAGCTGGACGAGGTCGAGGGGGACGGCGCGGCGGTGACGGACGCGGAGGACCGGGACCAGCGGCAGGGGCTGCTGGCGGCGACGGCGCCGTCGTTCGACCTGGCGGTGGAGAACCGGCAGGTGACGATCACGTTCCAGAACCTGACGGACGCGCGGGTGAACTACTACCGGATGGACATCGAGCTGCTCTTCTCGCGGCAGCCGTTCGTGCAGGAGCAGTCGGACCGCTTCGGGTTCATCATGCCGAACCGGAGCGACGAGGTGACGCTGCCGAAGAAAGGCGGGACGCACGCGTTCGCGCTGCCGGCGGAGTTCAACGGCGCGAACGTGATCGTGGAGGTCGTGGCGGACGGGCGGAGGGTGTCGAAGCCCTGCTTCGCGCACGAGCTGGACGTCGCGCTCGTCGAGAACTACGGGCAGCTGCGGGTGTCGCGCCGCGACACCAAGAAGCCGCTCGCGAAGGCCTACGTGAAGGCCTACGCGCGGAGCAAGGACGGGACGGTCGCGTTCTTCAAGGACGGCTACACGGATCCGCGGGGCCGCTTCGACTACTCGTCGCTGAGCACGGACGACCTGGACCGCGTCGACCGCTTCGCGCTGCTGGTCATGAGCGACGAGCACGGGGCGACGGTGCGGGAGGCGGAGGTGCCCAAGAGGTAACCGGACCCGGACCCGGACCCGGAACCGGAACGGGAACCGGGCGGGGACGCGAACCGGAACGGGGACGGAACGAGGTTCAGATCCAGTTCCGGATCTGGTTCCGGGTCCGGGTCCGGTTCCGGTTCCGGGAGGGGGCGTAACGGGATTCGCGCGCGGGGATCCGCCTCCCATGAAGAGATCTTTCGCGATCCTGTCCGCGCTCGCGCTGGTCGGATGCGAACGGGAGGGGAACGGGGAGGGGCCGCGGATGTCGAAGGCCGCCCCGGCGGCGCGGGCGGAGCTCGTCGACACCCAGGGCCGGCCGGTCGGGACCGCGCGATTCGCCCCGGACGGGCGGGGCCTGCGGGTCACGCTGGATCTGCGGGGGCTGCCGCCGGGCACGCACGCGCTGCACCTGCACGAGAAGGGCGTCTGCGACCGCCCCGAGTTCAAGAGCTCGGGGGATCATTTCAATCCGACGGGACGCAAGCACGGGCTGCTCAATCCGGAAGGCCCGCACGCGGGCGATCTCCCCAACATCCTGGTGGCCGGCGACGGGACGTCCCGGGGCTCCTTCCACGCGCCGTACCTCTCGCTGGAGCCGGGGCCGAACTCGGTCTTCGGCACCTGCCTGATGATCCACGCGGGGCCGGACGACGGCATGACGGATCCGGCGGGCAACGCGGGAGGCCGGATCGCGTGCGGGGCGCTCCGGAAGGAATAACCGGTGGAGATGGACGCGGCCCCCCGGCAGGCCGACTCCCTCGCGCGGCGGGCGTTCATCGCCACGTGGGCCGTGCTGCTGGCCGTCGCGCTGGCCCTCTGCGCCTGGTTCGGCGCCTTCATCCTGCTCCTGACGTTCGCGGGCATCCTCTTCGCGATCTTCCTCCGCGCGCCGGCCGAGTGGTTGAACCGGACCCTGAAGATTCCGGTCGGGCTGGCCGTCGTCCTCGTCGTCCTCGGCATGCTGGCCGCGCTCGGGGCGGCGGCCTGGCTGATGGCGCCGAGCCTGGAGGGTCAGATCGAGAAGGTCCGGGTGGAGATTCCGAAGTCGATCGAGCACGCCCGCGACCAGGTGAAGAACACGTGGATCGGGCGGCTGCTGCGAAACGGCTTCCCCCCGATTCAGTGGGACTCCATGCTGGGCCAGGCCGCGGGCATCCTGTCGAGCGCGGTCGGAGTGCTCGTCGGCTTCACCATCTTCGTCTTCGTGGGGGTCTTCGTCGCGATCAACCCCGAGGTCTACCGCGACGGCCTGACGCGCCTCGTGCCGCGGGACCGCCGGGACCGGGTCAAGGAGATCCTCGTCGAGCTGGGCGGCCGCCTGCGCCGCTGGCTCTTCGGGCGGCTGATCGGGATGGCGTTCATCGGCCTGGCCGTCACCGTGGGACTCTGGATCCTGAAGGCGCCGCTCGCGCTCAGCCTGGGGCTGATCGCCGCCCTCTGCTCGTTCATTCCCAATCTCGGACCCCTCCTCGGCGCCGCGCCCGGGGTCCTCCTCGCCATGACCCAGGGCGGCACCCAGGTCGCCCTCGTCGTCGGCCTCTACGTGCTGGTCGAGGCTCTCGACAACAACATCGTCACCCCGCTCATCGAGCAGAAAGCCGTCCATCTCCCGCCCGCCCTCACGATCATCGCCCAGGTCGTCGCCGGCTTCTTCTTCGGCGTCCTCGGGCTCTTCCTCGCGACGCCCCTCACGGCCTGCGCCGTCCTCCTCGTGCGCCGGCTCTACGTGGAGGACGTCCTGGGGGAGCGGCTCGCCTAGGGAAGGGCCAAACGCCAAAGACCAAGGACCAAGGCGTTACGCGTCACGGGTCCGTCGCGGGCAGGATCGACCTCCTGGAAAGGAGGCCGGACATGGCCCGCACGAAGAAGCGGAAAGCGCCCGCCAAGAAGCGGAAGGGACAGACCCGGGCGAAGGAAGAGAAAGAGGAGATCAGCGTGGACGAGGCCGGCTGCTAGCCTTTGATCCTCAGGCAGACGGCCGTGAGGTCGTCGCCCAGGAGCGTGCCCGCGAGGAAGCGGTCGAGCGAGGCGACGACCGCCGCCAGCGCGCCCTGGGCCGGCAGGTCGGGCGGGATCGACCGCAGCGCCGCGAGGATCCGCTCCACGCCGAACTGCTCTCCGCCCGCCGCGGCCTCGAGCAGGCCGTCGGAATACACGAACACGAGATCGCCCGGGGCGAGCTGGACCTCGCGCTCCTGGAGGGCCGCGTCGAAGAGCTTGCCGCCGTCGATGCCGAGGGGGAGACCGTTGCCCTCGAGCTCCTCGACGACCCCGTTCGCGCGCACGAGGATCGGCTTGGGATGTCCCGCGCGCACGTAGGCCATGCGGCGGGTGGCGCGGTCGATCGACAGGAAGACGCCGGTGACGAAGGCGGTCTTGCGGAGCTCCGAGAAGAGGTCGCGGTTGGCGTAGCGGACGACGTCGTGCACGGATCCGAGCGCCTGGGAGCGGACGCGGAGGGCCATCTTGGCCATGCCCATGACGATGGCGGTCTCGATGCCGTGGCCGCTGACGTCGCCGACGGAGACGCCGAAGCGATTGTCGGCGAGATGGTAGAAGTCGAGGAAATCGCCGCTGACGGACTGCAGCGGCCGGTAGTGGACGGCGATGTCGGCCACGTCGTCGGGCGGGGGATCGATGGGGATGAGGTGGAGCTGGCGGCGCTTGGCCTGGTCGACGCTGTGCTCCAGCTCCTGCATGGACTCGACGCGGGTCTGGAGGGTGTGGAGCTCCTCGGCGACGAGGCGGCGGCGCTCGGCGTTCTCGCCGCGCTTGCGCTGATTGATCTCGGCGAGGAAGGCGTCGAGGACGCAGGCGGGGAGGGGGGCCTGACGTCCGGCGCGCCAGGCCTGGCAATCCTGGAGGAGATGGCCGCGGATGTTGCGGAGGGCCGGCTCGTCCGGGGCCTGGACGTCCTTCACGCGGACGTCGTCGACTTCCTTCCCGCAGCACGCGCAGAGCCAGACGCCGTCCTGGTCGACGCGGCGCCAGAGGGGGTTGACGCGGAAGCGCGAGGCCAGCTCCTCGAGGGCCTTGAGCTCGTTCGCGACCGAATCCGGGAGGCTGCCCGATTCGGCGACGGCCGCCTCGGCGCTGAGCAGCGCGACGCGGTCGCGGGCGGCGAGCGTGCCCAGGAGGTCGACGACGATCGCCGGCGGCTTGACGAAGGCGAGCGGGACCTTGCGGCCGGCGAGGTCGAGGATCTTGCGGACGAAGGGCGCCTCGATGCCGGAGAGCCCGCGGAGGCTGACGGCGGCGACGTGGCGGACGCCGTCGAAGGCGCTGGGCAGCCACTTGAAGAGGGCGGGGGAGCAGGCGCCGGTGAAGCGGAGGATGGCGGCGCGGCCGCGGTCGGCCCGCACGACCTGCGTCTCGTCGTCCGAGAAGAGGACCCGATCGGCGCTCACGGAATTAAGGATAGCACCGAACGGCCGGGGTGGAGGGCGGCAGGGGTGCTCAGCGTTTTCCGAAGCGAGGGACGCGCAGGACCCGGTCCTTGTCTCCGCGTTCAGCGCCTCCGTCGTCTTCGCCGTCCCTCCAGGCGCTCCAGATCAGGAGCTCTTCTTTCCGGAGCGACGTGCGCAAGCGTTCGCCCATGGGGTCCGCCAGGTCGAGGATTTCGCCCGTCGCCGCATAATGGAGCGCGACGCGGAGGAGCCTCAGCCTCACCAGGCTCTCGCGGATGACCCGGTGGGAGCACACGCCGGAATTCATGAACGTGGCCGCTGGATTGCGGCGAGAGGCGACCTCCTCGAGGAGGTCTTTCCACGCTTCATTGGCCTGGAGATGGGGAAGCGCGAGGTGCGCGGCGCGGCTCTTCGCGGCCTGGTCGAAGTCCAAGAAGGCCGTCAGCTCCATGATGGAACGCGAATAGGCCTGCCTCCAGGTGGGGGAGGGGCCGCCTCGGGTCCGCTCTTCGCCGGGGAGCCCGCTCAACGCTCGCCGACCCCAGTGCAGCAGATCCCGGCTGACGTCGTCGGAGTAGGAGTTCGCGGTGTCGTCGAGGATGGCCAACGCGGCCCCGATCGCTCGGGCCTGTCTTTCCGGGACGCGGCCGACCTGGAGACGCGCGTCCACCTGCTCCAGAACCAAGTGCACCACGGCGATGCCGTGTCTCCATCCCATGAAGTCGGGGTGGGCCGCGACGTCACGGCCGAACTGCGCGGCGGACAGGAGGAGGTCGACGCCTTCCTCCGCCAAACCGTCGTCCAGGAGGCGAGCCCCCGCCATGGCGGCCGCGTTTCCCAGGTAGTTGGCCGTTGAGTAGAGGGTTCCCATCGGGACGCTGTTGTCGATGGTCGAATGGTGCTCCAGGAAGATCCGAGCCTCCGCGCGGCGTGAGCCTTGGCGCAATCCCTTCAGGATCGCGCCCAGCGCGGCGACCTGCTCGGGACTGCCGTCCCTGGAATAGGACCGGTCCGCCAGGGTTCGCTGGAGGTCGTGAGGCAAAGCATGGACGGCGGACAGGGCCGGCGCGTAGTCTTCCCAGGCGTCGCCCGGAAGCGCGTCGCCGCGAAGCGCGGGACGTCGTGGATCCCGCTTCAGGAGCTCCGCTTCCAGCTCACGGACGCGGTCGTCGGCTCGCGCCCGCAGTCGCCGCTCGACCGCCCCGACCCAGAGCCATGTCGCCGATACTGCGGCCGCGATGACGGCGAGCAGAATCAGCGCCAGACGCTTGGCCGGACGTCCCACGAAGTGAAGGATAGCGCGCGGGATCGACGACGGGCACTCAATGCGGGGAGCCAAGCGCGGATCGGGATACAATCGGGCGGTGGGATGCGCCAGGTGCGGCCAGGGTCACGGGCTCTGCGACTGCGTCACGACCAAGATCAGCTGGGGGATTTTGAGTCTTGGCTTGATCGGCCTGGGGACGATCGGGACGGCCGGCATCATCGTCCTGGGGTACCTGCTCGCGAAGGCCTTGGGATCCGATCCGTAAGGCCGCGGGTCGAAGTGGTGGACAGGACCGGAGTTGAACCGGTGACCCCTGCATTTTCAGTGCAGTGCTCTACCAGCTGAGCTACCTGTCCCCGAGGGGCTGGATCGAGGGTAGGGCACTTTAGCCCAGGGACTTGGGCTTGTCAATCAGCGCGGAGCCGAGATCGTAACAGGTCGCTCGCAGCTTCCATTCGGCTCATTGGCCTATTTTGTCCTAATCCAGAACCGTTACGCCCCGAGGGGGAGCACTGCACTAAACAGCCTGAGCACTGCACGAACGCTGCGGTGCTCAGATCGGCGAGCCCGAAAGGCGAGCAGCCGGGCGTCACTCGCGCGCTCAGGTGGATACAGTCGCTAATTGGGATTTGCGCAAATACGCGTTGACCAGGGGCGATGGGCCTGGGCATCAGGGCGGTGTGAATCCCACGATAGACGCCTTGCCGTCGCTGGAATGACCACCAATGGCCCCGCAAAGCAGGAGTCGATTTACTGAGGTATCCCGTTCTGTCGAGGAACTGACGGTCCGTTTGGAAGGACGCCGCTGATCTCCGAGCTACAATCTCTTGCTCAACCTTCCCAAGTCCCATACGCTTCCGCACGGTGAGCAAGCGGGAAGAACCGAGAGGCCGAACGACGCGCTTAGTCGCGCGCCATTCCTTTTCCGGGGAATCCGACTCGACGGAGCCGAAAGCGCGGGTGCTGTTGGTCACTGCTCCCCTGAGCAAAGCCCAGGCCCTCTCGCTGATCGCGAGCCGAGCCAGGCTGGCGGGTGGTGTTACTGTTGAGGCAATTGGCACCCTACCGGATCGCGCGCGGGTCGATTCCGCCGAACAAGCTCCTAAGAACCCCGCGCTCTCCCGCCGCCAAGTCGAGGTTCTTCGCGAAATTGTCCTCGGAACACGAGGAGCTCAGATCGCCCGAATGCTCAATCTCTCGAGAAAGACCGTGGACACGCACCGACTCCTCATCATTAATAAGCTCGGGATTCGGGATGTCCCCGGGCTGGTGCGCTACGCGCTGCGAACTGGGATTCTGCCGCTGTCTTGGCTGGCCAAGTAGAACTTTGTGCCCCCGGCTAAAGCAGGACTCCTGGCGGATCTTCTGCCTCGGTCATGTCCGTGCCCCGACCCAGCGCGGCAACCGCGATCCGAAGGAATCCAGTGACGATGCCGTTTCGCCCTTGAGGTGCAGAGTCCGAGGGGTTCTACGATTCGATGTGGATTCGTGGTTTACACCCGCTACAATCGGCCTCCCGGGGGATTGTCGGACTTTGTTGAAACCAGGAGACAGTCCGTGAGCTCCATCCGGGTCGGCGTCTCGGTCGGAAGGAAGACCGTTTCACGGGCGATCGTCGACGTCTCGGGATCGCCGACTTTCGACATCCTCACCCCCGGAACCCCGATCCCGGAGTCCGGGGCCCCCATTTCGGTCGCGATCAGTTCCGCGTTTCCCGAGACCGTCGCCCCGATGAAATTGATCGGATCGCTTCCACTACGTTGCCTGACCTCCTCGACCGCGGCATTGGCGAATGTCTTCGGCGAATGTGCCTTTACCGCGGCCGGGGAACACTACGAGGTTTGGCGCGACGCCTCGGGCGCTCCGCGGGGACGCTCGTATCCGGCGGATGGCCCTGACGACGAAGGGGCGCTGGACTGGAATGGTCGACCGATTCCGATTCAATACGCTGCGGCGTTCGCGGTGGCCGTGTGCGACCCTGACCAAGTCCCCAATTCGGCGTCGAAGATGGTGGGTGCCACGAGGGCGCTGCTGGAAAGGCTACGCGAGCCCATCCTGAACGTAGCCGCCGCCGCGACGCTGGTGCTGAGTGCTCTGGGCGTCTGGTTCCATCGCGAGACGGCCCGCGAAGAGGCAGACCTGGAGATAACGAGGCGGGCGACGTTGGACTTGTGGACGCGCTTGCTGCCCGCCGATCCTCCGAAGGAGTCGGGCCTGCCCAGGGCCCTGCAGGCGCGCCTTGGAGAAGGCGGCGAAGAAAGCGGGCCCAGCGCGCTCGCCTTCTGGGGCGAGATCGGGAAGCACTTGCCCGATCCCGAACCGCTCGGCCTGAGCGTCGAGTCTCTGGATCTATCGCCGGAAGGCGGACGGCTAAGCGCCCGCGTGCCGGCCGGCAAGGAGGATCCCCTCAAGAACGCCGCCGCCCTCGAAGGACACCTCAACCAGTCCGACAAGCTCCGCGCCCGGGGCGACTATGAGGTTCGCGACGGCCAAGTCCAGGTGCGGCTCCGCATGGAGTTCAAGCCGTGAGGAAGACGGCCGTCTACCTTTCGACGTCCTGCCTTCTGCTCGTGGCGGGTGCCGGCTTCGCGATCGAGCGTGGGCTCGCGCACTCGACCACCCGGGCAGCTCGCTCGGCGGCCGTCACCGAGCTCGCCGAAGCGCTCAAACTAGCGGCGAAGCATCCAGGCGCCTTCGGGGCGGCCGGCTTGGCGCCGGGGGAATCCGCTCTCAAGGCGCTCGCGCAAGACATGGCCACCCAACGCGGCCTCTCCATCGGCTTCCTTTCCGAAAGCGAACGCGAGGCCGAGCGCGGCCGTCAGGAACGCCAAGTCATCGTTCGCCTCGTCCACCCGGCCCACGGCAGCCTGGTCCGCTTCCTCGGCGACCTGGAAGCCCAGGGTGGCGGCGCCAAGATCAAGGAAATCCACGTCCGGCCCTCGACCACCCGGGCGGATCACTATGAAGAAGCGGAGGTCGTCGTCGCGCGCGTGACGACGATGCTGAAGCCGTGAAGCGCCGCGGAGCCGCCCTGGTCCTCGTGTTGGGAGCCGTTTCCATCCTCACCGTCCTAGCGGTGGAACTCGCGAGCCGAGCGAGCGCCGACACCCTCAGGACCGGCCGCGCCGCGCGCGACGCCGCCTTTCGCCGGCTCGCCGATTCGGGCGCCGAAGTTGCCCGCGGTCTCCTCCTCGAGAGGGAGCCCCGCGAGTTCGTGTTCTGGGGAGACACTTGGAACCGGGCTACCAATTTCCGCCTCGCCGACGACGAGCGCGCCGAGGTCGTCCTTGCCGACGAGAGCGGAAAGATCAACCTCGCGCTGGCCTGGAGAAAGCCCGAGGAACGCGGCACCGTCCGCGCGCGAGCTGTCCGTCTCTTGGAGTACCTCAAACGCCGCGAACCACAGCGTCTCCGCGCGTTGAAAGAGATCGAGGAGAAACTGCTCAAGCGGCTGGCCGCGCACGAGCCTCTCGTGACCCTCGATGGCCTTCGCGAGTCCGGGCTCTCGACGGAGGACGTCTTCGGAATCCAGGGTCTGCACCGCTGGGTCACCTGCTTCGGCGATGGCCGCCTCAACCTCAACACCGCTCCACGGGCCGTGATCTTCGCTCTCGACGAGGGGTTCGACGAAGCCGTAGTCGAACGCGTCGCGGCTTTCCGTGGGAAGGGGGAAGGCGAGAAAGGATCCTACAAAGCCTTCGAGGAGCCCAAGGATCTCATGCTGATCGACGGAATCGTGATTCGGACCTTCGAGAACGGCGAGTTCCGCGTCGTCCGGAATCTGTTCGAACGGGTTCAGGGGTTCCTGTCCGTGACGTCCTCCGCGTTCTCGGCCCGGGTGACCTGCGATGTGCGCGGCCGGAGCCGTGACACCTGGGTTTTCCTCAAGCCCGACACCACGCGCCTGGCTGTCGAGGAGATCGTTCCGTGACCCACCGAGGCGAGCACCGTCTCGTGCGGACCCTTTGGGCCTCGTTCGCCGTGCTCGGCATCGCGGGGCTCGGGCTGCTCGCCTGGGCGCTGTTCTCGAGTCGACCTCGGCACCCGCTGCCGAGCGTGCCGACCGACCTCGTGCTCACGCCGGTCGGGGCCGGTTACCGCGTGAATCCGACCGTCGAAGCCTTGGCCGGCAGGAGGATGTCAAAGGGCATCGCCGAGCTCCCCCGTGAAGCGTCAAAGGCCGCGGCCGGTCCGGCGCCGATCGACTCCCTCATCCGACTCAAGGGGATCTTGGATTATGGCGCGTCAAAGCCGGCGGTCGCCGTATTCGAGTTGCCCGCGGAGCGGAAGACGATGTCGTTCCAGGCCGGCGACAAGATCGGAGGCACGGGCGCCGTTCTCCGGGAGGTGGGGGAGACGGTGGTCGTGGAGTACGAACGCCGCCGATGGAAACTGACGTACAAGGGAGCTCAGGAACTCCCCGCCACTGTGGGCGACAACCGATAGCCGTTCGATCGAACAGGGAGGAAGGGTCGTGAAGCTGGGATGGAGTCTCTTCGTTCTGCTGGCGGTTCCGCCGGTTCAGGACGACAAGGTCAAAGTCGAGTTCGAGGAGATCGAGCTCGAAGCGCTCGCGCAGCAGGTCGAGCGGGTCACGAAGAAGTCGTTCGTGTTCCAGGAAGCCCTGCTCAAGGGCAAGAAAGTCACCCTGCGATCCGAGAAGCCCATCACGCCCGACGAGTTCTACCGCGTCTTTCAGTCTGTCGCGCTGCTGCACGGCTTCGCGCTTGTGCCCGCCCCGGAGGAGAACATCAACCTCGTCAAGATCGTGCCCGCCCCGCAGGCCGCCAAGGAACCCGGCGCCCAGCCCGTCCTCGCGCGAGGCGAAAAGCTTCCCCAGGGCGAAGGCGTGATCTTTTACGTCCTCACCCCCAAGCACGTCAGCGGCCAGCGCGCGGCGGCCGTCGTCCAGCCCGCGCTTTCTCCCGCCGGCCTGATGGTGCCCGTGCCAAACTCCGACTTGCTGCTCCTCATCGACGCGTCGACGGCCGTCCAGCGCGCGGAAAAGCTCCTGGGCCTTGTCGACGTGCCCGGCGAGCCCATCGTCGTGACCTCGGTGCTCCTCCAGAGTCTCGCGGCTTCGCAGGCGAAGACGCAGGTCGGCGAGTTCGTTCAGGCCCTCGAGAAGATCCAGACCGGCGAGGTGGGCCGCGCCCGCATCGAGGCGCTCGCCGACGAACGGCTCAACCAGCTGACCCTGATCGGCCGGGACGTCGAAGTCAAGCGCGTGCTGGAGTATCTCACCCAAATCGACCGCCAGCTTCCGTCCGTGCAGCGGACGATCGGCTACTACAAGCTCAAGAACGTGGCGGTGGGAGAGATCGCCGACAGCGTCCGCCAGTTCCTCGGCCTTCAGCCGACGGGCGAGGGCGGGAAGCGGGGGACGTCGAAAAAACCCGCCGGACTCTCCGGCGCGCCCCGGCGCGATCTCGCGGGCGGCCCGGTCATGCCGCCTACGGTGACGCCGCCGGCCCCTGCCGGACGTCCGATCGTGGAAGAGCCGCAGGAGCCGCCCGCGCCGTCGGCGGAGAAGAAGGCCGTCGCGCCCGCGTCCGGCGGCGACATCGAGGTCGTCGCGCTCGAAAGCCAGAACACGCTCGTGGTCATCGCGAACGCCGCGGTGCACGAGGAGGTGAAGAAGATCCTGGAGAACCTCGACAAGCGCAAGGGCCAGGTGCTCATCGAGGTCGCCATCCTGCAGGTCACGGGCGACGATTCACTCGAGACGGGCATCGACGTCCTGTTCCAGGACACCCGGAAGGACGGCGCCCAGGTGAACGCCGGCATCGCGGGCGGAGCGACCCAGGCCGACCCGGGTGGCGTCGGCTTTCCCACGACGGCCAACCTCAGCAGCTTCAAAGGCGGAGCCTTCCGCTACGTGAAGCCCGACGACATCAGCGCGCTCATCCGGCTGGTTTCCACCAAGGCGGGCGTCAACATCCTCTCCCAGCCGCTGCTTCTCGTGAACGACAACGAACCCGCGACCTTCACCACCAAAGTCAGCGAGCCGACAATCGCGACTTCCCAGGGCACCGTCGGCAACGTGACCTCCTTCGCCGGCTTCGCGGAGGCCGTCACCGAGCTCTCGATCACTCCCACGCTCTCGCCCGACGGCTACCTGAATCTCCGGATCACCCAGAGCTTCGAGGAGTTCAGTGGCGAGTCGCAGGCCGCCGGCGTGCCGCCCGCCAAGGTCTCCAACAACGTGCAGACCCTCATTACCGTGCCCGACCGCCACACCGCCATCCTCGGCGGCTTCACCCGCGACTCGGTCACCGACACCCGAACGGGCATCCCGGTGCTCATGGACATCCCGCTGGTCGGCTGGCTGGCGGGCTCGACGTCCGCCCGCCGCACCAAAAGCCGCCTCTATCTCTTCGTGCGGCCGCGCATCCTCTCGGCCGAGGGCTTCGACGACCTCAAGAGTGTCTCGCGCGAGAAGGCCGGTGGCGCGAATCAGATGATGCGGGATCCGGCGATGCGGCTGGAGGTCGAGGGCGGCCGTCCCAAGGATCCCTCGGTCCGCGAGGCGCCGCTCCCCAAATGAACCCGTTAACCCTGCCGCCGTCGCTCCGGGCGGGCTTGCCGGCCGTCGATCTCGCCGGCGCGACCGTGCCGCGGGAGTTCCTGGACAAGGTCCCGCTCAAGATGGCGCGCGAGCACGCCGTCGTCGCGATCGGGCCGGGCGAGGACGGCAAGCAGCGCCTCGCCCTCGGGAAGATCGAGCGCTGGGCCGCCGCCGACCAGATCGCCTACCTGCTCGACCGCGAGTGCCGCCTCGTGTCCGCGCCCGAGACGGAGATCCAGGCCCTCCTCGCGCGGGCCTACCACGGCCACGCGAAGGAGGTCGACCAGCTCGCTAAGGAAATCGCGCCCGACGATGACGCGCCCGAGGTCGTGCTGGCGGAGGACGTCCTCGACCTCGACGACAAGGCCCCAGCGGTCAAGCTGGTGCACGCGACGATCCTGCAGGCGATCCGGCAGCGGGCGAGCGACATCCACCTCGAGCCGGGCGAGGACGGCCTGCGTGTGCGCTTCCGCATCGACGGCGTCCTCTACGACCGAGCGCTGCTGCGTCGAGAGGCGCTCGACGGCGTGGTGAGCCGCGTGAAGGTGATGGCGCGAATGGACATCGCCGAGCGGCGCCTGCCGCAGGACGGCGGCGTGACGATCAGGGTGGGCGAGCGCCGGGTGGACCTGCGCGCGGCGACGCTGCCCTGCCAGCACGGCGAGCGCGTGGTGCTGCGACTGCTAGACAAGACGTCGGGGCTGATGTCGCTCGACGGCCTGGGCTTCGCGCCCGACGACTTGGGCCGAATCAAGCGGGTCCTGGAGTTGCTGCACGGCATCGTGCTGGTGACGGGCCCCACGGGCAGCGGCAAGACGACGACCCTCTACGCGATGCTGACGACGCTCAACTCGGCGGAGCTCAACATCCTCACGCTTGAGGACCCGATCGAGTACCAGCTGCCCGGCGTGACGCAGACGCAGGTCTCTTCGAAGAAGGGGATGACGTTTGCCAAGGGCCTGCGCTCGATCGTCCGGCAGGACCCCGACATCCTCATGGTCGGCGAAATCCGCGACCTGGAGACCGCGACGATCGCGATCCAGTCCTCGCTGACGGGCCACCTCGTCTTTTCGACGCTGCACACGAACGACGCGCCCTCGTCGGTCACTCGCCTGCTCGACCTTGGCGTGGAGCCCTATCTCGTCGCGAGTTCGGTGAACGCGATCCTCGCCCAGCGCCTCGCGCGCCGGGTCTGCGAGTCCTGCAAGGAGATTTCGCCCATCGATCCAGCCGCCATGCGCGTGCGCGGCTGGTCGGACGAGGACGTCGCGTACCTCGAGTCCCTCGGCTGCCGTGAAACAGCTCGCGGCCGCGGCTGCGACGCCTGCTTCAAGACGGGCTTCTGGGGCCGTGCCGCCCTCTTCGAGCTGCTCGTCGTCACCGAGGAGCTGCGAGAGCGCGTCGTCCGCCGCGAATCGGTCGCCGATCTCAAGCGCGCCGCCCTCGCCAAGGGCTTCGTCACCCTGCGCAAGGACGGCCTGCGCAAGGTGGCCCAGGGAGTGACCACGCTCGAGGAGGTCTGGGCCGTGACCCAGATGGATCTCGAGTGATCTACAAGTACGAAGCCATCGACGAAGCCGGCAAGACGGCCACGGGCACCGCGGAGGCGCCGTCGCTGGCCGACGCGCGGGCGCAGCTTCGTGGGCGTGGGCTCTTGCCCGTGGACCTGGAGGAAGTCGAGGCCGCCGCCAAGCCGCGGGCGCGGGGCGCCTCGTGGATGAGCCTCTCGGGGCACCGGCTCGACCTGCTCGCCCGCATGACGCGACACTGGGCGCTCCTGCTGCGCACGGGGCTGCCGATGGCGGACGCGCTCGCCGCGCTCGGGCCCCAGGTCGAGGACGAGCGCTTCCGGCTCGTCCTGGAGGAAGTCCGCGCAAAGGTGCGGGAGGGCGTCGACGTCGCCGACGCGCTCGCCGCCCAGCCGCGCTGGTTTCCCGATCTCTTCGTCCACATCGTGCGGGCCGGCATCCAGGCGGGTGAGCTCGCGAAAGTCCTCGTCGAGCTCGGCGTCTACTACACGAAACAGAAGAAGATCCGCGACCGCGTCGTTTCCGCGCTGACGTACCCCGCGCTCATGTGCGCTGTGGGGGCGCTCGTGCTGGTGTTCCTGCTGACGTTCGTCGTCCCCAAGGTCACCGCCATCCTCCTCGAGCAGGAGCGCGCGCTGCCGTGGCCGACGGAGGTTTTGCTCAGCGTGAGCGGGGCGCTCTCGACGTCCTGGTGGTGGCTCGTGCCGGGGGTCGCCGCCGCGGCATGGATCGGCGCGAAGAGCGTGGGACGCAAGACCCGCGACCGCCTGCTGTTGCGCGTGCCGGTGCTCGGGAACTTGCTCCGGAAGCAGGCGACGGCCCGCTGGGCGGGGACGATGTCGACGCTGCTGCGCTCCGGCATCCCGGTGGCGCAGGCGCTGGCCGTCGTGCGCGGCGCGGCGGGCAACGCGGCGCTGGAGGAGGACGTCGCGCGCCTCGAGAAGGAGGTCCTCGAGGGGGCCTCGCTCTCGGAGGCGCTCAAGCGGAGCCGGGTGCTGCCGTCGAGCGTGGGCCTCATCGCCGGCGTCGGCGAGGAGTCGGGCGAGCTCGCCGAAGTCTTCCGCGAGGTCGCCGAGACCTACGACGACGAGGTGGAGGTCGCCTCGACGCGGTTGACGGACCTGCTCAACCCCGTGATCATCGTGCTGCTCGGCCTGGTGGTGGGCTTCATCGTGGCGGCGATCCTGCTGCCGATCACGGACTTTTCGAACCTTCAGTAGGGAACGACATGAGACGCGTCGCCGGCTTTACGCTCCTCGAGATGATCGTCGTGGTTGCGATCATCGGGATCCTGGCGACGCTCGTCGTCGTGCGCTACACGGGCAAGACCGACGAAGCGAAGGTCGCGGCGGCGAAGTCGCAGATCGCGCAGATCGAGTCGGCGATCGTCTCCTTCTACACCCACGCCGGCCGCATGCCGAAGGAGCTGCGGGAGCTGATCGAGAAGCCCAGCGGCGTCGCGAACTGGCAGGAAGGCGGCTACCTGAAGGGCAAGGCCGTGCCCAAGGATCCGTGGGGCAACGACTTCCGCTACGCGGCGCAGGGCCGCAAGTTCACGCTCACGTCGCTGGGCGCCGACGGCAAAGAAGGGGGAGCCGGCCTCGACGCCGACCTCTCGAATGAATGAAGCGCCGCGCGGGCTTCACCCTGATCGAGCTCACCGTCGTCCTGGCGGTGGTGGTCGTGCTCTCGGGCTTTCTCGTCCTCCGCGTGTCCGGCTGGACCCCCCGGCAGTCCCTGAACGCCTCCGCCCGCGCGTTCGGCGGCGCCCTCGGCGTCTGGCGCGAGCGCGCGCGCTTCGACGAGACGACCTACCGCGTCGCCTGGAAGGAGCGCGCGTGGAGCGTGACCTCCTCCGCCGACGAACGCGTGTCCGGCGGGACCCTCGGCTTTGGGCAGACGTTCGAGGAAGCGGGAGAACTCGTCTTCGACCGCCGGGGCGTAGCGGACCCGCGCGCCATCGGGCTCCGCCACAAGAGCGGCGACCGCGTCGCGGTAGTTGTCGATGCCCTCCTAAGCGGAGTGAAGTATGAATAAAGGCTTCACCCTCCTCGAGATCCTAGTGGCGCTCGCCATCGCGGCGGGCTCGCTGGTCCTCGTGACGGCGGCCGTCGCGGGCAGCCTCAAGCGCAGCGCGGGGGCGGAGGTCGACGCTCGCCTCGAGCGCGCGGCGGAGTCGAGGCTGGCCGAATGGACGTCCGGCCTCGAAGCTCAGCGCGAGGGCGCGCTGGCGGGCTTCGACGGACATCGTTGGGAACTGAGGACGTCGCCGGAGCCCGGCGTCCTGAGTCGGCTGAAGCGCGTGACTCTGGCGGTATACGGGCCGGGCGGAGCGAAGGTTCTGGAGCGCTCGGAGCTGCTTCACGGGCCGCCGGGGCCGCGATGAAAGGCTTTACGCTGATCGAGGTCATGGTGGCCGTGGCAATCACGGCGATCCTGACGCTCGGGGTGTCGGCGGCGACCCTGGGGCTGACGCGCTCCGCCGAGGATAGCCGGGAGCACGCGCGGAGGGAAGAGCGGCGGTCGCGCGCTGCGGAACTGATCGCGCAAGACTGGCGGGGCCGGACGCGGCTGATCGTGCCGGCGGAACGGCCGCCTGCGGGGACGTCGGTCCTCGCCCTGGCCACCACGTCGGACGCGTTCGCCACGGGCGCGCGGGCGGGCTCCGACATCCGCTGGATCGCTTCCGACCGCGGGCTCTCGCGGCGGGAGGGCGGGCGGATCATGCCCCTGCTTGACGAGCCGGTGATCCTGGAAGCGTGGACGGGTCAGGCTTGGACGCGCGAAATCCGGGGCGCCGCGAAAGCCCTGCGGCTGACGCTCGCCGAGCCGGCGGAGTCCATCGTCATTTCCCGCTGAGCCTAGCCAACTCGGCTTCGACGCGGGTCCGCTCGGGCCAGTCCGGGGAAGACAGCTCGAGGGCCTTCTTGAAGTCGTCGGCCGCACCAGTTTTGTCCCCGACCTTCGCCCGCGCCAAGCCTCGCCCGGCCAGCGCGCGCGGATACTCGGGCTGCAGGCGGAGGGCGTCGGAGAAATCCGCGATGGCCCGATACGCGTCTTGGGTCTGGAGGTAGACGACGCCGCGATTGTAGTGAGCCTCGGCGGCGGACGGGCCGAGCCGGATAGCCTCGGCGTAATCCGCGTGCGCGCCCACGAGGTCTCCGAGCTGGGCTTTCGCGAGCCCCCGGTTATTCCATGCTTGCGAGAACCCAGGGTCTACGTCGATCGCGGAGGAGTAGGCCCGTACGGCGCCCTGGGGATCTCCGGTGTCGAAGAAGCGGTTCCCCTCTTCGAGCCAGTTCTGGGCGCTCTGGCCCGCGCATCCGGCGGCGAGCAGCGCGAGCAGGGCAGCGGCGCGTCGCATACGGCGGGGAGTGTAGCACACCGATGGTTTTGCGAGCCGCGTATGCCGCGAATTCCTTATGATCTTCGCGCATGCAGCCGGACCTCTCCGTGATCATGCCGGTCTTCAATGAGGCTTCGACGATCGAAGCGATTCTGAACCGGGTGCTCGCGATGCCCTCGCTCCGCGAGGTGGTTGTCGTGGATGACGGTTCAACTGACCACACGCGTGAGAAACTCGACTTGCTGGCTGGCCGGACACCGATCATCAAAGTCGTGCGGCAATCTCGAAACCAGGGGAAAGGCGCGGCGATCCGCGAAGGATTCAAGCGGGCGACCGGGACGTTCATCGTGGTGCAGGACGCGGACCTCGAATACGATCCCGCGGATATCGAGGCATTGCTCGAGGTTCTGCGGGCCGGTCGGGCGGATGTCGTCTATGGGTCTCGATATCTGACGCGTTCGCGCGCGGAGTGGTGGCATACGCTGGGCAATCGGAGCCTGACGTGGCTCTCGAACCTTTTGACGGCGCGGCATCTCACGGACATGGTAACCTGCTACAAGTTGATCCCCGCGCGGATCGCCCGGGTGCTTCCGCTTCGCTCGGACGGCTTCAGCTTCGAACCCGAGGTGACGGCGCTGCTGGCCCGGCGGGGCCTGCGATTCGCGGAGCGGCCGATCTCGTATGAACGCCGCGGCTACGCGGAAGGCAAGAAGATCGGCTGGAAGGACGCGGTGCGAGCCGTCGCGGTGATGCTCGACCGCGCGATCTTCCGCTAAAACCTCATGCCCCAGACGGTGAGTATGTGTGGGAGCTGGCCCACGACGTGGATCGCCAGTAGGTAGGCCATGGCGGTCGTCGCGACGGGCGTGGATCGCGCGCCCAGGGCGTGGGCGAGACCGAAGAGGCCGAGGAAGAAAAGCCAGTCGCGCCAGAGGCCGCCGGGCGCGACGGAGAGGATTCGGACGAGCACGAGGCCGAGGGCCACCACGAATTCGGGCCAGAGCGTTTTCGACATCCGTTGACGACTTATAGCGCGGCTGCTTCACTCTGTCCATGATCCTAGGCCTCGCGGGTATGCTTGTAGCCAACGCGGCAGTTCTCGCGTGCGCGCGCGAGGCGGTTCGCCGCTGGGGGACGAGGCAAGGGCATCTCGACGTCCTTCTCTTCTTCGTCGCCCGCTTTCTTCTTATTTCGCTCGTGGTGATCGCGGCGGGCACCACAGGGACTTTTAACGGTTTCTGGCTGAGTGCGGCGGGGGTCGTGGCCCTGGCGATCCTGCGACCACGGGTGTCGAAACCGAGGGTTCCGTTTTGGGGCTATATTTGGACCTGCGCGGCGGCGATTGTCCTGCTGCGGCTGCTCCTGCAGGTCTGGTTCTTCGCGCCGCACAACCACGACGCGCTGTCCTACCATCTGACGAAGATCCCGGAATGGATCCGAGCGGGCGGCTTTACGCGCGAGATGGGCGTCGATACTCACGCGACGTTTCCCGCGGGCTTCGAACTCATTGAAGCCTGGTGGGTGGTGTTCTTGCGTCACGACGTCCTAATCGAGTTGGCCGGCGTGGAGTTCCTGCTGCTGGCGTCGGCGGCCTGCTTCGCGTTGGCGCGGGAGCTTGGGATGTCGGAGAAAGCCTCGGCTTGGGCCGCGCTGCTGTACGCGCTGACGCCGGGGCTGCAGGTGAGCGCGACGTCCTGCCTGAACGACGTGCCGATCGCGGCGCTGGTCCTATCAACGTTCGCGCTGCTGCTGGCAAAGGCACCGTGGCCGTGGGTCGCAGCGATCGCGCTTTTGGGGGTCGGGATCAAGCCGACGTACGGCTACGCGCTGCCGGGCTTCCTTGTGCTAGTCGCGAAGAGCGCGGGGACGGGCCTGCCGGTCGGCGTGGTGGCTCTGGTGCCGGGGCTGTTCTGGTACGCGCGCAATGCGCTCTGGTTCGGGAATCCGATGCATCCCGTGGGGAGTCGTGGACTGATCGGTGGCGAGGGAACCCTGAAGATCCAGTTCGGGCCGAGCCTGAGCTCGGGTTGGAGGAACATCCGGGCGTTGTTCAATGTGCGCGTCTATGACGATCAAGTGGGCTATGGGGCGCTATTGAGCCACATCTCGGGCTGGGGAGCGGTGGCGTTCGCGTGCGGTTCGCTGGCGCTGTGGGGCTGGGTGCGCGAAACCCCTAGGGCGGGCCGGGTGTTGCTGGGGATGTCCGTTTCTCTGGTGTCGGTCCTTTTCCTCGTGAATCATGATGACTGGTGCCTGCGCTTTGTCCTGTTCTTCCCGTCCGTCCTCGCGGTCGCGGCCGTCTGGGCGGCGGAGCGGATGAGGCCCGTCCTGGGGCTCGTTACGGCGGGGGCGGCGTTCCAGTTCGCCGCGACGTTTTTCCCGGTCGATCACCGTCTTGAAAACGCTATCCGGTTGGCGAAAATGAGCTGGCGGGAACGTTCGGTCGGCTCCATCCTCGAATCCCAGCCGCCTGGCGTCGAGCCTGTGCTTTTCCACATCGTCGAGGCTGTCCATTCGCGCGGAGAGTCCTATCTCATCTACAGACCGGACTACACCCGCCCCGTCTTCTACTTCCGCGGTCGGACGATCGAGGACTTGAGGAAGTCTATCGAAGAGACAGGGGCGCGCTACGTCTACTGCTCGAAGGTCAATCCTCGTTCGGATCCCCTGATCGAGGACGCGGTCGGACGTGAGCTGCTCGAACGATGCGGAGAGCGGCTCTTCGGCGTCAAGCGCTGAAGACGCCAACTCAGGCGTGCATGTTTGGACCGCTCAATGAAGCAGCCGGCGCCCCGCTCTACGCGTGACGGCGCGGGTTGTTGGCCGAGGCGGTGACGGTCTCCGCGGTTCCCAGGTCCACGTCCCATGGGAAGTTGTCCGGGCACTGATTGAGCTCCTGATCATCCGCCGACCATCTTTCGGCCTCAGGAGAAACCTGAAAAGAATGCGTGAACGGATCGCAATTTTGTTGACGGACCTGGATAGGGCAGTGTAGAACCACGCTAGTCAGCGGTGCAGAGCAGTTGGAACGCCGCGGGCATGGGCCGTTGTCCCCCTTCTGACCGGGGTGGCGGACGACGGGAGGAGTTCGAGATAGGAAAGTCTCGGACTCCCAGGGGAGGGAATATGGAGTCGCGGAACCCGGTCGTCACCTCGATTCCCATCCAAAGCTATCCTCTCATCTCTATCCGGGAACTGATCCTCTCATGAAATGGTTCGCTCTTCTTCTGGCTTCTGTCGTGCTACTCGTCGTGGCTTGGTTTCTGTTCGGTCCAGGATCAGCTCCCCGAGGTCATGAAACGACGCTCCATCTTCCGGTCTACACCGCGGAAAAGGTGGTGCTCGTGGAAAGCGCGGCGCAGCTGTTGAAGTACCAGCCTACACCGTCGGACGTGGATCTGGGTGCCCGGCTGTTGGTGACACTGCATGACCGTCTCACGGCGGACGAGTGGGCACCAGTGCAGAATGCGGCGTTTACCGGCTGGGAACGAATCAAACGCGTGCCCGGAGCACAGCCGGGTATCGAGCCTATCGCAGAGGAGCTTCTCGCGCGCTTCGCGCGCTGGAGTTCAAAGGAGCAACTCGCGGCTCTGATTCGTTCCGCGAACGCGAACGAGTATTGGAAGCCGCAGATCGAACGGGGATTGGATCGGCTCGTAAAGACGCCGATTTCCGTCTATCGGGGAAGCAGCCTTGAGGCAGCCGTCTCAGTCTCGATCGAGGCGGACGACTTCAATCGGGCGCTTCGGATGATTCGGCGCGCTTACTGGGTCGAAGGGACGACTGAAGACGCCAAGGCTCCGGCCCCAAGGATCGAACACGTCCTTGGCCTGGCGGAAAAGGCCTCGCCTGATTTCCCGAAGCTGATCGCGGCGTGGGCCGAAGCGCCCGTGAACGCGGAGATCGCCTACATAGCGGAAAAGGTGGCCGTACGCGTAGCCCGTTCGGGACGTGAAGCCAAGGACTGGAATCTCACCGAGCGGGGGATGGAGCATACAAAGGACCTCTCAATAGCTGGGAAATTCTGGGAAGCCGTCGCTTGGGGAGTCGCGAAGGAGACGGGCTGCGGGATTGTGATGGAGGAAGGCACTCTTTCGGCGCTGGTTGCCGGGAAGTCGTACGAGGCCGCCTTCTGGGAGAAGGTGCAGGCTCAGACCCCCGGAAATACTTTTCCCGAGGCGTCCTGGCGCGCGTCCTGTTGGGGGAGAGTGATTCGGGCGACGTCCGACCTGGCCGTCCGAGAGGCCGCATTCAGGAAACTGCTGGCGGAACTCACGCCTTTTGACCCCAAGTTATCGCGGAAGGCAATGGAGACGTGGAAACCCATCGTGGGTGAGGCCGAAGCGGCCCGGGCTTTCGCGGCGGTGGAGCCGGCGGTGCTTCAGCGGGAGCGAGAACTCGAGCAGCTACAGGCAAAGGCGGAGCTGGATCGCCGCGACGCGCCCCTGCGCGGTGAACTCGACTGGCTCAAGAGTCAGCTCGGAAGCGCGCCGTCTGGAAAGCTGGACCCGCAGGTAACCGCGAACCTGGAACGGCGGATTATCGAGATTGAAAAGCAGCTGTCCCGATAGCTGGGCTAAGCGACACGAGAAGATTCGAACGGAAGACGAGGGCGAAACGATGAAGGCGAAGAACATCCTGGCGTGGGCCCTACCGGCGGCGGTCTTCGCCGCGGCCGGCTTCCTTTCCCTGCTAAGCACTCCCAAGTGGGAAGAGGTGGTACGTACTACGCTGGCGACCTTCACCGACTACGCCTCGTCAACGGCCGGCTGAAAACTCTGCTGCGACCGGACGGAGTCCGGTGGGGTAAGCGCCTCGATCACCGGCGGCGGCAGCGCGACCGCGGACGGCGATAACTTCTGCGCGCTAAGCTCTTTTCCGACCAACTTCTACACCGGCGAAAAGATCCTCTCCAGTGCGGACCTCGCTGCGCAGGGTTTCGAAGGAATCAGTCAGACTCGGCATTGGGCGACGGACCCCGCTTACTCCGACGGGACGATGGGGCCGGGCTGGCGCAACGGTTTCGCCCGACTTGTCGACAAGGGAACCAAGGTCGTTCTCGTTATCGGCTCGCGCCACGCCCGCTCGTGGGTGAAGAACGGTGGAGCCTATGATCCAGATCCGGACTACTCATACAAAGAGACGTTGGTCACGTCGGGTGACGGGACGAAGATTAATCTCAAAGACGAGGATGGGAACAACCTTGAGTTCTACAGCTTCACCTACTCGATCTCGGAGCTGAGGGGGTGCCTCTATTCGACGACGAACGCATATTTCACCACGGCCCTGACGGGGACGGCAACGCTGCACAGCTTCACCCAGCCAGGCGGATCCGGCCCCTATCGGATTTCGCAGCGGCGTCAGTTCGAACAGACAGCGGGAGTGATCGATACGACCACCGAAACTCGTTTGGATTATGCGTACACCCAGATCGGATCGAATTGGCAAGTGAGTGCGGTAACCCTTTCGCGGATCGTCTCGAGCTCCCAACAGACGATAAGGAGCGTGACGTACGAGTACTATTCCAGTGGGGCAATTGGAGCGTTGCAACGCGCTCGGGTCAAGGATGCCTCCAACAACACGATTGAGGTGACATATTATCGCTACAACGTTGACGTTCAAAGCCAAGTGACCCCGAAGTTGATCGTGGAGGGGGAATCCTACGAGAGATTGAAAGCGTTTGTTGGGGGCACGGACGGAAACGTCGATTTAGCTTCGGACACGACTGTGCAGACCTACGCGAATCTGAAGTTGACGTTCGACACAAACCTGCGCGTGACCTCCGAGGTGGTGCAGGGCGTAGGCACGGTTACGTTATCATCCGCCACGGACAGTGCCCACGCCAACGGCGTGAACAACTGGACGCGGAAAGTCGTTGAAACGCTTCCCAATGGGGACCAGAACATCGTATACACGAACTCTCGCGCGCAAGTCGTCATGAAAGTGTTCAAGTCAGGCACTCTTGAGTGGCGCACGTGGTACGAGCGCGATTCAAAGGGGCGGGTGACGATGGAGGCCAGTCCAGCCGCTGTTGCGGATGCGACTGTGGTGTCGCTTGCCACCATGGAAGCGCAGCCCAACCTTGTAGGCGGTACCTACACATATCTCAATAACACGGGCCTGATTCAGGTGACAGAGTATGGAAGCTCGACTACGGCGACTTCCGGCACTCCTGGAGATGTGCTTGGCTTCGTTAAGACACGCAATATCAAGAATGGGAAGAGCGGATCTCTTGTGAAGCAGGAGCAAACCCAGTATTTCGCTCACGCATCCTCGGTTGCATTTGCCTATTCACACACCGTATACCCAATCGCGAACCGGGCGAGGTACCGCAACACGGATGGAACGGGCGGCCAGACGACGTCGTTCGCATATACTTGGTTCGTTCCGCCGTCCTCTAGCGAATCCAACAAGATCGAGGCGAAAACAACCACCTACCCGATTGTGACCACGGCCCAAAATGGCTCAAATTCCGCGACCTCCGACATCCAGTACTTCGATAAATGGAGCCGGCCCACGTGGTTCAAGGATGCGGATGGCTTCCTCCAAGTCAGCCGCTACGATCGTGGTACGGGTGCTCTGACCCAGCGTATTCGAGACGTCCAAACCAGCAGTGTTTCCGACGAGCCTTCCGGCTGGGTGACACCTTCGAGTGGGGGGCTGCACTTAGTCTGGAATTACGAGTTCGACCTCCTCTCCCGCAGTACGCGCGATCAAGATCCAGACCTTCGCGATACTTACACGGTATACAAGGACGCGGATTGGGAGACAAGAGTCTATCCAGGCTGGACGGGGACAGCGACGACAGGCCCTACTAGGGTGACCAGAAAGGACAAGGCCGGGAGCTACACGGACAACTTTACCACGTCCGTGACTCCTACATCCTCGGGCGGCAAGCCGACGGGTACAGAGACGTTGACGGGATCCTCGCTCATTCACAGGCTCGAACGCTCAACGCGTGACGCGAACGGTCGAGTTACTCAGGTCGACGCTTACAACTCCTTCAGTGGCCTGACGTACTCAACCTCGACAAGCTTGGGTACATTGGGAACACATTTCTACCGACGCAGCAGTGGTTATGACCTGAACGGTCGCCCCGATCGGGATGTCGATTGGACCCTGACTATCCTGCGTACGGTACACGACGGCCTCGGTCGTGTAGTTAGCGAATGGATCGGAACCGACGACACACCTACCTCCGGGGCGTGGTCGCCTTCCAATCTTTCGGGGACGAATACGATCAAGACGAACGAGTACATTTACGATGCCGGTGGGGTCGGAAATGGAAACCTGACGACGAGTAAGTTCTTCACCGCGGCGGCGACGAGCCTGGACACGAGTTATCAGTATGATTTTCGCGGTCGCCAACTCGACATGCGCGGTCCCGATAAGGTGGCCCTGAGGACGACTTATGATAATCTGAATCAGTCGACCGTCAGCGAAACCTACGCGGATACAAACGTCAATTTCGTTATAGACTCAACCGAGCTACGCGGAAAGAGCGAAACCAAGTTCGACGAAAAAGGGCGGGTTTACCAAACGATCATGCACCATGTGCATCCAAGTACGGGCGCGGTTGGTAACAGATTGACGACACACTATTGGGCGAATGCGCGAGGTGCGCGGATCAAGACGAAAGGACCCAACGGAGAATTCAATAAGGTTGCCTACGATGGGGCTGGGGGGACGAGTGCGACTTTTGTTTCATACGACGATGGTGAATCAGCCTATCCGGACGCAGATGACGTAGCAGGCGACACGGTGATTGCGCAGGTCGTAAAAAACTATGACGGAGCGGGGAATCTTATCCAAGAAACCACCTACGAGAGGACTGACTTGAGCTCCAAGACCGGAGATCTCTCGGTAAGCTGGGCGGTGGGGGATTCACGCAGGACGTTTTATGCGGCATGGTTCGATATTGCGGGGCGCCAAACTTATCAGGCCAATTACGGCAACAATGGGGATACCACGTTTACCAGGCCAAGTACACCTCCTGAACCGAACAGTAGCGACAACATCCTTGTAGCAAAGACTCAGTTTGACTCAGCAGGCCGACCATATCGCAGATTAGACAACAAGGCTCGGGTTACAGAAGTCACCTTTGACATGCTTGCCAGGGCAACGAAGAGCGTCGGTAACTACGTTGATGGCAGCGTGGGAAACGCCGAGTATGATTCGGATCGTACGACCGAACACGTCTACGATAGCGCGGGTAGGCTTTCTCAGATCAAGGTGAAGAATCCAAAGGGGGGCACCGTAGAGGATCAGATTACGACGTACGGGTACGGTACGGACGCGAATCTTGCCTCTCCGGCGGTCTGGCGCAACGATATCTTGGTTGGAGAAATCTATCCCGACAGTGACGACACGTTCAATGCGGGCGGCTCTGCCGGCGCGAAGTTTGCTAATGGCACAGATGCAACGTATGACCGTATTGAATACACCTACGAGTACGCTAGCCGTAAGCTGACGAAGAAGCAGCAGGATACGACGACGCACACCTACACGTATGACACTGTTGGCCGCTTCTCGACCGACCAAGCCAGCACGCTTGGCTCCGGCATTGACGGGGCAATTAGGCGCATTGAGTATGGCTACGATGATCTCTCCCGAAGAGTGACAGTTGGAAGTTACAGTGCTACTTCAGGCGGTACGCTTCTCAATGAGATTCGATTCAGCTACGATGGGTGGAGACAGGAAACCGGGCGTACTGAGGGGCACGAGGGAACTGCGACGGGCGCCCCCGGCTACACCAAGAGTTTTTCAGACGGGGCCGTAAGCGGAGAGGCAAAGTACATCCGGTTAACCTCGATGTCGTACCCGAACGGACGCGTGGTGTACATGAATTACCCTTCCTCTGGGACAGTAGGAGATAGGCTTTCACGCCCCGACAACCTTGCTCATGACGCCTCCGGTACAACTAAGTTCGCCCAGTACACCTACCTTGGCTTAGGAAGAATCGTTAAAGTCGCCCATCCTCAAGTAACGGGAGGGCTCAACCTGGACTATGGAACAGGGACGGGGAGCCCCACTGGCTGGGACAGGTTCGGCAGAATCATCGACCACAAGTGGCAAACCGATTCTGCGGCTATTAAGGACCAGTATCAGTATGGCTATGATCGCACGTCCAACCGTACCTTTCGAGACAACCTGACCGCGAACGGGCTAGGTAAGGATCAGTACTTCGTAATGGACGGTCTGGATCGCCTAACAACGGACAAGCGTGGAGATCTAAACGCTGGGCGAACGGATATAAGCGGTACCCCTGGCTTTCAGGAAACGTGGACCCTAGAAGGGTCAGGCAACTGGAAGCAACTGGTGCAAACTACCGCCGGAACAACCACCCGTGATGAGACGCGCGATCATACAAAAGCAAATGAGACAACTGTAATTAACTTAACTGCCGGATCAGGCGGAGCCGATTGCCAATTGGATCAAAACGGTAACGTAATCGCGGCCGCTCCCCCAGGCGCCGCGGTATCCTCCGATTTGCGGCTTTACGTGTATGATGCCTGGAATCGCATGGTTCAGAATGACACCTCTCCTTTAGGTACATCAATTACAGAGTGGTACAAGTACGACGGCCTCCACCGCCGCATTGTAAAGCTAAGGGAAGTTACCAGTGCTGGCGGATCTCCCGTGAATCGGGTGGATTACTACTACACGAGTGAGTGGCAGGTGGTTGAGGAGCGGGAGCTGCTCAATACATCGTCAACGACGACTGTGGCTACCGTTCCAAAGTGTCAGTACATTTGGGATCTACGTTATATTGATGCTGTCGTACTGCGAGACGAAAACAAAGACGGCGATGGAGACTGCGTCGACGGTACCGACCGAAGGATTTACTACACGCAGGATGCTAATTACAATGTAACCAGCCTTGTGGAAACTAGCGGCACAACTTACATACGCTACCTGTACGACGCCTATGGCCAATTCTCTCGCTGGACTTCGGCGTGGGCAGTTGCTACTAAGGATAATACGGGTAACGAGCTGTTCATGGGGGGGTATAGGCAGGGGGCTACCAAGACTTATCAGGTACGAAATCGCGAGTACCACCCGACGCTCGGACGTTGGCTTCAGAGGGATCCGATTGGTTATCATGATGGCTATAATCTCTATGAGTATGTCGGGGCAAGGCCTACCGGCAGTCTTGATCCTGAGGGCCTGTGCGAGGTTGAAATTGTAATGCCTCCGCAGGGGTCGCCTGCCGTAACGTTTGGATGGCATCTGGACGGAGCGGAGAAGTGGCCTCAGGTTGGATTCAGCGCCGGCGTCCGGTTTAAGATCAAGTATCGCTGCACAACCGAAATCACCGGTGAGGCATATATGGATCTTGTCGTAACGTTCAAGATCGAAATTACAACTCTGGTTCCCGACCAGGCCGATCCAGCATACTCGGAGGCCGAGTATAAGCGGTGGTTGGATGGGAAGCCAGGAGCCAAACGCCCTGGAAAGCAGGACATTAGCCAGTTACGCGAACCAATTGACGGTTTGGGAAAGATTGGGAAACTCCCAATAATGAGGGAGACATTCGAGGACCCGGAATGGAGGACGATGTTCCCAAGCCCAGTGGTGACTGGGTATTATGACCCGCTAAAGAATAATGATACAATGAAATCGGCTGAGGAGAATGTCCGCCAACAAGCTCAGAAACAACCGTTGAAGGCTAGTCTTCCCACAGAACGTGGCTCCACTTGGGCTCCACGAGCCCAGGCCCCCCTTGGTCCGCCACTGATCCAGGTAAGTGTTGGAATTGGAGGCAAGGATTCAAATGGGGGTGTATGTGGTCACGAAGCGAACGGCACCTATACCAGTCCTTAGAGGGGCGCAGCTTGAAACCCGCAAGGTGCGACAGGAACTCACTTGATTTCAGTGTCGCTTCCACGCCTTGTGAGGGGAGCGGTGAGGTGAGCCTCCGGGCCTGCTGGTGCCCGCAGGGCATAAGGGCCGGAGGTAGCGGCAGCGGCGCCCCCGGAGAGCGACAGAATGTTAATACCACTGCGGCTGGAGGGGCGATGGCCTAATAATCCAAAGCGTTAGGTCGGCACGCAGCGCAGTTCAGGGCAGTTCCACGTCAGTAAACTCAAATGGAATCTCATGTTCAAAATGATCTTCAACAAATGGGAAGCTCAGACTTTCCACTTCAGCTTTGAGCGGGAAAAAACCTGATACCCGCGCACCTTCGTTGCCGGATCCGGATGAGGTAAATCTCGATCGAACTTCGAGGACGGCCGCAGAGCCGTCCTTTCCTCGCAGCTTGATGGAAGAGTTGGACCACCGAGAAAGCAGACCGATCCCTTTCTCCTTATCCTCTGAGCGAGAGAATTGTAGCTCTACTAGAACGCCTGCTTCCGTCCTTTGGTAGGACGACAATGCGACCGTACTAGAGCCAAAGGTTTTCTTCTTGCCAACCGCTATCGACGGATTCGAGAATTCCACCATTCGGACTGTGGAGGGGAAAGCCAGCTTTATATTACCCTTAATCCGGCCCAATCGGCGCACCTCTGCCTTGGGATAGGCAAAGTCCTGTGACCTTCTCCAGCAGCTCTCCCACGTGCGATCATGCGTGAATCCCTCACCTTCCGGGTCGCTCGTGGGTTGGTCCTTGATCAAAGCGCCCTTTTCGTCGGTGATTTCCGTGATCTTGAAATCGAAGTCATCGCTCAGGTAGTCGCGCCCAATGGGGTGGACGTTTGGCTGCCAAGCGACAGCGAGTACCATCCGGGCGCCTTTCCACTCCTGTCCGTAAGGATGCCGTGCTTCCAATGTGAGTTTATCGATCCATATGCGGAAGGGGCCCGCGTAGCAGGTCGGTGCGCGGGAAGGCTTGCCGGCCACAAGCGAAAAGGCACTTTGGGGTCGGTCCAGCGGGATGGCTAGGCCTCCATGTGCTTCGCAAAGCTGATCGAGAAAGCGCCAGACAGGAGTCCCATCTGCCTTACCGAGCCGAACGCGGGAGTTAACGAGAGTTGCGGGCATCTCCAATGGAACTGGGACAAAAGCCGTGAGCACACGCTGGAGGTCTCCCAAACCATATTCCCCTTCGGCCAAAGTAACCTTCCAAGCGGGCCCCAAGGAACGTTCACGGACCGCGACGAGGTCCCATGCGGCGAGAATCCGACTTGCACGAGTGCGAAGTTCGACATTCGACGAATATGAAGCCAGCAAGACTCCTTGGCGCGCAGTCTCCCCGATCTCGAGTAACCGCTTCTCTGCCTTATCGCGAGCATCGGGATCCTCGTGACCGAGGCGCTCAACCAAGAGGTCTACATTGACCTCCTGGGGAAACGAAACCGCTACCAATACGGACAGCAGCAGGCTCATCGGCCGTCCTCGGGCAAGCGGATCCCGTTAAATCGGAGGGGAACCGAAAGGGAGGATATCCCTGTAGCCACGTGAATACTGATTGTGCGCGGTACTTGTTCGGAAAGGTAGGTTTTGAAAATGGCCTTGTTTGGATCTTTAGGATCCACGACGGATCTGAACGGCCTATGGCGGGACACTCCGTCCACCTTGACCCAGTTCAGAACGCGGCGGTCAAGTGGCACCTCCAGCAAGTCACGGCCGAGCTCTGGTGTCACTTCGGACTTATCAATTCGAAGAACGAGTGTGGTCTCAAGTCCTGCGCCTCCTCTGGGGTCCCGCGCGCACCTCTCAAGGGTTAGCGTAAAAGGTCCCACTCGACGCGTCATACCTTCTGAGCCCATCGGGTTATCGAAGTTGATTGGGGTGATCGAATCGGGTCGCACAGTTTTCCATGTGAGATCGAGTCGGCCAATAGCCTTTACGGTTTTGCCGACAGGTTGGAGCCGGAGGATCCACCGGGAAGACCTCTGGGACGTCCCGTCCGGCGACCGGAGGAAGGTGCCTCCAGCGTCCACCTGTGGGAGCAAGGAACGTCCACCTTCGTCTACCGCGCTGACAACTTCGATACGGCCAGGGTTGGGCCACGGATCAAGTGCGGGGGTGAAGCTGCTAGTCCACTGAACAAGAAGCGTTACTTCCGTATAGTCCGAGCGGTCTGGATATCGGAATTCACGTACGCGAGCCACGTCCTCTATCGTGAAGCGAAACGGCCCGAGAAAGAAGGTTGGATTTGCTCGCCAAGGGGCGGCAACCATGCCCGAGGACTCGGAACTCAAAGGGTGGCGCAAGTTGCCATCCAAGCGACAGACTTCGTCCACTGCCTGCCAGAATGTAGCCTCCCGCAGATTCAAGGAAATGGATTTGGGAGCCCATCCTTTGTCAGGCAAGTCGATAGTTTCCCCGCTCTCCTGCTGAATCTTTGCCAGGATATCCCGCGCCGACAGCTCCTTCGCTTCTAACTTGAGTGGCTTCCAGAACGGCCGAAAAGCCTCTGCGGCTTCCAGATCCACCGCCTGGAGCGAGCACGCCAGAAGCATAGTGTGAACGAACAAGCTGGCGATGGTCACAGCAGCATTATACAGACTTCCGCAGCGCCGACGAAGTCGCCATGCGAAATCATCTCCCCGTCGCGGTGTTTGTCTACGCCCTCGGGGATCTCGCCGGTGGGCGTCTCAGGGCAAGCCGCGCCCACCCAAGGGGACCGCGCTCACCTTCCGGACCTAAGTTTGGCTTTCGGGAGGGAGCTGCAGCGTTAATTGTCGGAAATGTCGATATCCGAAGGTGCTGGGAGTCGAGCGGCCGCACGCCCCCGTCAGCGAGCTCAAAGATACTCTTCGTAATGCGCTTGTAGGAAGAGCTTAGCCTGATAATAGAGCCTCTCGACTTGCCGAAGATTGAACGACAGCTCCCAGCCGTCGAGCCACTTAAGGCATTCCGGGTCCTTGCGGTGCCCCAGAGCGACGTCGATGCACTCCTCGTAGCCGCCGATGCCGCCTCAGTCGTCAGGGGGAAAAGCCCGGGCCCCTTCCAGGAGCTGTCGGCCGAGTTTGTCGGGCCGAGATACGACGTCCTCCAAGATGGGGTCGAGTTCCCAGCCGCCGCCGAAGTCGTACTGGTAAAGGCAGCGGGTCGGCTTGCCTTTTCCGAAGTAGGTGGAGATTTTCTCCGTCATCGCGTCGGGGGCCGTCTCGTCGAAATCCTTACCGGGTGTACTGAAGCGGAAGAGTGTAATTGCTTGACTTAGACGTGGAAACTCTTGATTGTTCATAATAGTTGGTACGGTCGTAATATCTTTTTATGGAGATAACGTGAGCGTTAAAGCCCGCGGCAAGGTGAGTCACAAGCATCATCAAGAAGGTCGGGTAATTCCAGAAATGTCCGAGGCGCAGCAAAGCCTTGCTCGGCTTAGTGACGGTAATAGCCCGCCGTCCGTGAACTTCTTTGCTGAGATCATTGCTATCGCTCAGATTGTGGTCATGGGATATAACCTCGTTGGTCGTCCTAACGATGCTATCCCCACCGCTCTTAGTAAGGCCTTAGGTGCTCTTGAGGCCGTCGAACAGCGAGTAACTGCAATTCTTACTCAAATCGGTGAGCTGTTTAAGGCTATTGACCTTCTTGAGGCGAGAATAAAAGGGCAGTTGAGCTACGATCGGGTCAAGTCGGCAATGATTTCCATCGGCACCAAAAGCAATATCCTACGCCCATTGATGGTGAACGAAGAGACATTCAGAAGAGACTTACCTCGGGTAATCAACCAAATGGATGAATTGCAGGATTTCATTCGGCAAGCACAGGGATTCTCGAATGGACTTGTCGCAGGAGCCTTTAACACTGGGGCCGGTATTGCTTTGTGGACTCAGACATTCACCATGGTTCAAAGAGTTCGTGGAGACGTGCAGCATACGGTCTGGGATGAGCCGTTTCATCAGCAGAATGTTCAGCTCTTTCGCGACATCTTCAAGATTGCAAGGGAGTTGGATCCAATCTACAAGGGCGAGTTGGCGGATATGGATTATCCGGATACAAAGACTTACCGGCTTAGTCCTCCCAGATTTGTTGATTCCGGACTACCTATGGCAGGGAGGTATTACCACGAGGCTAAGTACAATCGACTTTTCTCGCCAGGAGTGCGCGAGGGTAAGCTTAGGAGCACAAGCCCCGGCAGGTGGCAGCCTCCTTGCGGCCCCCAAGAATGCCCGCCTTCGTACCCAATTTATCGATGGGCTGAAACCACCGATCCCTACGCAAAGTTTGAAGACCCTGCAATGGTGCAAAGAGCGACCTTGCAGTTTGGGGAAGTCATGATGCGGAAATCCGTAATTGATAACTTCACCGAGTTATTCAAGGACATGGATAAGGCAGAGATTCAAATCGAGGAAGTTGCCGTGAAACCTCCGGAATGGGAGTTGGATGGAAAGAAATTGAGTCGGAAGAACCTCAAGCCGACTCGTAACCCCAGGGTTCTTGGCACCACGTAGTTTAATGCTTTTGGGTTTCACTGGGGGCATTTTTTTGGGGGGGTAGGGGAACCTAAGGCCAAAACAGCCGGGATCCTGAGGTACCGCCTTGTCCTAATTTGTCCTAATTTCTGGGCGAAATCATCGCTTTTGGGCGTTTCAAACGCTATTTGCGCATTGTTTTTCGCGTTTAGAATCTTTTCAGTGCAGTGCTCTACCAGCTGAGCTACCTGTCCAAACTGCTGGTACGAGGGTAGGGCACTTTAGCCCAGGGGCTTGGGCTTGTCAATCAGCAGGGACCGGGATCCGATGCGCAAACCGTCGCGAGGCGTCGATGGCGCGCGGCCCGCCCCGGGGGGATCGACATCGCTTTGGCGCGAAAAAGCAAGTCGAGGAGGAGAAGATACGGGGAGGATGTCGGAGGCGCGGTCGGGGTTCGACCAGGAGGCGGCGACGGGGCGCCGCGTCGTCGAAGCCCGACGGACCCACCGGCTCCAAGGGGACCTCCGAACGCCGATGAAGAAACACCCGCTGACATCGCTGGACCTCTGGGCGATTCCACGAGTAGGCGCGCCCTGTCCCGCACCGGACGGCGCGCGCTTCGTCGTGCCCGTGACCACCTACTCGATGGAGACGAACGAGGGGACGACGCGGCTCTGGCTGGAGCCGGAGCACCGGGCCCTGACGACCGCCGACCAGGACAGCGGCCAGCCGGCCGTCAGCCCCGACGGCGGCCGCCTCGCGTTCATCCGCAAGCACGGGGAACAGCCGCAGCTCCACGTGATGCCCCTCGACGGCGGCGAGCCGGAGCGCCTGACCGACCTCCCCCTCGGCTGCGCGGATCCGCGCTGGTTCCCCGACGGCCGCCGCCTCGCCATCCTAGTGCCCCTGCTGGGGGACGCGCCCACGGTCGAAGGCACCCGCAAGCTCGCCAAGGCGCGGGCCGACGAGCCCGTCAAGGCGCGGGTCACCGAGGACCGGGTCTACCGCCACTGGGACCGCTGGCTGACCGACGGCCGCTTTCACCACCTCTTCGCGTTCGACCTGGAGACGCGGACCCTGACGGACCTCACGCTGCGGATGAAGCGCTGGTTCGACCTGATGGACCCGACGGGCCAGTACCGCATCTCCCCCGACGGCCGGGAAATCGCCTTCGCGGCCTGCCGCAGCCGGCCGCCCCACCGGCGGCTGCGCTGGGGCGTCTTCCGGCTCTCCGTCGCGGAGCGGAAGGTCGTCCCTCTCACGCTGCCGGGAGCGGCCCAAGCCGAGCGGCCGGTCTACTCCCCCGACGGGCGCTTCATCGTCTACGGCATCCAGCGGGACCCGGAGTTCTACGCCGACCGCGTCCGCCTCGTCCGCTACGACCGGCGGCGTCGGACGCAGGAGCTGCTCACCGAGGACTGGGACCGCTCGGCCGAGGAGTGGGAGTTCGGCCCCGGCGGGCTCTTCGTCGTCGCGGAAGACGAGGGCCGCACGGGCCTCTTCAAGCTGGCCCGCGGCGCCCCGCGCCGGCTCGCCCGGGGCGGCACCTACTCGAATCTCCGAATCTCCGGCGGCCGTCTCTTCGCCACCGTGGATTCCCTCCGCCGCCCGCCCGAGATCTGCTCGCTCCTCCCGGAGCGGCGTCGGACCCGCTTCACCGAGGAGGCCCTGCGGGACGTGGAGCTCGGCCGGGTCGAGGAGGACGTCGTCGTCGGCGCCGACGGCGACCCGGTCCAGATGTACCTCGTCCATCCTCCGGGGGGCGGGGGACCTCGCCCCCGGCCGCTCGTCCACCTTGTCCACGGCGGGCCTCACGGGATCTTCGGGGACTCCTGGCACTGGCGCTGGAACCCGCACTGCGTCGCCGCGCGCGGCTACGTCGCGGCCCTCGTGAACTTTCACGGCTCGACGTCCTGGGGGCAGACCTTCGCGCGATGCATCCAGGGCCGCTGGGGCGACCAACCGTACCGCGACATCCTGGCGGCCACCGACCGCCTGATCCGCCGGGGGATCGCCGACCCGAAGAGGATGGCGGCGGCGGGGGGTTCCTACGGGGGCTACCTCGTGAGCTGGATCGCCTCGCAGACGGACCGCTTCCGCTGCATCGTCAACCACGCCGGGGTGGGCGACCTCCAGATGGAGTGGGCGAGCGACGTGACGGAGGGCTGGTCGCGGGCGCTGGGCGGGGAGCCGTGGAAGAACCTCGCCGGGATGGACCGCTGGAATCCGATGCGCCACGCGAAGGGCTTCCGGACGCCGATGCTCGTGATCCACGGCGAACAGGACTACCGGGTGCCCTACGACCAGGGTCTCCAGATGTACAACGTCCATCGGGCGATGGGCCTGCCGGCCCGGCTGGTCTGCTACCCCGACGAGAACCACTGGATCCTCAAGCCGCGCAACTCCGTCCACTGGTACGGCGAAGTGCTGGCCTGGCTCAAGCGCTGGCTCCGCTGAAGGAGTGGCGCGAAAGGGAAGCTGATTGGCGCGAAATGGCGAGGTGCTCCCCGTATAACGGGCGGGTTGCCTCAGGAGACCGCCATGTCGCCCGTCTTCCCGCTTTCGCGCGTCGTCGCCGCCGTCCTGCTCTTCTCCGCCGCCTCTCAGGGGGGCGGAGCCCAGGAGGTCCCGGACAAGCTTCCACGCCCGGACGGCAAGGACGCCGACCTGAGCCGGCCCGTCCAGGTCTTCATCCTGATGGGCCAGTCGAACATGGTGGGGCTCGGCAACGTCGGCCCGGACGGCAAGGACGGCACGCTGGAGCACGCCGTCCGGACGAAGGGCCTGTACCCCTATCTGATCGACGACGCGGGCAAGTGGACCGAGCGCAAGGACGTCCGGAACGTCCGCGTGATGGTGGGCAAGGGAGGGATGCAGCTCTTCAACAACGAGTGGATGACGGTCACGGGCAAGCATCTCGGCCCCGAACACGGGATCGGCCACGTCCTGGGGCAGGCCGTCGAGGCGCCGGTGCTCCTTCTCAAGAGCTGCATCGGCAATCGCAGTCTCGGCTGGGACCTGCTGCCCCCGGGCAGCGAACCCTATGAGCACCAGGGAAAGACGGTGCCCGGCTACCGCGGGACCCCCGAGAATCCCAAAGGCGACGGGCGAAAGCCGGAGGGCGCCTGGTATGCCGGCAAGCAGTACGACGACGACGTGGAGAACGCGAAGAAGGTGCTCGCGGAGCTCGGCAAATACTACCCGGGGGCCAAGACCTTCGAGGTCGCGGGCTTCTTCTGGTGGCAGGGAGAGAAGGACACCTACAACGACAAGCTCTTCGGGTCCGCCCACGCGGACAACTACGAGCGCAACCTCGCGCGCCTGATTCCGCAGCTGCGCAAGGACTTCAACGCGCCGAAAGCCAAGTTCGTGCTCGCCACCCTGGGCGAAGCGAAGAAAGGGGTCGGAGGCAGCGGGGGCCGGGTGCTCGAGGCCCAGCTGGCCGTCGACGGGATCGCCGGCAAGCACCCGGAGTTCAAGGGCAACGTGGCCACCGTCTATTCCAACCCCCTCTCCCGCGGCGGCAGCGGCAACAGCCACTACAACGGGAACGCCGAGACCTACATGGACGTCGGCGAGGCGATGGGACGGGCCATGGCGAAGCTCCTGGCCTCGGGGAACTGAGCGGGAGTCATTTCGACGCCCCGTCCGACCGGCGCCGCGCCGCCTCGCGAATCTTCTCGCGGGCGCCCTGGAGGCGGTCGGGCCAGCGGAAGGTCGGCGCCCGGGCAGGGTCGTAGCCCGCCAGGTGGCCGGCCAGCCGCTTGGCGGGCTTGGTGTAGACGAGGACGGTGTCCCCGAAGACCTCCCGGCAGAGGGCGGCCAGGCCCGGGTCGTACTCGACGAGCTCCTTCCGCGTGTTCACGTGGTTGTGGTCGTGATCGTTCTCGCGGTTGTCGTCGAACCAGGATTGCACTCCCTCGGCGAAGTACTCGTGGTGGTTGACCGACGCGTACTTCCCCTTCCACAGGCCCGCCTTCAGGGCGGCCTCGTACGCGGCCTTGAGGCGGGCGTCGAAGCCGGGGTCGACGTTCACCAGCCCGCGGAGATGGATGCCGTGGGCGAACTCGTGGATGAGGATGCATTCGGCGGCATAGGGATCCCCGGGGTAGCCCAGGACGTTCTCCTCGGCGCAGGTGATGTAGGGGTCGGTCTCGCTGCCGCCCGTGCCGCGGGCCCGCGCATCCCAGTAGTCCCGGGCGGACACCTCCTTCACGGCGCTATCGGGGACTTTGCCCTCCGCGAGCCGGGCAAACTCGGGGAGATCGGTGGTGAACTCGTCGTGCCCGATCAGGCAGAGCCGGGCCCCGCTCCGGATCATGGCCGCCCGGAGGTCGGGACGATGGGCGAACATGAGATCGAGGAGATGGGCGGCCTCCTTGAGGGCGTAGGGGTTCACTTTCCTCGAGGCGACGATCGGAAAGCCTCCGGCGTCGAGGCGCTGCGCATAGAAAACCGGCACGCCGTCCTTCCCGGCCGGGTCGAAACGGAATCCCTGCACGAGAACGCTGCTCTCGACCCTCGCCTCCGCTCCGTCGTCGCGGCCCACGACCGCGAAGCGGTGGCCGATCGTCGTGGTCAGGATCAGGTCCTTGCCGGGCGCGACGGACCCGTTCGGGACGCGCTCGGTCTCGGACTTGAGCCAGAAGACGTCGACGGCCTGCCGGGAGCCGTTGAGGATCTGCAGGCGGGGCCGCGGGTCGGCGGGGGGGACGAGGAGCAGCAAGGTCGCGAGGATCCGCATGGTTGGCCTCCATAGGGTGAGACACCGCCCGAGCCTCCCCCGGGGAGGCCCGGCGCAAAACGCGAAGACTCTGGCGTTTTCGCGCAAGGAGGGCCGGTGTTAGAGAGGTGGCGATTACACTTAGAGGCGACGGGAAGGAATCGAAATGATGCGCGAATGGATGACGGCGGGGCTCCTTCTGGGGCTGCTCTGCCACGGCCCCCTCGACGCCCAGGACGGGAAGAAGAAGCTGCCGCCGGAGGACGTCGTCGACGTCCCCGCGATCGGCGACGGCCTCTCGGTCAGCAACCTCTTCCAGAGCCACATGGTCCTGCAGCGGGACAAGCCCGCGGCCGTCTGGGGCTGGGCCGATCCGGGAGAGCGGGTGAGCGTGTCGTTCGGCGGGCGGACGTCGACCGCCGTCGCCGGCCCCGACCGGGCTTGGAAGGCGGTCCTGGAGCCCCTGCCGGCCGAGCGGATGCCGCGCGCGATGGAGATCAAGGGAGGGAGCCGGACGCTGGTCCTGGAGGATGTCCTGGTCGGCGACGTCTGGCTGCTGGGCGGGCAGAGCAACATGGAGTGGCCCATCGCCAACACGGACGAGGGGCCGCTGGAGATCGCGTCGGCGAACTTCCCGGAGATCCGCCTGCTGACGCTGCCTCAGGGCAAGGGCTTCGCCTCGGTCCGGAGCTTCGAGCGGCTCCAGGAGTGGAGCGACTGGTCGAACCGGCATTTCCGCAAGGGAGACTGGGAGGCCTGCACGCCGCGGACCGTCCAGGAGTTCTCCGCGATCGGCTACGTCTTCGGCCGTCGCCTCCACATGGCGACCCAGGTTCCCATCGGCCTGATCGACGGGTCGATCGGCGGGACGACGGTGGAGACCTGGACGCCGGAGGAGGTGATCCGCCGGATCGAAGGACGCGAGACGAAGGACAAGGTCAAGGCCTGGGACGAGAAGATCGCCGCCTACGATCCTCAGGAAGACCTGAAGCGTCGGATCGCGAAATACGAGCAGGACCGGGCCAAGCAGGGGAAGGACAGCAAGCCTCCAAGCGAGCTTCTCCCGGGCCCCGCGGCCGACCGGAACCGTCCCGGCTTCTGCTACGCCGGGGTGATCCGGCCCCTGGAGGGACTCGCGATCAAGGGAGCGGTGTGGCACCAGGGCTTCAACAACTGCTTCGACGGCTCCGCCGGGGCCCGGATGTACTACCAGGTCTTCGCGAAGACGATCGCCGCCTGGCGGGCCGCGTTCGGCGACCCCAAGATGCCCTTCTGCATCATCTCCCTCTGCACGGCCGGCGAGCCGCAGACCTGGGAGAACTTCGCGAAGCCGATGTACGACGCCGGCACCTTCATCCGGGAGGCGCATCACCGGACCTTCCGGGACCTCCGCGACGCCGGGGACGCTGCCGTCGGTTACGTGAGCTCCTTCGACCTCCGGAAGAGCTTCTATCACCCGCAGATCAAGATCCCCGCGGGGGAGCGGGCCGCGAAGTGGGCCCTCGCCACGCAGTACGGCCTCCTGAAGGAGGAGCATTGGCTGCCCCCGATGATCCGCGACGTGAAGCGGGTCGACGGCACGCTCCGGCTGACGATGAGCACGGAGATCCGGATGAAGGACGATTCCGACGATGAAATGCGCGGTTTCGCGATCGCGGGCGAGGACCGCCGCTTCCACCCGGCGGTCGTCCGCTACCACAGCGACGGGGTCGACGCCAAGAAGCAACCGATCTTGAAGAAGAACGTGCTCGTGCTGTCGAGCCCGCGGGTTCCCCAGCCCGTCCACTATCGCTACGCCTGGGCGCGCAACCCGATGGCCAACCTCGTGAGCCCGCGCCAGATCCCGCTGCCTGCCCAGCGGAGCGACGACTGGGTGCTGGAGGAGACGCCGACCCGCTTTCCGGGCGGCGACGACCGACGTCTGCGCGGCCTGCTCATGAAGGAGCTGGAGCTCATCGACCTGGAGCGCCGGGTCAGGGAAGCCGAAGCGACGCTGGCGGAACTCCAGCCGAAGCTCGCGGCCGAGAAGGCGGCTTGGGAGAAGCGGAAGGCATCAGCTTTGGCGGAGGAAGGTCGATGAGCGCCACGGTCGTCCTGCTGTTCCTCGCGTCCCTGGCCGCCGCCCAGGGAAAGGCGCTGCCCAATCCCGACTTCACGAAGGGCGGCCGGATCCCCGAGGGGGCGGACCACGACTGGAATCTCGGCGCCACCGGGGCCCGCGGGTGGATGCACAGCGACAAGCTCTGCACGACCGACGCCCGCCAGATCGCCGTCACCAAGGTGGACCAGGGGTCCCCGGCCGAAGGGATCCTCGCGCCGGGCGACGTGCTTCTCGGCGTCGGCGGCAAGCCTTTCGCCTTCGATCCACGCACCGAGCTGGGCCGGGCGCTGACCCGGGCGGAGGCGGAGGGCGGCAGGCTCCTCCTGTCCCGATGGCGCGCCGGGCGGACGGAGGAGGTCGTCCTGACGCTGCCCGTTCTCGGCGCGTACGGGGCCGTCGCGCCCTACGACTGCCCGAAGTCCCGCCGCATCCTCGAGCAAGGCTGCCGCGCGCTGGCGCGGAGGATGTCCGAGCCCTCCTACAAGCCCCACCCCATCCCTCGCTCGCTGAACGCGCTGGCGCTGCTGGCGGGCGGCGATCCCGCCCACCTGCCCCTCGTCCAGCGGGAGGCGCGATGGGCGGCGGAGTTCTCGACCGCCGATTTCAAGACCTGGTCCTACGGCTACGTGATGATGCTGATCGCCGAGTACGCGGAGGCGACCGGAGACGAATCGGCGCGGCCGGGGCTGCGCCGCCTCGCCCGGGAATCGGCGGAGGGCCAGAGCGCGGTCGGCTCCTGGGGGCATACCTTCGCGCGCCCGGACGGACGGCTCAACGGCTACGGCATGATGAACGCCCCGGGGCTGCCGCTCACGATCGGTCTGGTGATGGCGCGCAACGCCGGCGTGAAGGACCCGGAAGTTCAGCGGGCGGTCGAGCGGAGCCTGCGGCTCCTGCGCTTCTACATGGGGAAGGGGGCGATTCCCTACGGCGACCACGCGCCCTGGACGGAGACGCACGAGGACAACGGCAAGTGCGGGATGGGCGCCGTCCTCTTCAATCTCGTCGGGGAGGCCGGGCCCGCCGCGTTCTTCGCCCGCATGAGCCTCGCTTCGCACGGGGCGGAACGCGACGGCGGCCACACGGGGAATTTCTTCAACATGCTCTGGGCGATGCCGGCCCTGGCGCTCCAGGGCCCGCGGGCCTCCGGGGCGTGGATGGAGGAGTTCGGCGCATGGTCCTTCGACCTGGCGCGGCGCTGGGACGGGACCTTCGTCCACCAGGGCCCGCCCGAACCGGACCGGGACAGCTATGCCGGCTGGGACGCGACCGGGGCCTTCCTACTGGCCTACGCGCAGCCGCTCAAGAAGACCGTCCTGACGGGCAAACGCCCGGGCCTGCTGCCCGCCCTGGAAACGTCGGCCGTCGACGCCCTGATCGCCGACGGCCGCGGCTGGAGCAACAAGGACCGCCACGGCGCCTACGACCGCCTCGAGGAGAAGGAGCTTCTCCATCGGCTGGGGAGCTGGTCACCGATCGTGCGGGAGCGGGCCGCGATGGCGCTGGCGCGGCGCAAGAGCGACGTCCTCCCGGCCCTGATCGAGATGCTGCGATCCTCCCGCGTCGAGTCCGGCCTCGGGGCCTGCGCGGCCCTGGCGGAGTTCAAGGCCGCCGCCGCTGCCGCCGTGCCGGCGCTTCGGGAGTCGCTGAACCACCCGGACCTCTGGTTGCGGGTCCAGGCCGCCGAGGCGCTGGCCGCGATCGGCCCGGCGGCGATGGCGGCGCTGCCGGACCTGCTGCGAAAGATCGCCCGGGCCCCGACTCCGGAGGATCCCCGCGGCATGGAGCAGCGCTTTCTCTGCTTCGCGCTCTTCGACCGCCGGGGTGGCCTGCTCAAGGGGGCGATGGAGGGGGTCGACCGCGACCTCCTCCGCGAGGCGGTGCGGGCGGGGCTTCAGAACGAGGACGGCCGGGCGCGAGGCAGCTTGGGCGTCCTGTTCAGCCGCCTGAGCTTCGAGGAAATCAAGCCGCTCCTGCCGGCCATCCATCAGGCCATCGTGGAGCCGGCGCCGAGCGGGGAGATGTTCGCCGACGGAGTGCGGCTGGCGGGGCTCGACGTCCTGTCCAAGCACCGCATCCGCGAGGGAATTCCGCTCTGCCTCGACATCCTGGAGATCGATCGCTGGGGGAAGCAGGACCGGATCAAGGGGGCCCTCAAGTCTCTGGAGGCCTACGGCGCGGCGGCCAAGCCGATGCTGCCCCGGCTCCGCCAGCTCGAGAAGGACCTTCTGGCCCACCGCGAGGCCAAGAACCTCAAGCCGCTGATCGAGCAGGCGCGGGAGCTCCTCCGGAAGATCGAGGGCGCCACGGGGGACGTCGAATTGCGCGACCTCCGCTGATGCCGCGCTTCCGGGCGGTGCTGGGGCTTCTCGCGGGTCGCGCGGGGCATCCTCGCCGAAGCCGGCCATTTTACAATTAGACAACCCACTTGTCTTTCGCGAGGCAAGACACGGATCCTCGGGGGAGCGTTATGGAAGCCGGAGAGACGGGCGGCGTCCAGCTACCGAGGAGGATTCGCGTGATCACCCTGACGGCGTTCCTGATGCTGGCCCAAGGCGGCGATCCCCAGGTCGCCACCGACCATCCCTGGTTTCCCGGCGAGCTTTCGGCGTCGACCTTCGAGCGGCTCTTTAAGACCCAGGCGGCCCTTTACAAGCGGGTCACCGGCCGAAGCGTGGAGAGCGACGAAGACAAGGCCCTGGCGAGCTGGTACTGGCGGAACCTCAATTACGCGCATACGACCGAGGGAAATCAGGACTGCTGGGGCAAGGGGATGAAGGAGTCGGACGTCAACCGCGAGTACTGGACCGGCCTCCACGCGTTCGGCCAGGGGCTCTGCTTCACCACGCATGCGCAGTGGGTGGGCGAGATGGAGAAGCTGCTGGGCCACGGCCGCGCCCGGGCCGCCTTCGTGCCTGGCCATACGAGCTTCGAGGTCTTCCTCACGGGCGGCGCGTACGGGGCCGGCCGCTGGGCGCTGCTCGACCACGACACCTCCACGGTGGTCTTCCACGAGGACGGCAGCCGTCTGCTGTCGATCAAGGAGATCAGCCAGGACCTCAAGAAGTACGCGGACGGGAGATTCAAGCCCGAGCGGCAGAGAGGCTGGTTCGTCGGCGGCCTCCACCGCGACGACCCCAAGGTCTACGTGAGTCACCACGGCAGCGCCCACCAGTTCGGGTACGCCGGCCCGCCGCCACGCCTGAACCCGCGGCCGGGGGAGTCGCTCCGCCGCTATCTGAAGCCGGGCCTCGAGGACGGCAAGACCTGGGTCTACTGGGGCATGAACTACATGTCGAAAGCCGCGTCGGATCCGGAGCCCATCCCCGGGCCGGCGCGCGACCGCACGTGGGCGCTGCAGCCGGACAAGATGCATGGCTCGACGTCCGATACGGGCACCCGGCTGGGCTACTTCCGGTACGGCAACGCGGCCTACACCTACGTCCCGGACTTCAAGGACGGCTCCTACAAGGCGGGGGTCGTCGACGAGTCCGACGCGCACGTGACGTTCGAGTTCTCGACGCCCTACATCATAGGCTGCACGCCCCCGCGTTTCGTGGAGAAGGACGGCAAGCCCGCGCCATGGAGCATCTACGAGGACGGAGCGACGAACGGGCTGGTGCTGAGGGGGTCGATGACGTGTCCGGCGCAAGTCAGCGTGGACCGGGGGGCGACCTGGACGGCCCCGCGCGAGGCGCGCGACGGCCTGGATCTCACGGACGCGGTGAAGGGGCACGCGCAGTACTTCCTGAAGCTGGGCGCGCCGGCTTCGGCGCTGGCCGGCGCGGGGCTGTCGATGAGGACGGTCTGTCAGACCAGTCCCACCCTGGTCCCGCATTTGAAGGACGGCGGGACGAAGGTGACGTTCGCGGCGAGCGGGCTGGCGAACGTGTCGGCGGGGCCGACGATGCCGCTGGCCAAGGCGCGGATCGTGGAGGGGGCCTTCCAGAGTCCGACGGTGACGATGGAGCTGGCGGCGCCCGGCGGCCGGACCGCGGTCCACGTGTACGCGGCGGCCCACGTAGTCTCGGGGAATCCTCCGGCGGACTGCGCCTATCAGATCGAGTCTTCGACGGACGGCGGGAAAAGCTGGTCGCCCGTGGTGAAGGACTGGCGGATCGCGCGGCGCGGAGAGGAGCCGGCGGACTTCTGGAGCCAGGCGTTGTGCTCCGCGGACGCGCCGATCGCCGCGGTTTCAGGGCCGGTCCGGGTCCGGTTTCGCAACGACGGAAAGCGGCCGTATCTCCGCGCCGAGATGCACCTGGCCTATCGCACGGCCTCGGCCTCCTCCACCGAGGTGACCTTTGCCTGGCGGGAAGGGAAAGGCGGGGCGCTCAAGACCGCCAGCCGGACCTACGCGGCGGGAACGGAAGAGGACGCTTCCTGGTCGATCCCCACCGGCTCCGGGGTCGAAACGGCCTGGGTCGAGTATCGGTCTCGGCCTTAAGGCCCCCTCAAGCGAGGTCGAATAGAAGGATCTCGGACGCCTCGCAGGCGGTCAGGGCCACCGCCGGCTCGACCTCCAGAGCCGCGCCGTCTCCGGCGCGGAGGTGGTGATCATGGAGACGGACGCTTCCCGTGATCACCTGCAGCCAGGCCCCTCGGCCTTCGGTCAGCTCGTGGATCAGATGGTGGCCCGGCAGCAGGACCGAGGAATACAGACGGACGTCCTGACGGAGGCGGAGCGAGTTCTCCCGGCCGTCCGGGGAGACGACGATCCGAAGGATGCCCTCTCGGTCCGCCCTCGGAAAGCGCCGCCGCTCGAGGGCCGGCCCGGAGGCGACGCCCGTCGCCGTAATGCAACTCTGGAATACGCGAGCGGTCGCGGCGGACGCTCCGGAGGGAGCGGGGTGCCGTCCTCCGCGAGGGTCGCTCGCGCGCTCGAATTCTCCGGCCTCCAGGTGACCCGCGATCGGACGGATCCACGTGCCTTCCTGGACGTAGGTCACGACGTCGACGCCCGGCCGCGGGGTCGAGTAAAGGGACATCTCCGGCGAGAGAAGGTCCTCATTGAGCGTTTCGAGCGCGTGAAAGCCGCGTCGAAAGGGGTCGGCGGACCGGTCCGGGTCGAACGACATCCAGGTGTCGTGGACTCGACTCCTGACATGCCGGCGCTCTTCGGACCTTCGCAGGACGATCATCTCTTCGGCGCCTATCCGCCGCCGATGTCCGCGTCCGCTTCCTTCAACCGGGCTTCCGGCGCCAGGCCTTCAGGAAGGTTGAGCGTCTGGGCGTAGACGCGCATGTCGTGGACGCGCCCGCCGAGGTCGATGGCGTGCTGCGGAAGCGTCGCCACGCCCTGAAACCCCATGGCCTCGAAGAAAAGCATCGCGGGCTTCTGGACGTCGAGGACTTCGGCCTCCAGGACGGCCAGCCCCAGGGGTTCGGCCAGGGCCATGAATTCCAGCGCCAGCCGGCGGGCCAGGCCCTGGCGGCGGCAGTCGGGGTCGATCGTCAGCCTCATCCGGCCCAGGTGGCGGGCCCATCCGCCGACGTCGCGACGGAGCGTGGCGTGGGCGACGATCCGCGCGCCTCGGAGCGCCAGGAGATGGAGGACGCGGCCGTGATCGGGGTCGCGGATCCATCCCCGGATGACGGCGGGCTGGGTCACATCTTCCTGGAAGAGCTGGCGCTCGTCGACCGGAACCCGCTTGAAGAAGGCCAGTAGCGCCGGTTCGTCCGAGGCCTCCATCGGGCGGACGACCAGCCCGGCCGCGAAGGCCTTGGGATAGCGCTTCAGCACGTCGACCCTCTGGACGCTCATTTCCATCATGGCCGGCTAGACGACCTTCAGGAGCCCGTTCCTGGAGCCGAAGGGGTTCGGCACATGCTCGGTCGCTTCCGCGTGGTCGCTCCACACCCCGTCGACGAGGAGGCGGTACTGGTACTCTCCGGGCTCCAGGGGGAGCATGGTGCGCCAGAGCCCCGTGCCATCATGGCCCAGCGGGATGCCTTCCACGCCCCAGCGGATGAAGTCGCCCGTCACGCGGACGTCCTGGGCTCCGGGCGCCTTCACCTGAAACGGGACTCGCCGCGTCGTGATCTTCGCCTTGGCGCGATCCAACATGAATCCTCCTGTCGCCTGTGGAGGATGTTCGCAAGCCGCGTGCCACCGGCTTTCCGCCGCTATTCCGGGGTGGGGCGGGAAGGGGAGGAGGGGGGAGCGGCGTAGGACTTCAGTTTGCGCTGGAGCGTGGCGATGCCGATCTTGAGCGACTTCGCCGCCTGCTTGCGATTTCCGCCCTTGGCCTCCAGAATGGACAGGATGTAGTCCCTTTCGATGGCGCTGAGCGGGCGGACGGTGCCCGGCGGGGCGGCCGGGGCCGCCGACCTCACCTCGGGCGGAAGATCCTCCAGGTCCACGCGGTCGCCCGTCGCCACCGCGGCGGCGCGCTCCATGACGTTCGCCAGCTCGCGCACGTTGCCCGGCCAGCGATATCCCAGGAGCCGGTCGGCGACCGGGCCCGTGAGGCCCGCGACCGCGCGCTTCATCCGCAGCGTCGCTTCGGCGAGGAGGATCCTCGCCAGCGGAAGCAGGTCTTCCTTCCGGTCGCGGAGCGGGGGCACCGCCAGCTCCATCACTTTCAGTCTGTAGTAGAGATCATCCCGGAACCGCTTCCCGGCCACTTCGGCGAGCAGATCCTTGTTCGTCGCCGTGAGGATGCGGGCGTTGAACGGGCGGCTCTTGTTCTCTCCCACCCGGCGCACTTCCCGTTCCTGCAGCGCCCGCAGGAGCTTGACCTGCATGGCCGGGGAGATCTCGCCGACCTCGTCCAGGAAGAGGGTCCCGCCGTTGGCCGCCTCGAACAGGCCGGGCCGGTCGGAGGTCGCGCCGGTGAAGGCCCCCCGGGCGTGCCCGAACAGCTCGCTCTCCAGGAGCGTCTCGCTGATCGCGCCGCAATTGACCGCCACGAACGGGCCGTCCGCCCGCGCCGAGTGGTCGTGGACGAAGCGCGCGACGCGCTCCTTCCCGGTGCCGCTCTCGCCCGTGACGAGCACCGTCGAGTCGACTTTCGCGATCGTGGCGGCCAGCGTCATGACCCGGCGCATCTCCGGGCTCCGCGCCACGATGCCCGCGGGATCCTCCTCGACCGCGGCCACCTGCGCCAGCTTGCGCGTCCGCTCGAGAAGCATGCGTTCGGTCCGCTTGAGGGCCCGGGCGACGTCCTCCAGCGCGGAATCGAGGCCTTCGCGTTTGAACACGGACAGGCGGTCGCCGACGTCCTTCCCCCACTGGTCGATCGGCTTGATGGTGACGTGGCACGCCGTGTCGCCCTTTCCCATGCAGCGGTCTTCCAGCGCGTAGACTTCGCTCCCCGTGGCGAAGCTCAGGTAGCCGCTGACCAGGCCGCTGAGCGTCCAGCAGACGGGATAGTCGGCGAGGCCCAGGTGGAGGATGTGCTGCTCGGCCTCGTAGGAGACGCGCCACGTCCCCCCTTCGGGCTCCCCGGGCTCCAGCATGAAGAGCCCCTGCAGGGCGTAGATCCGGGCGCCCGCGCGGCGCCAGTCGTCTTCGCTGTCCCACTTGAACTGGGTCCGCATGGCTTCCGCCATGCGCCGCCCATGGACGTAGCCGAAGCGGCTCAGGATGCCCTGGGCCACCCGGACGCCGAGGGTGTCGATGAGCTCCTTCCGCAGCAGTCCTTGCGCCACGGCGTCGATGATGAGCGCGCGCTGGCCCGCGAAGTGGATGAGGCCTCCCGCCGGATCCAGTTCGAGCAGCTCTTTCTGATCGAGGGCGTCAACGCGCATACGTCACCATGGGCTCACTGTAGCAGTCCGCGTCGGCGGCGCCTAAGCCTAATCCCGGCCGGAGCGATCAAAGTGAGCCGCCGAATAGATCATTTTGGACGTCGCCGGAGCCCGGCCCGCTTCGCGGCCCTCGCGCGGGCGTGGCCCGCCGATTGCTCTACTCCAGAAGGTCCCGTCGTTCGACGGGATCCGCTTTTGATCGGAGCCCCCCCCATGGAAGAGACCAAGCCCGTGACCCTGACGGCCGCGGCCGCCGGCGCTCCCGTGACCCAGATTCCGGCCGCGACGACGGTCGCGCCGGTCGTCCTGCCGGGCGCGGCGCCGGCCGTGACGCCGGTTCCCGCTCCGGCCGTCGAGAGCGACAAGAAGTAGGCGTTCGTGACACCGGGATCGCGGCCCTCGGCCGCGATCCCGGTCGTCACCGTTGAGCAAGGAGGCCATCCCGTGTCTGCGTTGAAACCCCTGCACGAAAAAGTCGTCGTCGAGCGCGAAGCGGCCGAGACCAAGAGCGCCGGCGGCATCGTCATCCCGGACAGCGCGAAGGAGAAGCCCATGCGGGGCACCGTCATCGCGGTGGGGCCGGGCCGCGTCCTCCCGAACGGCGAGGTGAAGACCCTCGACGTGAAGAAGGGCGACAAGATCCTCTTCGGCGGCTACGCCGGAAGCGAGGTCAAGCTGGACGGCAAGGAATACCTGATCGTGAACGAGAGCGAAATCCTGGCCGTGATCGGAAACTAACGGAGACCCTATGACCGCCAAACGCATTCTGTTCGACCAGGAGGCCCGCGAGGCCGTCCGCCGCGGCGTGAAGCAGCTCGCCCGCGCCGTCAAGGTGACGCTCGGGCCGCGCGGCCGCGCGGTGCTCCTCGAGAAGAAGTGGGGGGCCCCGGTCGTCTCGGTCGACGGCGTCACCGTCGCGAAAGAGATCGATCTCAAGGATCCCTTCGAGAACATGGGCGCCCAGATGGTGAAGGAGGTCGCGTCGAAGACCAACGACGTGGCCGGCGACGGCACCACCACCGCCACCGTGCTGGCCGAGGCTCTCTTCGAGGAAGGCCTCAAGAACGTCGCGGCGGGCGCCAACCCGATCGCCCTCAAGCGGGGCGTCGACAAGGCCGTCGAGGCGATCGTGGCCGAGCTCAAGCGCCTCTCGAAGCCCGTCCGGCTCGACGACATCTCGGAGGTCCGCAACGTCGGCACCATCGCCGCGGGCGGGGACGAGAGCGTCGGCAAGATGCTCGCCGAGGCCATGCTGAAGGTCGGCAAGGACGGCGTCATCACGGTCGAGGAAGGCAAAGGCCTGGAGACCTACGTCGAGTGGGTCGAAGGCATGCAGTTCGACAAGGGCTACCTGTCCCCGTACTTCGTCACCGAGCCCGAGGAAATGAAGGTGACGATGAAGGACTGCTACATCCTCCTGCACGAGAAGAAGATCTCCGCGGTGAAGGACCTCATCCCGCTCCTCGAAGCGATCGCCAAGACCGGCAAGCCTCTCCTCATCCTCAGCGAGGACGTCGAGGGCGACGCGCTGTCCACCCTCGTCGTCAACAAGCTCCGCGGCACCCTCAACATCTGCGCCGTCAAGGCGCCGGGCTACGGCGACCGCCGCAAGGCCCTGATGGAGGACATCGCCGTCCTCACCGGCGGCCGGGCCGTCTTCGAGGACCTGGGCATCGACCTCCAGAAGGTCGACCTCACCCTCCTGGGCCGCGCCAAGAAGGTCGTGGTCGAGAAGGAGAACACCACGATCATCGAGGGCGCCGGCGAGACGAAGGCCATCCAGGGCCGCATCGCCCAGATCAAGAAGGAAATGGAAACCACGACGTCCGACTACGACAAGGAGAAGCTCCAGGAACGCCTGGCCAAGCTCGCCGGCGGCGTCGCGCAGCTCAAGGTCTGCGCGGCCACGGAAGTCGAGATGAAGCAGAAAAAGCTCCGCGTCGAGGACGCGCTTCACGCGACCCGGGCGGCCGTCGAGGAGGGCATCCTGCCCGGAGGCGGCGTGGCTCTCCTGCGGGCGGCGAAGGCGCTCGACCGCCTCAAGGCCGTCGACGACGACGAAAAGACCGGCATCGACATCGTCCGCCGGGCCGTCGAGGCGCCGATCAAGCAGATCGCCCTGAATTCCGGGGTGGACGGCGGGGTGGTGGTGAGCAAGGTGATGGAATCGAAGGACGCGAGTTTCGGCTTCGACGCCGAGACCCTCGAATACGGCGACATGTTCAAGGCGGGCGTCATCGACCCGACGAAAGTCGTGCGCTGCGCGCTCGAGAACGCGGCGAGCGTGAGCTCGCTGCTGCTGACGACCGGGGCGATCATTGCCGAGATCCCCGAGAAGGCTCCCGCCGCGGCGGGCGGAATGGGCCAGATGGAAGAAGGGATGTAGGCCATGCGCGTCGACCTGAAGCTGGAGGATCCGGGGAAGCTGCTGTCGGAGCATCTCGCCGGGCACGTGCGGGAGAGGGCGGACAAGCTGGCGCACTTCTTCGGGAAGCTGCAGCAGTGCCGGGTCGTCGTGGACGGGCCCGGGCAGCATCCGCTGCCGGGCCGGTTCCGGATCCGCGTCTACCTCGCCGTCCCCGAGTCGCGGATCGTCATCAATCACCAGAGCGGGGAAGACATCCCCATGGCCATCCGCGAGGCGTTCGACGCCGCCGACCAGCGCCTGGAAGACTACGCCCGGATCGCGCGGGAGTCCGTCAGGGAAGCGAAGCGGCGGCCCTCCCGCCAGCCGTAGGAATCAAGTCCTGGCCGCGGAGCCGGTGACGAGCTCGTACGCGTCCTTCCAGTGCGCCCGGAAGTGGGCGTCGAGCTTGTCGATGGTCGCTCCGGGGAAGCTCGCGGCCTCCACGAAATTCCCGCCCTCCGGATCCGTCTCCAGATCCGCGTGGATCTCGCGGCAGGTGTCGCAGATCTTCGCCGCGGCGGAGACGGCGTCCACCAGCTCGCGATTCAGCCGGGCCCGGTTGGACGACGCGCCGAATTGCCGGCGCGTGCTCATGCGCAGTTTCTCGCTCATCATCCGCGCCGAGGCGCCCGCGCCAGCTGAACCGTGACGGCCTGTCCGCCGAGGGGGCGCTGGTGGAGCGCCGCGACCGCCGCCACGGCCTGGGCCTTGTCCGGCATCCTGACGAAGCCGTAGCCGCGATGGGTGCCGGTCGCCTCCCCCTCGTGCATGCCGGTGGAGGGAATCGTCACGGCGCCGACCTTCCCGTGCGGCTCGAAGGCTTCGCGGAGCGCTTTCACCGTCATGCCGGCCGCCAGGTTGCCTACGTGCAGATTCATCGGATGCCCTTTCAATCCTTTTTCGCGCGACGTCCCAGCCCCAGGAGCCGGAGCAGGAAAGCCGAGGCGCGGGACAGGCGGGAGGAGTTGTTCCGCACGGAGATGATCGCCGGGCTCGCCTCGCTGCGATCCCAGAAGCCGCCGGGATGCTTCGCGTTCTTCCTAGACGTGTGTCGCTTCTTCGCCATGCGGACGCTCATCGGGTCACAAACGCAAGGCGCGTGCCACGCGTTCCCTCGGGACGGAGGCGGCGGGGTCGATCAAGATGGTCGGGCGGGAGCTCATTTTGATATCTCGTCGTGGCCGGTCCGGTCGCGCTCCCGCATGGCTTTGACGAAGACCGACCGGAGCTTGCCGATGCCGGAGAGCGCGTCCGACCAGGACCGCGGACCCTTCCCGGTCCAGCGGAGGGTAACATGCGCCAGCGAGCGGAACCCTTGCAGGCCGAAGGCGTCGAGTTTGGACGCTTCCCCCGCCCGCGAAGGCGGGATCGTCCCGCTGACGCCCCCCAGCCGGCGCAGCGAGGGCTCGATTTCCTCCCAGCCCAGCTCCGCGTCGCGCACGCGCAGGGACGGCTCCTGCCCCTGCCGGCGCTTGAGCGCCTCCAGCGGCGCGTTCATCCGCTTCCAGTCGGCCAGCCGATCCCACGCCACTTCGCGCAGGAGCGCCCTCCGGGTCCGGTAGTCGCGCGCCGGAAGGATGAGGCTCCACGAGACGTGATCGCCGGACCGGGGGTAGCGCCAGTGGCGAAGCAGGATCGCCATGCCGCGCGTCACCTCGCGGGGAGGCAGCTGGTTGGCGTTCTCCAGGCTCCAAAGCGCCAGGCCTTCCACGCGCTTCCACGGTTCCATGTTCACGATCCGATGACGCAACTCATGTGCCATCCGGGTCGAGACGGTGAACGTGGCCGGTGGGGGGAACGCTACTCGGGAATGTCGCCCCAGATGTTGGGCTGCTTGGAGGGGGGAGGCGCGGCTTTGGGCTTCGGCTTCGCCGCTTCCTCGGCTTCGCGCTCCTTGAGGAGGTCGCGGATCAGCCCTTCGAACGTCCGCGCCATGTCCTTCGCCACCGCGTCGGCCATGTCCGCCTTCTGCTTGCGGAGGCCGTCGCGCTCCGCCTCGAGCTGCTCGACCACGCGGTCGACTTCCGCCCGCGCCTCGCCCAGCTTGTCGGCGTCGCTGTTGAGCTCTTCGCGCTGCTTCTCGAGCAGGGCCTCGCCGTCCATGTAGGCCTTGAGCTTGGCGTCGAGATCCTCGCGCAGCTGCTCCAGCTCCTTCGAGCGCGCCACCACGTCCAGGTTCTTCAGGCCGTCCTCGAGGATCTTCTCGCGTTCGACCAGCTTGGCCTCGGACTCGCGCAGGAGGTTGCGCTCGACTTCCAGGTCGTCCTTCTCGCGCGCGAACACCTTGCGCTGGACGTTGAGCTCCTCTTCCTGCTTCTTGAGCGCCGCCTCCTGCTCCCGGATCTTCAGCTCCAGGTCCTTCACCGGGCCGAGCTGCCCGAGGAAGAGGCCCAGGCCGGACAGGGTCTGGTCGAGCTTCTGGAACTTGGCGTTCAGGAGCTCCTTGTCGCGCAGGTGCTTCGACTCCGCGATCCGGCGCTCTTCCGCCTGCGCCTTCAGCAGCTCGACGCCCCCGCCCTTCACCCGCTTCTCGGCCGCCTTCATGGCCGCGTCGAGCTCCTGGCGCTGCGAATCCTCCAGGCGCTGGAGGTCGAGCGTGTACGAGCGCTGCTTGAGCGCCTTCAGCTCCTCGAGCAGCTTGGGGAAGTCCATGGTCTTGCCGGCGCCCGCCAGGGCCGCCTGCATGGTGAACTTGTCGATACGCCGGGTCTCGGTCTGGTGAGACTCCATGCTGCGTTCGCCTTTACCCTATCAATCCCCAGCCCCCGGGGGGCTCCCTATGGCTCTCCGAATTATACCCCGCCGATGGTATAATGCGACCGCCCAAACAAGGAGTCTTCCATGTTCCCCCGGAAGCCGTCCCTGGTCGCCGCCCTCCTGCCCCTCTATGCCGTCGTCTTCGGCCTCCTGGGCCTCGGCACCGGCATCCAGATCGGCAAGCGCTCCGCCGGCGACGGCGCCGCCAAGGTCGGCGACGCCCTCGACCGCATCCAGAAGCGCTGGTACGGCGAGGTCGCCCCCGGAGCCCTCCTCGACGCCGCCGTCGAGGGCATGGCCTCCAAGCTCGACCCCTATTGCGAGTATTACACCGCCCAGGAGTACAAGGACTTCGAAGACCAGCACATGCGCGGCCAGTTCGGCGGCGTCGGCATCATCGTCGGCTCCGATCCCAAGACCGGCTTCATGACCGTCGAAACCCCCATCGAGGACTCGCCGGCGTTCGCGGCCGACATCCTTCCCGGCGACCAGATCCGGGAAGTCGACGGCGCCTCCATCAAGGGCCAGCCTCTGCAGGACGTCGTCCGCAAGATCAAAGGCGAGCCCGGCACGCCCGTCACGCTCACGATGTCGCGCAAGGGCCGCGAGCAGCTCTTCAAAGTGACCCTGACCCGGAAGATCATCGTGGTGAAGGCCGTGAAGCCGAAGATGCTGAACGACGGCGTGGGCTACATCCGCATCAGCGACTTCACGGAGATGATGGAGCAGTTCGACGCGGCCGTGAAGGATCTCCAGGCCAAGGGCATGACGTCGATGGTCATCGACCTCCGCTTCAACGGCGGCGGCCTGCTGACCGAGTGCATCGCCTTGTCCGACCGCTTCCTCGACGCGGGCGTGATCGTGACCACGCGGGGCAAGACGCCGGAAGACCTGCGCGAGGCGTCCGCCAAGAAGGGCGACACCCTGCCGCCGATGCCGCTCGTCGTGCTCGTGAACCAGTCCACCGCGAGCGCCAGCGAGATCTTCGCGGGCGCCATGAAGGACCACGGCCGCGGGACGCTCGTCGGCACCCGCACGTTCGGGAAGGGCTCGGTCCAGACCCCCTTCACGCTGTCCGACGGCTCCCACCTCAAGCTCACCACGGCCCGCTACTTCACGCCGAAGGGCACCAGCGTCCACAAGGAGGAAGGGAAGAAGGACTACGGCCTCGACCCCGACTTCCTCATCGAAATGAGCCAGGAAGAGGAGTCCGCCCTCATGCGGACCTGGAACGACGAGCGCATCGTCAAGGGCGAGCGCCCCCCGATCCCCGAGGGCTTCAAGGACCACCAGCTCGAGGCCGGCCTCGAAGTGCTGAAGGCCAAGATGCAGAACCGCGACCCCAAGGTCGAAGCCCGCGTCCTCAAGAAAGACAAGCCCTCCGAGAACTAGTGCTCATCCTCGGGATCGAATCGAGCTGTGACGAGACGGCCGCGGCCGTCGTGGCGGATGGCGTCGACGTCCGCTCGAACGTGGTGCGGTCGCAGATCGACATCCATCGCGTCTACGGCGGCGTCGTCCCCGAGATCGCCTGCCGCGCCCACATCGAGAGCGTCCAGCCGGTCGTCGAAAAGGCCCTCGCCGACGCCGGCGTGGCGTTGAAGGACGTCGACGGCTTCGCCGTCACGAACACCCCGGGCCTGGTCGGCGCGCTCCTCGTGGGGGTGTCCTTCGCGAAGTCGCTCGCGCTCGCGACGGGGAAGCCGCTGGTGGGCGTCGACCACATCCACGGCCACATCTACGGCGTGAAGCTGGCGCATCCGGACCTGGCCTTCCCCTGCGTGAGCCTCGTCGTCTCCGGCGGCCACACGAGCCTCTACCGCTCGACGAGCGAGATGGACCACGCGCCGCTGGGGGCGACGACCGACGACGCCGCGGGCGAGTCGTTCGACAAGGTGGCGAAGATGCTGCAGCTCGGGTTTCCGGGCGGGCCGATCATCGACGCCCTGTCGAAGGGCCGCGATCCGGGCAAGATCGTCTTCAAGCGGACGGTGCCGGAGAACCTCGACTTCAGCTTCAGCGGGATCAAGACGGCCGTGCTCTACCGGGTGCGCGGGCAGGACGCGAAGAAGCCGATGACGCTGTCCGAGGAGGAGCGGAAGGACGTCGCCGCCGGCTTCCAGGAGGCGGTCGTCGACATGCTCGTCGAGCAGACGTTGAAGGCCTGCCGCGCGGCGCGGACGTCGAGGATCGCGGTGGGCGGGGGCGTGGCCTGCAACACGCGCCTGCGGGAGAAGCTGGAGAAGGCGGCCGCGCGCGACGGATGTCAGACCTATTTTCCGCCGCCGGCCTACTGCGGCGACAACGCCGCGATGATCGCCGGCCTGGGCTGGCACCTGCTGAAGGCCGGCCGCGCGAGCGACTTGTGGCTCGACGCGACGGCCACCAAACACCACGCCTGACGACCGGTTCAGGTACAGGTACAGGACGCTCCCCCCGATGCTCCTGATGACCTTGTGGATCAGTATCCCCCCCCGGGGGGGGGAAGGGGGGGATTTTCTGAACCTGAACCTGAACCTGAACCTGAACCTGAACCTGCTACCGCAACACGCCGTGCTTTTCGAACCAGGCTTTGATCTTGGCGTAGACGTCCGCCGCCTTCTCCTGGTGCAGGTTGTGGCCGACGCCCTCGTACGTCGCGCGGCCGTTCGAGACCATGGACGTCGCGAGGATGTCGTTGAGCTTCTGCGACTGCTCGGGGCGGACGGTGGTGTCCGACATCCCGTGCAGCGTGTAGATGGGCACGCGGATCTTGGCGGCGACGGCCTCGGAGGGGGCGGGCAGGCCGTCCTTGGGCGCGACGCCCCCGGCCGTGATCGCCGCGGCCTTCAGGCGGGTGTCGACGGCCGCCAGCCCGACCGTCACGAACGCGCCCATGCTGTTGCCGTAGGCCGCGATCCGCTTGGCGTCGACGTAAGGCTGCTTGCCGAGGATGTCGAGGCAGATCGCCGCCCGCTTGAGATTCTCGTCGCTCGCTCCGAACGTCGCGCGATCGCCGCCCTTGCCGGCGTGGGTGTAGGCGGGTCCGATGCAGACGAGGCCCCACTTCACCATCTCCCTGGCCTTGGGGAGGCTGAAGCCCTCGGGGTTGCCGCCCAGGCCGTGGCTGATCAGCACGGCGGGGAAGGGGCCGTCGCCGGCCGGCTTGAGGTAGATCCCCTCGAACGTCCGCTCCGCGTCCTTCCAGGCGAAGCGTTCGCCCGTGATCGTGAGCTCCTGCAGGAGCGCCAGGATGAGAATCACGGCACGATGTTACGAACTAAACTGGATGCTTTGTAACACTTATCCTCGCTTGCCGTGGTACGGGTACTTGTCGAAGACGTCCGACGCCGGATCCAGCGCGCGAGGATCGCCCGTCTCCTTGAGCCAGGCGTCGAGCTCGGCGCGCAGCTTCGCCTTCACCTCGGCATAGGTCGGGTCGGCGGCCAGGTTCTTCAGCTGGTGCGGGTCCTTGCCGAGGTCGAAGAGCTCCTCCTCGGGCCGCTTCCCGAACGCCCCCTGGAAGGAGGCGCAGGCGCGGTCGGAGAGCACGACGTCCTTCGTCGGCCCGTTGTCGCAGTCGCCGAAGGGGCCCACCGCGAAGTACTGCTCGGGGTCGCCGCCCGGCCAGCGGTCGGGCCGCAGGTTGCGGACGTAGGCGAAGTCCGCCGTGCGGATCACGCGGCAGGGATAGCTCAGGTCGCCCTGCCGCACGTTCGCGTGCCGCTCGCGGCCGAAGAACACGCGGCTCCGCTCCTGGGCCTCGCCTTTCAGCAGGGGCAGCAGCGAACGGCCCGTCATCTCCGGCGGCACGGGCAGGCCCGCCGCCTCGAGGAACGTCGGCGCCAGGTCCGTATGGCTGACCAGGGCGTCGACGACCCGGGGCTTGATCTTCGACGTCCACCGGATCGCCAGCGGCATGCGCGTCCCGGAGTCGTAGACGTTCGCCTTGCAGCGCGGGAAGGGCATGCCGTTGTCGCTCGTGACGACCACGATCGTGTCGGCGGCGCGGCCCGACGCCTCGAGCGTCTTGAGGAGGTCGGCGCAATCGCGGTCGAAGCGCTGGACCTCGAAGTAGTAGTCGAGGATGTCATTGCGGACGTCGGGGGTGTCCGGGAAGTAGGGCGGCACGACGACGTCCTCCGCCTTCAACCCGGACTTCGCGCCCGAGCCTTTCTCGTACGCGCGGTGGGGGTCGGACGAGCCGAACCAGAAGCAGAAGGGATTGTCGGCGGGCACGCCCTTGAGGAAGTCGCCGAAGTCCTTCACGTTCGGCCCCGCGGGGTTGCGCGCGCGGCCGTCTGCCTTGAAGTCCCCGGGGCCCCAGCCCTTGCCGCGGAGGCCGACGGTGTAGCCCTGCTTTTCCAGGAGGTCGGGGTAGACGTCGATCTTCGGCGAGAGCGTGCTCCAGAGGTTGCCGCTGTCGCGCAGGCGGTGGATGTGCTGGCCCGTCAGCAGGGCGGCGCGCGAGGGCGTGCAGGACGGCGAGGCGCAGAAGGCGCGCTGGAAGAGCACGCCTTCGGAGGCCAGCTGGTCGAAGGTGGGCGTCCGCACGACCTTGTCGCCGTAGACGCCCGCGTGGCCGTAGCCCCAGTCGTCGGCGATGAGCACGAGGATGTTGGGCCGCGTCTCGCGGCCGGCGCCCAGGAGCAGGAGCGCGAACAGGAGCTTCTTCACGGTTTGGCTTCCTTCCAGCCGGCCTTGAGCTGGGCCGTCAGCGTCTTGACGAGCTCGGCGTGCTCGGGCTTTTTCGCCAGGTTCACGGTCTCGCCGGGATCCTTCTCGAGGTCGTAGAGCTCGTACTCGGCGACCGCCTTGGCCTCCCAGGCGACAAAGCGCCAGCGCTCGGTTCGCATCGAGTATCCCATGCAGCGCCCCGTCCCCGGAATCCCGCGCGGGTACTGGCTGAAGGCCGCCTTCTTCCAGGGCTTCTTCGCGTCGTCGAGCAGCGGCGCGAAGCTCGTGCCCTCGAGCCCCTCCGGCAGCGGCAGCCCCGCCAGCTCCGCCAGCGTCGGGTACACGTCCACGAACTCGACGAGGCTGTTACAAATCAAACCGTTTGATTTGTAACGCGGCGCCGCGACGATCAGCGGCGCCCGCGTGGCCTGCTCGTAGTTCGTGTGCTTGCACCACATCCCGTGGTCGCCGAGATGCCAGCCGTGGTCGCCCCAGACGACCACCACCGTCTTCTCCCGCAGCCCGAGCGCGTCCAGCTCCTTCATGACCCGCCCCAGCTGCGCGTCCATGTAGGCCGTCGCCGCGTAGTACCCGTGCAGCAGGTTCCGCCGCAGCGCGTCCGGCAGGTCGCCGCTTTTCGGGACGTCGTGGTACTGCCGCAGCTCGCCCCCCGCCTGCGGGGCCCATTTCGGGGCGCCGTCGATCGACGTCCCCTCGGGCAGCGCGAAGTCCGCGGGCTTCCAGAGGTCCCAGTACTTCTTCGGCGCGACGAAGGGCAGGTGCGGGCGGAGGAACCCGACGGCCAGAAAGAACGGCTTGTCCTTGAGGCCGCGCAGGGCGTCGATCGCCTGGTCCGCGATCGAGCCGTCGGCGAGGGAGGCGTCGTCGACGTCCGGGGCCTCGAACGGGAGGCCGCGGATCTTGTCGTCGTTCGGCCGCTCCTCCTTGAGGCGCTTGACGAGGGCCTGGCCCTCGGGCCCGACGTTGGGCTTCTTCGGGGTGGTCGTCGGGACGCTCCACGAGGGCTTGTCGTCGTAGCCGCCGTGATAGATCTTGCCGAAGGCCTGCGTGTGCCAGCCGTGGGCCTTGAAGTGCTGGGGGAGGGTGACGACGTCCGGCAGGGCGGTCCGGAAGTGCGTTTCGAGGTCCCAGACCTTGGTCGTGTCGGGGCGGCGGCCCGTGAGCAGCGATGAGCGCGAGGGGCTGCAGACCGCCTGTTGGCAGTAGGCCCGCGTGAACGCGGTGCCGCGCGCAGCCAGGGCGTCGAGGTTTGGCGTCTTCGCGAGCGCGTCGCCGTAACAGCCCAGGGCGGGCTTGAGGTCGTCGACGGCGATGAACAGCACGTTGAGCTTCTCGTCGGGCGCCGCGCCGAGGAGGAGGAGAAGCGCGACGAAGGCACCATAAATTGGACAGTACGATTTATGGTTTTTCATACAGGGCTTGAACCCCCGGGGCGGCCGGCTAGTCGCGGGAAACGCGCAGCACGCGGCCGGCCAGCCGGGCGCGGTAGGGCGGGATCCTGAACTCGCCCCCGTCGGCCAGCCCGGCCTCGCCCGAGGGGCCCGCCAGATAGATCTCGGGCTTCTCCGCGTCCCAGCGCACGACGGTCAGGAGCCGCCCCTCGTCGAGCTCGATCTGGAGCCCCGCCTTGAGGTCCGCGTACTCGCCGGGGCCGAGGCAGGCGGAGCCGGGGCGGAACTCGGCTTCGATCAGGTAGGCCTGCGGATCGGCGGCGACGCAGGTCAGCCGCAGCTCCTGCCAGCCGCGGCGCTCTCCGGGAGCGATGTCCGTGAACGTGACGAGGGTCCGCGCGTTGAGGTCGAGCACCTGCAGCGCGCCGTCGCGGGGATAGCCCAGCTTGAAATGGCCCGCCCGCACGCTCTTGCCCCGGGCGAGCGGCAGACGGCGGAGGCGGTCGGTTTCCGAGGGCTCGTCCTGACGTCCTCCGCGGCGGGCCGCGACCTTGTCCTGGCGGATCTTCCAGGCGGTGATCCAGAGGGCGACGAGCGTGCAGAGGCAGAGCAGCACGGAGAGCACCCAGTACGCGCGAGGAACCGGGGCTTTGACGCTCATGGTCGCGCCAGTATACAATTCGGATCCCCATGAACGAGCGCCGCCTCAAGTCCCTCCTCGATCGCTACCGCCGCGGCCGCCTCCCGCAGGACGCGCTGCTCCGCGAGCTTCGCGACCTCCCCTTCGGCGACCTCGAATTCGCGAAGGTCGACCACCATCGCGCGCTGCGCTGCGGCTTCCCGGAGGTGATCTACTGCCGCGGCAAGACGCTGAAGCAGGTCGTCGCGATCGCCCGCGAGATCCTGCGGCGCGACGGCGACCTCCTGGCCACGCGCGCCACGCCCGAGATCCACCGGGCCCTCCGCAAGATCGACCGCCGCGCCGCCTGGCACGAGGCCGCGCGCTGCGTGACGGTGGGCGGACGTCCTCCGCTCCACGACGGCTACGCGCTGGTCGTGTCGGCGGGCACGGCCGACATCCCGGTCGCCGAGGAGGCGCGGGTGACGGCCGAGGCGCTGGGCGCGCGCGTGAAGACGCTGTACGACGTCGGCGTGGCCGGGGTCCACCGGCTGCTCGCGCATCAGCGGCTGGTCACGGACGCGAAGGTCGTGGTCGTGGTGGCCGGCATGGAAGGCGCGCTCGCGAGCGTGATCGGCGGGCTCGTCCGACGTCCCGTGATCGCCGTGCCGACGAGCGTGGGCTACGGCGCGAATTTCGAGGGGCTCGCGACGCTGCTCGCGATGCTCAACTCCTGCGCCTCGGGCGTGACGACGGTCAACATCGACAACGGCTTTGGCGCCGGCTACTCGGCGGCCCTGATCGCGCGCGGGGACTGACGTGCTGGACCGCCGCGATCACGCCCGGAAGCTTCTGTGGGCGGGGGACGTCGCGGGCGCCCGGGACGCCTACGACCAGGCGATCCGGGACTTTCCCGGCGCGGCCGCGCTCTACGCGGGCCGGGCGGCGGTCCGCGACGCCGCGGGGGCGAAGGAGGACGTCGAGCGCGCCCTCGCCCTCGATCCCGCCTGCGCCGACGCCCTGCTGGCCCGGGCGCGGCTGGCGGCCGACCCCCGCGCGGCTCTCCAGGACGCGGAGGCGGCGCTGCGCGCGGATCCGGCGCACGTGCCGGCGCTCTACTGGCGCGCGCTGTGGCGGACGGGCTTCGGGGAGGAGGAGGCGGGCCGGGCGGACCTGAAGGCCGTGAAGGACGCGGCCGCCGACGACCTGCTGTCGCTGCAATACCGGGCCTTCGCGGCGGCGGCGCTGGGCGAGCACAAGGCGGCGCGGGCGCTGCTGGACCGGGTGGTCGAGGCGGGCGTCACCGAGGCGGGCGTGCTGCGGCTGCGCGCGCGGACCCGCGGCTGGCTGCGGGACGCCAAGGGGGCCGTGAAAGACTGGACCGCCCTGCTCGACAAGAGGCCCGACGACGTCCCCGCGCTGGTCGAGCGGTCGACGCAGTACCGGCTGGCCGGCTATCCGACCGAAGCCATGCGGGACCTCGAGCGGGCGATCGAGCTGGCGCCCGGACATCCCACGCCGCTCTTCTGCCGGGCCCTGGCGCGCTTCGGAGGCGGGAAGGCCCCGCCGTTCGGGGGAGGCTTGAACGAGGCCGGCGCGCTCGAGGACCTCGAGCGGGCGGCGAAGGCGTCGGTGGAGGACGTCGAGAGCTTCTACTTCCGCGGCCGGGCGAAGGAGGAGCTGGGACGCAAGGCCGAGGCGCGGCTGGACTACGAGCGCGCGCTGGGCATGGCGCCGCCGTTCCACTGGCTCGGGGGGGAGCTCTCGGAACGCGCGCGCCCGGACAAGCCCGCCCCGGTCGAACGGATCAGCCCGCTCCAGGCGGCGCCGGTGGGCGTCGTGATCGTGGCGGTCAACGTCCTGATCTGGCTCGCGCAGGGCGAGCCGCTGCTGAATCCCGACGCGGAGACGCTGCTCGACCGCGGCGCGGCGGCGCGGCCGGAGCTCGCGGACGGCGAGGCCTG
>DASVNH010000223.1:0-28593 GCA_036383955.1 Planctomycetota bacterium | reverse complement strand
CCCCGGTGCGCGGCTTGAACGCGACGACCTTCACGCCGCCGTCCGCCGAGGGGTGGCGGCCCGCCGCCGCGTAGCCGACCCCGCCGTCGACGAGGACGCTGCCGACGACCGGCCACGGCGACTCGAGCTGGCCCCAGGCGGGGAGCCGGGCCTCGACCGGCGCCAGCCGCAGCCGCCACGCGAGCGCGCCGTCGGCGACGCGCAGCGCGTAAACCCGGCCGTCGCGGCCTCCGAACAGGCAGAGCCCCTCGTGGATCGTGGGCGGCAGGTCGATCCGGCCCTCCGCTTCGAACGTCCAGAGCGCCTTGCCGTCGCGCGCGTCGAAGGCGAGCACCAGGTGCCGGTCGGGCGCGGCCACGATCACCCGCCCCGCCGCCGCCACCGGCGGCGTCAGCGGGCCGCGGACGTAGGGGTTGGCGCGCCACTCGACGGCCGACGGGCCCTCCGCCGGCGCGACGGCCTTCGCCGTCCACGCGACTTTCAACCGGTCCGCGGAGATCGCCATCGGCGTCGCGGCGCTGCGGTGGACGTCGTGCCGGTACGTCGGCCATTCGGCGTCGACGGCCTCCGCCGGCTTGAGCAGGGGGGCGGCGTCGGCGGCCGCGCCGGGCGTGAGGCGCGGGACCTTCGCGAGGGACGTCGGCGGCGCCGTCGGCGCGAGCGCCATGTAGCCGCGGAGCATGGGGAAGCACTCGCACTGCACGGGGAAGGTGTAGAGGAGGCCGTTGGCGGGGATGAAGGGGAGGCGGCAGGCGCTCTTGAAGATGCGCGAGCGCGTGCGGACGCCCGTCTCGAAGTCCGTGAACTCGCATTCGGGGGCCATGAAGAAGCGCTCGGTCGCCACGGGGCTGGCGCAGTGCTTGCCCTGGCTCCCCCAGGCCAGGCGCTCCGAGCCGCTCTTGGGGTCGAGCCCCAGGATCTTGTCTTTGTCGCCCTGGATCCAGAGCAGGCCCTTCGCGAAGTACGCCCGCGCCTCCCGGTAGTGCGTCATGTCCGGCTTGTAGTCGCGGGCCCAGCGGAGGGCGCCGTCCTCCGTGCCGTAGACGCGGATGCCGCAGCCGGTGCCGTCGTCCCGCAGGCTCGACTTTTCCAGCACCAGGAACCCGTCCTTCGCCGTCACGCTCAGCGCGAGCGCCGCGTCGGGATCCGGCGTCCGCCAGGCGACCTTGCCCGTCGCCAGGTCGAAGCGCGCGATGTCCGTCGCCGTCACGGCGAAGAGGCCGCCGCCCGACGCCGCCATCCGGCGGGCGTCGACGTCCGCCTTCCACGCGAGCTTGCGCGTCTCGAGGGACCAGGCGCGAAGGCCGTCGGCGTCGGAGACGATGAGCAGGCCGCCGTCGACGAGGATGTCGCGCGGCTCGCGGACGTCGCCGAGGGTCGCGCGGGTTTCGCCCGAGCGGGCGTCGATCTCGAGGAGGGACGTGTTCTCGGTGAGATAGAGGGCGTCGCCCCGGAGGACGGGCCGGACGCGGGTGGCGCGCTGGCCGAGCTTGAGAGGCTTCTTGGGATCGACGGGGGCGTCGAGGGGCAGCGGGAGGCCCTTCTCTTTGACGGCGGGGGCCTTGAAGGCGCGGCTCCAAAGGAGGAGGCCGTTGGAGGCGTCGCGGGCGACGAGGCCCTCCTCGGTGGCGTAGATGTTGCGGCCGCCGGAGGAGACGAGGATGTGGTCGTAGTACCACTTGCGGCCGCCGTCGTCCTGGGCGGGGCCGGCGATCCAGCGGATGCCCTGGGGCGCGGCCACGGCGCGGTCGGTGGAGACCATGTTGCCGTCGGCGGCGTGGCGGGAGTGGGTCCATTCGCCGAACTCGGCGGGGCGGGCCTTGCGCGTCGCGGTCCAGCGGCCGTCGCGCCGCGTCCAGGCGCGGCCTTCGGGAGCGAGGACGCGGAGGATCTCGGCGTCGTCGACGGCCGGATCGGCGGCGACGAGCAGGTTCACGAGGAGATCGCCGTAGGGCAGGGAGGGCCAGGCGGCGTGCTCGACGGTCGCGCGGCCGCCGAGGCCGGCGCGGGAGAGGCGCTCGCGGGCGGTCCGGACGCGGGCGGCGTCGGCTTCGAGGGCATGGACGACCCAGCCGCCGCGGGAGGCGAGGCGCTCGGCGAGCGCGCCGTCGCCGACGCCGAGGACGACGGCGAGGCCGCCGCCGGCGTCGGCGGCGCGGAGGATGTCGGCTTCAGGAGCGTCCTGGAGCGCCAGGGCGAGGAGAAGGAATGTCATGAATACAGTACGCCGGCGGCCCCTTCGGGCGTATCCTAGGCACTGCTTGAGAGGAAAGCCATGAGAACGTCGCGCCGGACCTTCCTGTCGATGTCGGGCGGCCTCGCGGGCCTGGCCGCGCTGCCCGCGGGCGCCGCGCCGCGCCGCGATCCGCTCCGTTTCGCCCAGGTGGGCGTCGGGGGCATGGGCGAGGGCGACCGCGGCGCCGTGATGGGCGCGGGCGCGAAGCTCGTGGCCCTGTGCGACGTCGACGAGGAGCGCGCCAAGAACGCCTTCGCGAAGCATCCCGACGCGAAGCGCTTCAAGGACTTCCGGAAGATGCTGGACGAGGTGGAGAAGGACATCGACGCCGTGGTGGTGTCGACGCCCGACCACATCCACGCCGTCGCGGCGCTCGACGCCATGCGCCGGGGCAAGCACGTCTACGTGCAGAAGCCGCTGGCGCGGACCTTCCACGAGTGCCAGTCGCTGCTGGAGCTGTCGAAGGCGAAGGGCCTCGTCACGCAGATGGGCAACCAGGGCCACGCCGGCACGGGGCTGAAGCTCTGGGAGGAGATGGCGAAGGGCGGGGCCTTCGGCGAGGTGAAGCACATCCACACGTGGTCCGACCGCCCCATCTGGGCGCAGGGGATGACGGAGCTGCCGAAGGAGGAGCCGACGCCGGCGAGCCTGGACTGGGACCTCTGGCTGGGCCCGGTGGCGACCCGGCCCTACGCGAAGCGCTACCTGCCGTTCAACTGGCGCGGCTGGTGGGACTTCGGCACGGGCGCGATGGGCGACATGGCCTGCCACAACATGGACCCGGCGTTCTGGATCTTCGGGCTCGGCCTGCCGAGCTCGGTCAAGGCCGAGGCGTCGGCGCCGGCGGGGGTCGCGTATCCGAAGTGGTCGGTGATCGAGTACACCTTCGCGCCTTCTCCGAAGATGCCGAACGGGGTGAAGCTGACCTGGCACGACGGCAAGAAGATGCCGCCGATGCCGGCCGGGCTGTCGCCGGAGGCCAAGGTCGGCGACAACGGCTGCATGGTCATCGGCTCGAAGCTCACGGCCGCGGGCGGCTCGCACGCCGGGGAGCCGCGGGTGATCGCGGTGGGCGAGACGCCCGACGCCGCGGCGGTGAAGGAAGCCGACGCGCACTGGCAGGGCGTGAAGAAGAACCTGAAGGGGACGAACCACTACGCGCAGTGGGTCAAGGCGGCGGAGTCGAAGGACACGAAGGCCACCGGCAGCGGGTTCGAATACGCGGCGCCGTTCACGCAGGCCATCCTGCTCGGCTGCGTCGCGCTGCGCTTCCCGGGCCAGGAGCTGAAGTGGGACGCCGAGAAGCGGCAGTTCTCGAACTTCGCCGACGCCAACGCGTGGCTCACGTACAAGCCGCGCCCGGGCTATTCGATCGACCCCTGACGCCTACTCGGTGAACTCCGTGGTCGGCTCCTTGAGGTCCAGCTCCCGGATCCAGATGTTCCGGTAGAGGATCTCGTGCCCCTCGTTCTGGAGCTTCAGGCCGCCGGGGACGTCGGTGATCCCCGCCCCGCCGTCGTTGCCGCCGTCGAGGCCGGAGTTCTTGCCTCCCCAGACCTTGGTGATCGCCACGTTCTTGTGGACGGACTTCCCGTTGAAGTACATGGAGACGAGCGCCTTCTCGGCGCGTTTCCCGTCGGCGAAGCGGGCGGCCCGGAAGTTGATGTCGTAGGCGTTCCACTTTCCGGCGCCGGCGTAGGCGTCGTAGGGGGACTCGGTCTCGTTGATGACCGCCCCCATCCCGTGCTTGGTGCGGTCGCCGTCGAGGATCTGGATCTCGTAGCGGTTCTGGAGGTAGACGCCGCTGTTGCCGCCCGGCTTGACGACGAGGAACTCGACGTGCAGCCGGAAGTCGCGGTACTCCTTCTTCGTGATCAGGTCGGCCGCGCCGTAGAGGCCGAGGGGGACGTTGGGGTCGTGGCTCATCATCACGGTCCCGCCGCCCGCCGGGTCGTCGACGATCTTCCACTTCACGGGGAGCGACGACTTGTAGCGGGGCCCTTCCCAATAGGTCCACTTCGCGTCGAGCATCTCCCGGGTGCCGTCGAAGAGCGTCTCGGCGCCCGCGGGGGCCTTCGCCCCCACGCCGAGAGTCTGGGACGTCGCGAGACAGGTCAGAAGCAGGAGCATGCGGGGACCTCCAATTCAGGGCATTATACGGGCGGGGACGGACTGGCGCGCTCGCGGGCGACCCGCAGCACCTCGTCCGCGGCGCGGCCCGACGCGCCCTTCGCGCCCATCTTGCGGCGAAGCTCGGCGAGGTCGGCCCGCATCGTCGCGAGGCGGCCGTCGCGCAGGATCGCAAGCGCCTCGGCCGCCATCCGCTCGGGCTTGGCCTTGGCCTGGTAGTACTCGGGCACGATCCGCCGGCCCGCCACGATGTTCACCAGCGCGTAGTCCTGGATGTGCATGTGCACGATCGGCCCGATCGTGTAGGCCGTCAGCGGGTTCAGCTTGTAGCTCACGATCATCGGCGTGCCGTACATGCCCGCCTCGAGCGTCGCCGTCCCGGACGCCACGAGCAGGAGGTCGCTCGCCGCCATCACCTCCGGCGTGCGGTCGACGACCGTCTCGAAGCCCGCGTCGCGCGCCGGCTTCGCGTCGATCGCGGGCGCGCAGGCGACGACGAACTTGGCCTTCGGGATCTCCTTCGCGATGAGCGCGGCCGTGTCGCGGAACACGGGGAAGAGCGACTTGAACTGCTTGCGGCGGCTCCCGGGCAGCAGCCCGATCAGCGTCTCCGGCGAGCCGAAGCCGCGGCGGACGGCGGCGCGGTCGACGTCCTTCTCATGGTCGAGCAGGGGATTGCCGACGTAGGCGACGTCCACCCCCGCGTCGCGGTAGAGCTTCTCCTCGAAGGGGAAGATCACGAGCATCTTGCGGACGACGCGCTTGATCGTCTTCACGCGGCCGGAGCGCCAGGCCCAGAGCTGCGGCCCGATGTAGTACACGACGGGGATGCCGTGGTCCTTGGCCCGGCCGGCCAGCGGCAGGTTGAAGTCGGGCGAGTCGATGAGGACGGCGACGTCCGGCTTGTAGGTCCGCATCGCGCTCTGCAGCTTGCGGTAGAGCTTCGCGTAGCGGTGGATGTTCTTGATCGCCTCGACGAAGCCGATGGAGGCGTGGGACGTCGGGTCCTCGAGGATCTCGACGCCCGCCGCCCGCATGTGCTGTCCGCCCGCGCCGACGAGGCGGACGGAGGGGTCGCGCTCCTGGAGCGCGCGCGCGAGGTTGGCGCCGTGGATGTCGCCCGACGTCTCCCCGGCGACGATGCGGCTCGTGGTCATGCCGAGAGCCCAGAGCCAAGAGCCAAGAACCTAGGCGTCCCCCTCCCCCCCGGGGGGACGGGGGGGGCGATCTGGGTACTAGGCTCTTGGCTCTGGGCTCTCACTTCCATCGGTGAGCGCGCATTTCCTTGAGGATCGTCTCGGCCGCGCGCATGGCGCGGACGCCGTGGTCGCCGGAGACGACGGGCTCGGTCCGGTTCCGGACGCTGTCGAGAAAGCTCCGCAGCTCCGCCTTGAGGGGCTCCTCCTCGACGAGCTTGACCTGCTCGATCGAGTAGAACTCCTTGGGGATCTGGGCGAGGTCCGCGAGCGAGAGGTCGCGGTCCTTGGGCATCTTCACGAGGGCGGAGGCGAGCTGGGGCGTCGTGCGGTAGATCCAGGCCTCCTTGGCCAGGGTGTCGACCGTGACGTAGCAGTCCTCGGAGAAGACCCGCGTCTTGCGCATGGTCTTGTCGGAGATCCGGCTGGCCGTCAGGTTCGCGACGCAGCCGTCCTCGAATTCCAGCCGCGCGTTGGCGATGTCCTCCTGGCCGAAGAGGAGCGACATCCCCACGGCGTCGACCCGCGCCAGCGGGCTCTTCGCGAGGTGCAGCACGATGTCGAGGTCGTGGATCATCAGATCCATCACCACGTCGATGTCGCTCGACCGGAAGCGGAAGGGGGAGAGGCGGTGGACCTCGATGAAGCGCGGTTTCTTGACGACGTCCAGGATCGCGGCGGTGGCGGGGTTGAAGCGCTCGACGTGGCCGACGGCGAGGGCGACGCCCTTCTCGCGGGCCAGGCGGCAGAGCTCCTCGCCCTCCGCGAGGGTCTTGGCGAGGGGCTTCTCGACGAGGCAGGGGATGCCGGCCTTCAGGAACACGCTCGCGACCTCGTGATGGGCGACGGTGGGAACGGCGACGCTCACGGCGTCGACCTTCCCGACGAGCTCGCGCCAGTCGGCCACGACCGGCACGCCGAGGGGGCCGGCGATCTCCGCGGCGCGCTCGGGGCGGGTGTCGGCGACGGCCGTCAGGACGCCGAGCTCCTTGTAGATCCGGGCGTGGTGCTGGCCGAGGTGGCCCACGCCGACGACGGCGACGCGCGGATCAGCCCCTCGACGGGGCGCCTCGGGGAGGTCCGCTCGGGGCTCAGGCACGCCGGGCCTCCTCGCCGCGTCCGTTGCGGCCGCCCATGCTGGCGCGGAGGAACCGGACGAGCTCGCGGACCTCCGGGGACGGGTCCTTCTCCAGGAGGGCGAGCGATTCCGGGCGCGGCAGGCCCGACTTCCAGATGGTCACGTAGGCCTTCTCCAGGGCGTCCGTCCGGCAGGCGGGGTTGACGCCCTTGACCTCGAAGTGGTTGCCGTCGATCCACATGAAGGGCGGCACGTCCTCGGTGATGGGGATGTGGCTGCGGGACCACGAGCGCCGGCCGATGGTGACGAACTGGTGGGTGCCGCCGAGGCCCTCGACGCGGCAGCCGTCCTGCAGGACGCTGTGCCCGCCGAGCACGGCGTGGGTGCAGAGGAGGGCGTCGTCGCCGACCCGGCAGTCGTGGCCCACGTGGGACGCCGCGTGGAAGCGGTTCCGCGAGCCGATCCGGGTGGGATGGTCCGGCACCTTCGGCAGGTTGACGGTCACCGACTCCCGGAAGACGTTGTCGTCGCCGATGAGGACGCGCGCGTCCGGCGCGGGCGGCCCGAGGTCCTGCGGGGCCCCGCCGACGACCGTGTTCGGATGGAAGACGTTCCCGCGGCCGGCCGTGATCCGCCCCTCGAGGCGCACGCGCCCCAGCAGGCGGCAGCCGGGGCCGAGCTCGACGTCCGGCCCGACGACGCAGAAGGGGCCGATCTCGACGTCCTCCGCGATCTTGGCGGCGAGGTCGACGAGGGCGGTGGGGTGGACCTTCACCGGGTCACTCTCCCGCGCTTCGCGTCTCCGGTCGTCGTTGTCGTCATTCGGGTTCCGGGTTCCGGTCGTCGGGTTCCGGTTATTCCAGCAGCTCGGACTCGGGATCGTTCTGCGAGGGGGTGTTGCGGGGCTCGCGGGCGCGGCCCATGCGGCCGCGGTCGGAAGCCTGGAGGAACTCGATGAGGGTGCGGATTTCGGGGAAGCCGCCGTGGAGGCCTTCGAGCTCGGCGAGGGCGTCGGGCTTGGGGAGGCCGGAGCGCCAGAGGATGCGGTGGGCGTCGCGCAGCGCGTTGATGGCCTCGGGCTTGAACCCGCGGCGCTTGAGGCCGACGGAGTTGACGCCGCGGACCTCGCCCTGGAAGCCCTGGGTGATCATGAACGGAGGGGCGTCCTGGTTGACGCGGGAGCAGCCGCCGATGAAGGCGTGCTGGCCGACGGTGACGAAGTGGTGGACGCAGACCCAGCCGGAAAGGATCGCGTGGGACTCCACGCGGATGTGGCCGGCGAGGAGGACGGCGTTGGCGATCACGCACTGGTCGCCGATGAGGGTGTCGTGGGCGACGTGGGCGGCCGCCATGAGGTAGTTGCGGTTGCCGATGACGGTCTCGCCGCCGCCGCCGAGAGTGCCCTTGTTGACGGTGACGCTCTCGCGGATGACGTTCTCGTCGCCGATGACGGTGATCGTGTCCTCGCCGCGGAACTTGAGGTCCTGGGGGTCGCCGCCGAGGACGGCGTAGGGGTGGATCACGTTGCGGGCGCCGATGGTGGTGCGGCCGAGCACGGTGACGCTCTGCAGCAGCTTGGTGCCGGGGCCGATCGTGACGTTCGGGCCCACGACGCAGAAGGGGCCGATCTCGGCGCTGGCGTGGATGCGCGCGCCGGGCTCGATGACGGCCGTCGAGTGGATCGGCATTAGGGGGCCGCTCCAAATCCAAAATCCCAATCCCCAAATCCCAACGGGCCGCCCCCCGTGCGCCCCCCCCGGGGCGGCTGGGGGGGATCCATTGGGATTTTGGATTTGGGATTTTGGATTTCGATCACGCGTTGGTCCCGTCCATGAGCATGAACTTCATGTTGGCCTCGGCGACGAGCGCGCCGTCGACGGTCGCCCGGCCGAAGACTTCGCCGGTCCGCGCCTTGACCTTGATCGTCTCGACCTCGATGCGCAGCTGGTCGCCCGGGATCACGCCCTTGCGGAGCTTCACCGCGTCCAGCGAGAGCAGCACGGCCACCTTCGCCTGGTTGTCGCTCTTGCGCATCAGCAGGACGCCGGCCAGCTGGGCCATGGCCTCGATCTGCAGCACGCCCGGCATCAGCGGCTGGCCGGGGAAGTGGCCCTGGAAGAAAGGCTCGTTGTAGGTCACGTTCTTGATGCCCACCGCGCGGTGGTAGCCGTCGAGCTCCACGACCTTGTCGATGAGCAGGAAGGGGAAGCGGTGGGGGAGGATCTTGGCGATCTCCCGGACGTCGAGCAGCGTCCCGCCCGCCGGGCGCGAGGGGGCCTGGGTGCCGCCGGCGTTCTCGAACGCGGCGGCGATCTTGCGGACGAGCTTGAGGTTCGCCGTGTGGCCCGACTTGACGGCCACGATGTGGGCGCGCAGCGAGGCCCCCAGGGCGGCGAGGTCGCCCAGGAGGTCGAGCACCTTGTGCCGCACGGGCTCGTCGGGGAAGCGCAGCGTGTTCTGCACGGGGCCGTCGGGGCCGAACACGAGCGAGGTCTGGTAGGTGCCGCCCTTGCCCAGGCCCTGGGCGACGAGGGCGTCGGCCTCGGCCTGCGTGCAGAAGGTGCGCGCGGGGGCGAGGAGCTTGGGGTAGGTCTCGGCGTTGATCTCGGCCGTGAAATGCTGGCGGCCGATGCCGGGGTAGTCGAGCGAGTAGGAGACGGTCAGGGCGTCGCCGCCCGGAAGGGCGACGATGGAGCAGTCGCTTTCCACGACCGAGATGGGCTCGCGGATCACGTGGGCTTTCTTCGCCTCGGCCTGCTCGGTGACGCCGGCGCGCTGGATGGCCTCGACGAAGGGGAGGCTGGAGCCGTCGGTGTTGGGCAGCTCGGCGGCGCTGATCTCGATCTCGAGATTGTCGAGCTCGAGGCCGGTCACGGCCGAGAGGATGTGTTCGGGGGTCTCGATCTCGGCGCTGTCGCCGGTGACCGCGGAGTGGCGCAGCTTGGAGGTGACGGTGTCGGGGGCGACCTGGAGCCGGGGGCGGCCGGGGAGGTCGGTCCGGATGAACGCCACGCCCGCGTTGGCCGGCGCGGGCGCGAGGCGGACCTTGACGGGGGCTCCGGTGAAGAGGCCCAGGCCTTCGATCTCGGCGGGCTTGGCGATCGTGCGCTGGTTCTTTTTCATGCCTTCTTCAGCGCCTCGATCTCCCGGCGGAGGCGGCGGATCTCCTCCAGCGCCTCCGGCAGGCGGCCCAGCGCGGCCGTTTCCTTCATGTGGCGCTTCAGGTCCCGGCCCCGGTCCCCGGCCACCATCGCGCCGGCCGGGATGTCCTTGGGGACGCCCGACTTCGCCGTGACCACCGCGCGGTCGCCCACCTCGACGTGGCCCACCATGCCCACCTGGCCGGCCACGATGACGTAGGCGCCCAGCTTCGTGCTGCCCGAGATCCCCGCCTGGGCCGCCACCAGGCAGCCCGGGCCGAAGACCACATTGTGCGCGACCTGGATCAGGTTGTCGAGCTTCGAGCCGCGGCCCACCACCGTCCGGCCGAAGCGGGCGCGGTCGATCGTCGTGTTCGCGCCGATCTCGACGTCGTCCTCGAGCACGACGATCCCGACCTGGGGGATCTTGTGGTGGACGCCCTTCTCGGTCGTGAAGCCGAAGCCGTCCGAGCCGACCACCGCCCCGCTGTGGAGGATGACGCGCGCGCCGAGCTGGCAGCGTTCGCGGACGACCGCCTGCGGCCAGAGCAGGCAGCCCGGGCCCAGCGTCGCCCGCGCGCCCACGTAGACCTGGGGATACAGCACGCTGCCGTCGCCGATCACGGCGCCGTCCTCGACGACCGTCAGGGCGCCGACGGCGACGTCCTTCCCGAGCTTCGCGCCGGGCGCGACGACGGCGCTGGGATGGACGCCCGGCGCGGGCCGTCCCGGCGTCTCCACGAAGCGCTCGGCGATCCGGGCGAAGGCGAGGTCGGGGTTCGCGGCGCGCAACGCGGGCACGGGGCAGGGGACGTTCTCGCCGACGACGACGGCCGCCGCCTTCGTCGCGGCGAGGAGGGGGGCGTACTTCGGATTGGAGAGGAACGAGATCTCGCCGGGGCCGGCCTCGGCGAGGCCGTTGACCCCGCGGATCGGGAGCGCACCGTCCCCGTCCACCCGGCCTCCCACGAGGCGGGCGAGCTCGTCGAGACGGATCGCGTTCGTCACTTCTTCTTGTGGTCCTCGTTGAGCTTCTTGACGACCGCGGCGGTGATGTCCACGGTCGGCGTGCTGAAGAGGACGAAGCGGTTGTTGATGCGCTGGAAGGCCAGCTCGGTCCGGCGCGCGTCCGACTCGTTCTCCAGGTCCTCGAGGATCGGCGGCTCCATCCGGAGCACGAGGTCGAGCTTCATCTCGGCGGCGACCTTGTCCACCGCCGCGGTGATCTTGCTGTAGATCTCGACCTTCCGGTTCTTGTAGTAGTCGAGGTACTTCTTCTTGCCCGTCTCCTCCTCGTACTTGATCTCGGTGATGAGGAAGGCGAGCTTCTTCTCCTTGTCCTCGCGGAGCGCGTGCGCGTTCTCCGGGAGGGCGTCGAGGTCGTTCTTGAGGTCCTGGCCCCGCTTCTTGAGGTCGGCCATCTTCTTCTGACGCTCGGCGAAGCGGGCCTTGAGCTCGGCGTTGACTTCCTTCGCGATCTCGCACTTGTCGCTGTCGAAGCACTCCTGCAGGTTGACGGCGCCCAGTTTGAGGGGGCCATGGCCGTCGGCGGCTTGGGAGCTCGCCAGGGCCGCCAGGATCATGGGCATCAGGGTCATGAGACGCTCTCCTATCGTGTCCGAATCCTAGTACGACGCGGCGCCTAGAACAGCGCGCCGATGTCGAAGGTCACCGATTCGCGTTCGTCCTCGCTCTCGCGCGTGAGGGGGATGCCGAAGTCCAGCTTCACGGGGATGTTGCCCAGCTGGGGGATCAGGAAGCGCAGGCCGAAGCCCACGGAATTGCGCCACTTGTTGTCGCCCAGCTCCTCGATGCGCGGCGTCAGGTTCGCCAGGTCGTAGAAGACGGCCCCGCGCAGGAACTCGACGAAGAGGGGCCAGGAGTACTCGGCGGAGATGTAGGCGTAAGCCTCGCCGCCGATGGGGTCGTCCCCGTCGTGCGGGCCCATGCCGCGGTAGTCGAAGCCGCGGATGGAGTCGCGGCCGCCCGCGTAGAAGCGCTCGATGAGGGGCACGGAGTTGGTCGTCCGGGCGCCGTGCACCCAGCCGAAGACGGTCTGGTAGGACAGCACGTGCTTGAGCTTGCTCTCGGTCGTGTGGAGCGTCACGTGGCCTTCGGTCTCGAGGGTGAGCTTGTTGAAGTCGAACGAGCCGGGCAGGACCTGGCCGGCGTACTCCAGCGACAGGAGGGCGCGGAAGCCCTCGGAGGGGAAGATGATGCTGTCGCGGCTGTCGTAGACGAGGGCGGGCGCGAGGGAGACCACCCGGTTGCGGCCCTCGATGTCGCGCACGATGGGCGGGGCGTCGTCCTCGACGTTCTGGATGTCGATCCGCTCCGCCTTCAGCGTGAGCTGGAAGGAGAAGGGCTCGAAGCGCTTGTCCACCGTGAGGGTGGCGCCCAGGCGCTGGTCGTCGTAGGACTCGCGCAGGGTGCTGACGTAGTAGGCGCGGGTGCCGACGCCGAACTCGTAGCCGAAGAAGTACGGCTCCCGGAACTCGATCGAGTAGCTCTTGCGGCTGGCGGCCGGGGCGAGGCGGATCCGGAGAAACTGGCCGCCGCCGGCGAAGGCGGTGCCGCCCACGACGTCCGCCAGGCTCTCGGGGACGTCCGTCAGGTCGAAGTTCCGCTGCGTCAGCTCGAGAATGCCCAGGATGCCGAAGCTGGAGCTGTAGCCGGCGGCGAAGCGGACCGTCCCCGTCTGGCCTTCCTTGACGTCGACGATCACGTCCCGCGTGCGCGGGTCGTCGCCCTCCTGCGTCCGGGTGCTGACGCCGATCCCGTGCTCCACCAGGCCGCGGTCCTGGATCCGGCGCCCGGCGCGGTCCATCGCGCGGCGGTTGAACTCCTCGCCGGGAGCGAAGCCCAGCCGCGTGTACTCGCGGCGCAGGACCTCCTCCTTCGTCTTGGTGTTGCCCTCGAAGGTCAGGCGCCCCACGTAGATCTTGTCGTTCTCCTTGATCTTGAAGACCAGGTCGAGCTCGCTCGTCCGCACGGAGGTGAGGATCTCGTACTGGATGTCGGCCTGGATGTAGGCCCGCTCGCCGTAGCGGTCGCGGATGCGCGAGACGTCCTTGCTCGCCGCGTTTTCGGTGAAGGGGGCGCCCGGCTTCGTCTCGATCCAGGTCTTCATCTCCTCGGGGTCGAAGACGCGCGGGCCCGAGGGGTCGAGGTCGAAGCGGATCGTCCGGACGCTGTAGCGGCGGCCTTCGTCGATGTGGATCCGGATCGTGACCTCGGTCATGTCGTCGCTGTATTCGAGGTCCTTGAGGAAGACCTTGTCGCCGACCCGGATGTCGAGCCAGCCCTCGAGCTGGTAGTAGAGCTTGATCCGCTCGATGTCCTCCTTCAGGTTGCGCTCCACGAAGGGCTCCGTGCCCGTCGTGATGAACCAGAGGCGGGGGTTCGGCTTCGACAGCATGAAATTGCGCAGCTCGCCGTCCGAGACGGACGCGTTGCCGCTGAAGACGATGCGCTTCACGCTGACGCGCGGGCCTTCCAGGATCCGCCAGGTCAGGACCACGCCGCCGTGGGCGCTGGGGCTGAGGACGTCCTCCACGGTCGAGAAGGGATGCCCCTGGTCCAGGTACATGTTCCGGAGGCGCTCGCGGTCGACCTTGAGGAGGAACGGGTTGAGGGGCTCGCCGGTCACCACCCGGAGGTCCTGGAAGAGCTTGCGCTCCTCGATCTCGCGGGGCTTGGGGTCGAACACCACCTTGTCGACGACGTCGTACTCGGCCACGTGGATGAGGATCTGGACCTTGCCGTCGACGACCGTCGGGCGGATCTCGATCTTGTCGAAGCGGTTCATCGCCCAGAGGGACTTGTAGGCCCGGTCCAGGCGCTCCTTGGTGAGGGTCAGGCCTTTCTTCAGACCGCTCTGGTTCTCGATCGAGACCTTGCTCTCGCGCCGCGCCCCCGTCACCGTCGTCTGGACGATCTCCTTGCCTTCCCAGAGGGTGGACGGATCCTGGACCAGCAGACAGAGCGCCAGAGCGAGGGTCATAGGGTTTGGACGCAAAAGATACCAGATGCCCGAGGTGAACGCAATCTAGAGTCTGGAGCGCCGGGCCCGCGCCTTCTCGAGCGTCCGGCGCAGGCCCCGGATGTCGCCCGCCTCCAGCCGCGTCACCAGGCCGCGCAGGCGTCCCGACAGCCGCCGCGCCGCCTCCGCGATCGGCCCGGGATTGGTCAGGAGGAAGTCGAGCACCATGTCCGGGTCCGACAGGGCCACCCGCGTCGCGTCCCGGAAGGAGTTGCCCGAGACCCGGATCGCCTCCTCCTCCGTGCCCATCAGCGCGTACGCCAGCAGGTACGGGACGTGGCTCACCCGCGCCACCTTGAAGTCGTGGTCCAGGGCGTCCGACATCCAGACCGGCCGCGCCCCCACCCCGCGCACCAGGCGCTCCAGCCGCGCCGCCCCCCGGCGGTCGCCGATCAGCACCCAGGGCCGGTTCTCGAAGAGCTTCGCGTCGACCCCGTCCAGGCCCGCCCGCTCGTTGCCCGCCATCGGATGGCCGGCCACCACCTCCACGTCCGGACGCGCCGCCGCCTTGAGCGCGCGGAGGATGTCGTGCTTCGTGCTCCCGACGTCCGTCAGGATCGCCCCGGAGCGCACGAGGCCGGCGACGTCGGGGATCTGGCCGAGCAGCGTGCGGACGGGGGTGGCGAGGACGACGACGTCCGCTTCGCCCGCGGCCGCGAGGTCGGTGCCCGCCTCGGCGAGCAGCCCCAGGCGCCGCGCGCGGCGGGCCGTGGCGGCCTTCCGGGTGACGCCGACGACCCGGGCGAGGCGGCGCCGGGTCAGGGCGGCCGCGAAGGAGCCCCCGATCTGCCCGAGCCCGACGACGCAGACGGTGATCAAGTGTTAACGTTCCAATCCGATTCCAACGTTAACACTTCGCCAGCTCGAGGCCGACGGCTTTGGTCACGGCCTTGAGCTCGTGGATGAGGACCTCGAGCATCTCGGGCGTGAGGCTCTGGGGGCCGTCGCAGAGGGCCTTCTCCGGATGCGGATGCGTCTCGATGAGGACGCCGTCGGAGCCCACCGCGGCCGCGGCCTTCGCGAGGGGGGCGACGTACTCGCGGACGCCCGTCGCGTGCGACGGGTCGATGACGACCGGCAGGTGCGAGAGCTTCTTGAGCACGGGCACCGCGGAGATGTCCAGCGTGTTCCGGGTCGCCTTCTCGAACGTGCGGATGCCGCGCTCGCAGAGGATCACGTTCGGATTGCCGCGGCTCAGGATGTACTCGGCCGAGAGCAGCAGCTCCTCGATCGTGCCCGAGATGCCGCGCTTGAGCAGCACCGGCTTCTCCTGCTTGCCGCAGGCGTCCAGCAGGTTGAAGTTCTGGGAGTTGCGCGCGCCGATCTGGAGGATGTCGGCGAACTCCGCGACGAGCGGGACGTCCTCCACGGTCATGACCTCGGTGATGACGGGGAGGCCGGTTTCCTCCCGCGCCATGGCCAGGATCTCCAGGCCCCTGCGGCCCAGGCCCTGGAAGGCGTAGGGCGACGACCTCGGCTTGAAGGCGCCGCCGCGCAGGATGACGGCGCCGGCCTTCTTGACCCGGCGGGCGCACTCGAGGGTCTGCTCCTCGCTCTCGACCGCGCACGGCCCCGACATCACGACGAAGGACCCGCCGCCGATGGACACGTTGCCCACCTTGACGACGGTGTCCTTCTTGCGGAAGTCGCGGCTGGCGAGCTTGTAGGGCTTGAGGATGGGGATGACGCGGTCGACGCCCACCATCGTCGCGAAATTGGCCTGGTCGAGCTTGCGCTCGTCGCCGATGACGCCGATGACGGTGGTCTCCTCGCCCTTCGAGATGTGGGGCTTGAAGCCCTGGGCCTCGATCTGGCGGATGACGGCGCTCACCTCCTTGAGGGTGGCGCCGGACTTCATCACGATGATCATCGCCGGTCTCCTTTTTTCGCGCGCTGGGCCAGATCCGGCCGGAGGCGCGGCGTGTTTCCGAGATACTGGTGCCGGATCTTCGAGGCCGGCGTCGACGTGTTCACGAGCAGCAGGATCCGCACGACCTTCTTCATGCCGCCGGGGATGTCGAGCTCCGCGCAGCACATGAGCGGGACGTGCGTCCAGCCCAGGCGCCGCGCCGCGATGGCGGGGAACTCGGCGTTTAGGTCGGGCGTGAGGGAGAAGAAGGCGGCGGCGACGTCCTTCGCTTTCACCCGGTTCTCCCGGATGAGCGCTTCCAGGAGGGCCCCGGTCTTGCCGAGGATCTCCTCCTTGGCGTTGCGCGCGACGTCGATCGCGCCCCGGATTCCGCGGACGGGCATCGTTCAGGCTCCCCGCAGCTCTTTGAGTTTCTTCACGGGATCGGGCGACTTCACGAGCTCCTCGCCGATGAGGGCGGCGTCGATGTTCATCTGGCGGAGGAGGACGACGTCCTCCCGGGTCGAGATCCCGCTTTCGCTGACGACCACGGGGCCGGGCGGGACGAGGCTCCGGAGGCGGGCGCTGGTCTCGAGGGTGGTCTTGAAGGTGTCGAGGTCCCGGTTGTTGATCCCCACGATGTCCGCCTGGGCGTCGAGGGCGCGCTCCAGCTCCCGCTCGGTGTGGACTTCGACGAGGGCGGCGAGCTTGAGCTCCTCGCGGGCGAGGGCGAGGTAGTCGCGGAGCTGGGCCTGGTCGAGGATGCGGACGATGAGCAGGACGGCGCTCGCGCGCAGGACCTTGGCTTCCCAGAGCTGGTAGTCGTCGATGACGAAGTCCTTGCGGAGGATGGGGAGGCCGGCGGCGTCGCGCGCGGCGCGGAGGTCCTCGATGGAGCCCTTGAAGAAGGTCTCGTCGGTGAGGACGGAGATCGCGCGGGCGCCGCCTTCCTTGTATTGAAGGGCGAGCGCGGCCGGATCGAGCTTCTCGCGGAAGACGCCCTTTACGGGCGAGGCGCGCTTGACCTCGGCGATGATGGAGACCTGGCCCTTCTCCTTCAGGTCGAAGGCCGGCACGGGCAGGACGTTGCGGCTCTTCGCCTTGAGCTCGACGATCTTCCGGATCTCCTTGTCCCGGAGGACCTCGCGCTTCTTCACCTGGACGATGTCGTCGAGAATCATAGGTCGAGGAAGTTCTGCAGCAGGGCCTTGCCGGGCTTGGTCAGGATGGATTCCGGGTGGAACTGCACGCCTTCGATCTTGTGGACGCGGTGCCGGAGGCCCATGATGTCGCCCTCGTTCGTGTGGGCGGTGATCTCGAGCTCCTTGGGCAGCCCCTCCTCGCGGACGACGAGCGAGTGGTAGCGCGTCGCGTCGAAGGGGTTGGGCACGCCTTTGAAGAGGCCCTTGCCGTCGTGGTAGATCTTCGACAGCTTGCCGTGCATCATGCGGTCGGCCCGGTTGACCGTGCCCCCGAAGACGTGCCCGATGCACTGGTGCCCCAGGCAGACCCCGAGGATCGGCTTCTTCCCGGCGAAGGCCTTCAGCAGGTCGTTGCAGACCCCCGACTGCGAGGGATTGCCCGGCCCCGGCGAGATCACCAGGTGGCTGAAGTCCCGCGCCTCGGCCTGCGCGACCGTCAGGCGGTCGTTCCGGACCACCTCGAGCCCGCAGCCCAGCTCGCCGAAGTACTGCGCGAGGTTGTAGGTAAACGAGTCGTAATTGTCTACCAAGAGGACTTTTTTCATAAGACGGAATCCAGAATCCAGAATCCAGAATCCAGGATCCGGGGACGGGCCGCGCTCACAAGCCCTCCTCGGCCAGCGCGATCGCGCGCTTCAGCACTTCCATCTTGTTGCAGGTCTCGGTCCACTCGAAGGCCGGATCGCTGTCGGCCACGATGCCCGCGCCCGCCTGGAGATAGGCCGTCCCGTCCTTCACCACCATCGTCCGGATCGTGATGCAGGTGTCCATGTCGCCCGTCAGCGAGAAGTAGCCCACCGTGCCCGCGTAGGGGCCGCGGCGGTGCGGCTCCAGCTCGTCGATGATCTCCATCGCGCGGATCTTCGGCGCCCCCGAGACCGTCCCGGCGGGGAAGGTCTTCGCCAGCAGGTCGAACTGGTCCTGGCCCTTCGTCAGCGTCCCCACCACTTCGCTCACGATGTGCATCACGTGCGAGTAGCGCTCGATCGTGTAGAGGTCCGTGCAGCGCACCGATCCGTAGTCCGCGCAGCGCCCGACGTCGTTCCGCGCCAGGTCGATCAGCATCAGGTGCTCCGCCCGCTCCTTCTCGTCCGCGAGCAGCTCCTTCTCGAGGGCGACGTCCTCCGCCGGCGTCTTGCCCCGGCGCCGCGTCCCCGCGATCGGCCGCAGCACCGCGTCCCGGCCCTGCAGCTTCGCGTGGATCTCCGGCGACGACCCCACCAGCTGGTAGCCCCCGAAGTCGAGATAGAACATGTAGGGCGACGGGTTCAGGATCCGCAGCGCCCGGTACACCTGGAACGGCTCCACGTGCAGCGGACCCGTCTGGCGCTGCGACAGCACCACCTGGAAGATGTCGCCGATCCCGATGTACTCCTTCGCCTTCAGCACCGCGGCCTTGTAGTCCGCCTCGGGGAAGACCGTCGTGAAGGAGCTCCGGGCCTTCGACGGCCGCGGCGTGGTCCACGTCGCGTCGAGCGGCGTCTGCAGGCGGCGCTGCACCTCGTCCAGCTTGCCCTCGGCGTCCTCGGCGCCCACGCTCACGAGCAGCATCTTGTGCTTCACGTGGTCGAAGATGACGATCGTCGAGGCGAGGTAGAAGCTCGCCAGCGGCAGCCCCAGCGGATCCGCCTTGGTCGACGGCAGCTTCTCCAGGAAGCGCACGAAGTCGTAGCCGATGTACCCGACGGCCCCGCCGACCAGGCCGGGCAGCCCCGCGTGCTGGATCGCCAGCGGCGCCAGCATCTCGCGCAGCAGCTCCAGGGGGTTCCGGCCGTTCAGGGGGACGTCGGTCGACGTCCCTTTTTCCTCGACGGTGACGCGGTCGGGGAAGACCCGGATCTGGCGGAGGGAGTCGAGGCCGATGAACGAATAGCGCCCGAGGTTCTCGCCCATCTCGACGGATTCGAGGAGGAAGCGGGCCCCGTGGGCCTTGAGCTTGAGATACGCCGACACGGGGGTCTCGAGGTCCGCGGGGACCTCGCGCACCACCGGCTTCAGCTCCACCTTGATCGACGTCATCGGCCTCACCAACAAAAAAACCCGCCGTTTGTCTTCGGCGGGTTCGCGGATCGCTTGGAGAGTGATCGCTGCCCGCCTAGCGGGGGTACCACCAATAGTACCGGGCAGCGAAGAACGTCATCAGGACGGAGATTGTACTTGGCCCGGGGGGGATGTCAAGCACCAGGAACAGGTACAGGTACAGGTACAGGACGTTCCCCCCCCGTCCCTCCCCGGGGGGGGGCAGGGGGGGATCCTCGTTCCTGTACCTGTACCTGTTCCTGTTCCTGTTCCTGTCGTCGGTATACTGGGCCCCCATGAGCGCGAGGCGCGCGTGGGCGCTGGCGATCCTCCTCGCCGTCGCGGCCGGGGTCCGGATCCGCTGGTTCACCGGCCTGCAGATGGGCGACGACATCGTCTATTCGAGAATCACGGTCGACCGCCTGTCGGGCACGACGTCCTACCACAACGTCCACCAGACGCGGTCGGGCTTCCTCCTGGGGCTGCTGGGAAGCGCCGCCGCCTTCGGTCCCGGGGAAGTCCCTCTCGTGCTCTACAACCTGCTGTGTTCGCTCGGCCTCGTCGCCGCGCTGTCCGTCCTGGGCGGGCGGCTGTTCGGGGACGCGGCGGGCCTCGCGGCCGGGGCGATCGCGGCCCTGCATCCCAACCTCGTCCGCTTCGCCAGCGAGTGCCACACCGACACCCCCGCGGCGCTCTGGCTCACGCTGGCGCTGGCGGCTCTGCGGGCGGCGACGTCCTCCGACCGCTCCGGACCGCTCCGGCTCCTGTCCGGCCTCCTGATGGGCTGGGCCTACCTGCACAAGGAGCACGCCGTCTTCGTGATCCCCTTCGTGCTCGGCCACTGGATCGCGGGCGGGCGCCGCTGGACCTGGTACCTGCCGACGGGACTGGCCTTCGCGGGCGTCTTCGCGGCGGAGCTGGCCGGCTTCGCGATCCTCACGGACAACCCCTTCAAGCGCTACGAGATGGTCCGCTACTGGCACGCCGGGCAGTACATGGCGGAGCAGTACCCGACGTCCGGGGCGCTGCTCTACCGGGTGTTCCTCGACCTCCCCGCGAAGCTCCTGGCCCCCTGGAACGGCCTGATCTTTCCGGCCGGGCTGATCGCCCTCTGGGCGGTCCGCCGCGACGTCCGCGCGCGCTGGATCGCGGGCTGGTTCCTGGCGCTCTACCTGGGCTACAGCGCCTGGCCGTCCTCTCTGGTCCCCTTCCGCCCCGGCTTCACGCTCTACCAGTGGACGCTGCCGGTGCTCTGGCCCCCCCTGATCCTGCTCCTGGCGGCCGGCCTGGCCCGGCTCCGCCCCCGCGTCGCCGTCGCGATCCTGCTGCTCCTGTCCCTCGTCCACCTCGGCGCGATCCACGCCGCGTGGGTCCACGACCGGCGCTTCTCCGACGGCCCCCGCGAAGCCCGCGCCTGGCTCGAAGGGAAGCCCTACGCGCGGATCTTCGCCGACGACAAGATGATCGAGGCGTTCGATTTCTGGGACGGCCACGACCCCTCCCGCCGCTACTTCCGCTTCCAGGATCCCGAGGCCCCGTCCCGGGGCGTCGTCATCGTGGACCGCTTCCGGACCGAGCCGGGGCACTGGTGGTCGCGCCCGGGCGTGACGCCCGATCCCCGCTGGAAGACGCTCTACGAGAGCGGTCGGTTGCGGATCTACGATCCCCTCAATGTTGACAGTCTCCCGGCACGCCCCTAGAATCCCCCCCATGCCCGAGCGCCCGTTCGCGGTCTATCCGCTTCGCTTCAAGGAAATCTACAAGGACAAGATCTGGGGCGGGCCCGAGCTGGCGAAGGTCATCGGCAAGAAGGGCGCCTCCAAGCGCTGCGGCGAGTCCTGGGAAATCGCGCAGCGGGAGAAGGACACGTCGGTCGTCGTCAACGGCTCCCTCAAGGGCTGGCCTCTCGACAAGGTCCTCGAGGAGCACCGCAAGGCCGTACTCGGCGACGAGCAGTCGATGCGCTTCCGCAAGTTCCCGCTCCTCGTGAAATTCCTCGCCGCGCACGACAAGCTGTCCCTCCAGGTCCACCCCACCGACGACTACGCCCAGCGCTACGAGGCGGAGGGCGTCGGGAAGATGGAGGCCTGGTACGTGCTCCACGCGCCCAAGGAGGCCCGCATCATCCGCGGCGTCCTCCCCGGCACCACCGTCGCCGAGTTCAAGGAGCACCTCAAGAAAGGCAGCGTCGAGCAGTGCCTCAACGTGATGGACGTCAAAGAGCAGGACGTCATCTTCATCCCGCCCGGCACCATCCACTCCGCCTACGGCGGGATCGTCGTCCTCGAAGTGCAGCAGAATTCCGACTGCACCTACCGCCTGACCGACTGGGGCCGCTCCGACGCCAAGGGCAAGCCGCGGCACCTGGACGTCGAGAAGGCCATGAACGTCACCGACTTCTATTCGATGGGCGTCTCGAAGTACAAGGCGGCCCGCATCCTCGGCTTCCCCTACCGCCGAAAGCTCCTCATCAAGTGCGAGAAGTTCGTCATGGAGACGATCGAGCTCGGCCGGCAGACCGTCACCGAGAAGCCGCATCCCCAGCGCTTCGTCGTCCACACGGCGGTCGCGGGGAAGGGCAAGTACCTCTACGGCGACAAGAAGAAAGAGTCCGTCGCCTGGAAGAAGGGCGACACCCACCTCATTCCCGCCAAGCTCGGCGAATACGACATCCAGTCGAACGGCGCCTCCGAGATCGTCGTCAGCTACGTCGAATAACCGACGTACAATAGGGCGGTGGCCCTCCTCCTGCTGCTTGCCGTCCTTCAGGAACCGGCGGACGTCGACCCCCCGCCGCGCGGCGCCCTCGCGCGCTTCGGCACCCTCCGCCTGCGCCATGAAGGCGCGGTGACGTCCCTGGCCTACTCGCCCGACGGCAAGCTGCTGGCCTCGTGCGGGCACGACCGCACCGCCCGGATCTGGGACGCCGCCACGGGCCGCCGGCTCGTCGCGGTCGAGGCGCACCGCGGCCGCATGAACGCGGTCGCGTTCTCGCCCGACGGCAAGCGCATCGCGACGGCGGGGCAGGACCGGACCGTCCGCGTCTGGGACGCGGCCACCGGCCTCGAGCTCAACGGCTTCTACGGCCACGACGAGCACGTCTGGTGCGTCGCCGCGTCCGCCGACGGCAAGCTGATGGCGTCGGGCGGCGCCGACGAAGCCATCCTGCTCTGGGAAGCCGCCAGCGGCCGCGAAGCCGGGCGCTTCCTCGGCCACCAGGGCAACATCCTCTCGCTGGCGTTCTCGCCCGACGGCAAGTATCTCGCGTCGTCGAGCCTCGACGGCACCGCGCGGATCTGGGATCCGGCCACCGGCCGCGAGGTGAAGCGCCTGCGCGAGCCCGGCGCGGGCATCAATTCCGTGGCGTGGACGCCCGACGCGACCGGCGTGCTCACCGCCGGCTGGAACGGCTCCCTCAAGCTCTGGGACGCGAAGACGGGCAAGGCGCGGATGACGTTCAACGGCCACGCCGACCTGGTCTACAAGGCCGTCGTGTCGGCCGACGGCCTGAAGGTCGCTTCGGGGAGCAAGGACAACACGGTCCGGATCTGGGACGCGGCGACGGGGAAGGAGCTGCGGCGGATCGCCGCCTCCGAGCTCGCGGTGCTCTCCCTGGCCATGTCGCCCGACGGCGCCACGGTCGCGGCGGGCACGGGCGAGGGCACCGTGCGCCTCTTCGACGCCGCGACCGGCGCGGAGCGCCTGCGCGCGCAGGGCGGCGGCGGCGTGGCGGGCGCCTCGGCGTTCTCGCCCGACGGCAAGTCCGTCGCCGCCGGCTGCGTCGACCGCACGGTCCGCGTCTGGGAGATCCCGGGCGGCAAGGAGACCGCGGCGCTGGCGGGCCACGAGGCGGAGATCAGCGCCGTGCTCTACCTGGGCCCCAAGCTGGTCTCGGGCTCCGCCGACGGCACCCTGCGGATCTGGGACGTCGCGTCCGCCAAGGAGGAGCGCCGGGTGGCGGCGCACGACAAGGGCGTGACGGGGCTGGCGTTCGCGCCGAAGAACGGCACGCTCGCGAGCTGCGGCGGCGACCGCAAGGTCAAGCTCTGGGACCTCGAGATCGGGAAGGCCGTCGCCGAGTTCAAGGCGGAGGAGGAGTCCGCGAAGGCGCTCGCGTTCTCGCCGGACGGGCGCCTGCTGGCCTCCGGCGACTGGGAGGGGACGGTCCGGCTCTGGGAGGTCGGCACCGGCAAGCTCCTGCGGCAGTGGCGGGCGTCGGACGCCGCGATCCTCGCCGTGGCGTTCTCGCCCGACGGCCAGATTCTCGCGGCGGGCGGGGCGGACCAGAACATCGGGCTCTACGATCCCGCCACGGGCAAAGCGGCGCGCACCGCGTACGGGCACTACGACGACGTGACGTCCCTCGCGTTCGCGGGCGCGGATACGCTGGTCAGCGCGGGCGAGGACCGGACGGTGCGGATCTGGAACGTGGCCACGGGCAAGGAGCGCCGCAGCCTCGACGGCCACGACAACAAGGTCGTGCACGTGTCGGTGTCGCCCGACGGCCGCCGCGCCGCCTCCGTCAGCCGGGATTCGACGCTGCTCCTCTGGGATCTCGACGAAACCCGCTAAGGATCAGGATCCTGATCCTGTTCCTACCCATTATGGGGTAGAATCCCGGCGAGAGAGAGGGGAGTATGTCGCGCGGATCGTTTCTTCACGCCGTCTCCGTCACCGCCGCCGCCTGGCTCGTGTTCGTCGGCCACTCCTGCGGCGCCGGCGCGCCCCTCAAGGAAAACACCCACGTGGGCGAAGTCGCTCCCGTGCCCGCGGTGCGGATCGGCCTCACGCGCTCCCTGCGGGATCCGTCGGCGAAAGTGGCGGTCCGCGGGCCCTGGCGGCTGCGCGGGGGGGCCGACGTCCTGGCGGACGGCGGCGAGCTGGAGTGGACCGAGATCCGCCGCGTCGACGGCGGCCTGTCGGTCGGGGGCAAGACCTACGACGAGCCGGTCCTCACGCTCTCGCCGGAGGTCGACGGCACCCTCGAGGTCGAGTACACCCGCGACCTGCGGGACAATCCGGTGAAGCCGACGGCGGTGCGCTACGGCGGGGTGCTGCACATCCACGCGCTGCCGGAGGGGAAGCTCGCGCTGGTCAACGAGCTGGACCTCGAGGAGTACCTGAAGGGCGTGGTGGGCAAGGAGATGAACCTGTCGGAAGGGGTGGAAGCCCTGAAGACGCAGGTGGTGGCCGCGCGCACCTACGCGATCCACGAGCAGCGCCTGGGCCGGGTGCGGCGGGTGAAGGGGGAGAAGTTCGACCTCTACGACGACGAGCGCTCGCAGGTCTACGGGGGCCTCGAGCGCCATACGGAGCTGGCGGACCGCCTGGTGGAGGAGACGCGGGGGCATTTCCTCGTCTACGAAGGCCGCCTGGTGCGGGCGTTCTACTCCAGCTCCTGCGGCGGGCACACCGACGCGGCCTGGGAGGTGCTCCAGGACGAGACCGACCGCATCCCGCCGCTGGGCGGGGTGAAGTGCGGCTACTGCGAGCGCCGCGCCGCCCACAAGTGGAAGGAGCCGGCGATCATCCCCAAGAAGGAGATCGCCGAGAAATTCCTGCCGAAGGACCTCCGGGGCGCGCGGGTGAAGACCGTGGAGATCACCAAGAGCCTCGCGGGGGGCCGGGCCGAAGAGGTCACGCTCACCCTCGAGAACTCCTCCCGGACCGTGAAGCTGCACGCGAGCCAGGAATTCAAGCGGCAGGTCGCCGCCCGCCTGCGCAGCACGCTCTGGGACCGGATCGAGGACCGGGGGGACGCGGTGGCGATCTGGGGCCGCGGCTACGGCCACGGCGCGGGGCTGTGCCAGATCGGCGCCTACGAGATGGCCCGGGACGGGAAGACGGCCGCGGAGATTCTCGAGTACTACTTCCCGGGCGCCTCGGTCCAGAAGCTCTACTGAGGCGCTACTTCACCGCCTGGATGGCCTCGTGCGCGGGCTTGAGCATCTTGGAGCCCGGATAGAACTTCTTCAGCTCTTCCAGGAGCTCCTGGGCCCGGTGCTTGTAGGTGTCCTTCTTCGCCTTTTCCTTCTCGGCCGCCGCCACCTTCGCGCAGGCCACGGCGCCGCCGCCGAGCGCGGCCTCGTGCTCGAGGCTCGTCTCGCCGCTCTTGTTCAGCACCATCGCGCCCTGGAGGAAGTCGAGGAGCGCCTCCTTCGTCTTCCCCGCGTTGAGGGCGGCCTCGGCGCGGCCGTTGAACGCGCCCGTCAGGAGGCGGGGGCTGACGCCCTTCTTCCCGCGGGCCTCGCTGATCACCGATTCCGACTTCGTGTTGAGGGCCGACCAGTCCGGGATCTCCTTCAGGCAGCGCAGCTCGCCCAGCGTGGCCTCCTCGCCGGCGTCGCGGTCCCGGGCGTACTTGCGGTGGATGTTGAGGGCGTCGCGGTGCTTGCCCTGGAGCTCCAGGAGCCGCGCCCGCTTGACCTCCGCGGACTTGGCCCAGTCGGGCATGCCGTCGGTCTTGCCCTTTTCCTCGAACGCGCTGATCGCGCCGTTGGCCCCGGCGATGTCGTTCTTCGCCAGGTGCGCCTGGATCTCCAGCTCGAAGGACTCCCGGACGAAGAAGCTGTCGCCCTTCTCCTGGCGCAGCGCCTTGGCCGCCGCGATCGTGCCCGCCGGGTTCTCCTTGCCCCACTGCGCGCGCACCACGAAGATCGCCGCCATCTGCTTGAGGATGTCGCGCGCCCGGGCGTCGCGGCGCACCTTCTCGAAGCGCTCGATCGCCTCGTCCCAGCCGCCGTTGTTGATCGCCTGCTCGGCCTGGATGTAGTCGAAGGTCCGCCCGTTCTGGTCGGGGATCAGCTCGACCACGTTCCGGGCGTCCTCCTGCAGCTTCGCGCGCGTGCCGCCGAGGTCCTGCTCGTACTCCACCAGCTTGTGCGTGAGCGTGACGACCTCGCCCTGCTTCTCGCTGATCTTGCCGTCCTTGGGGTCCCGGATCCGGAGGGTGTCCTGGGCCGCGGCGGCGGAGGCCGTCAGCACGACGGCGGCGAAGGCGAGTCTGTTCATGGCGCTCCTCACAAAACCCAAACGACGCGCGACCCGAAAGGTTCGACTACTGGAGCTTCCGGACCAGGTCCGCCGAGCAGCCGGCGCACTTCCCGGCCACGGGCTCCTTCTTGGCGCACTTCTCGCAGACGAACCACTGCTCCTTGAGCTGCGTCGTCGCGTGCTTCAGGCACGTGCCCTTGCGCGCGTCCGTGAACGTGCACTTGTCCTCGGGACAGGCGAAGACGGCGCTCACCGCCGACTTGCCCACGTCGCCCGTCGGCTTGTGCGCGGGCGGCGGCGTCATCGCGGCCTTCAGCGGCGCCTTGCACTTCGGGCAGTTCGCTTCGTTCGTCTTCAGCGTGCAGACGATGCAGGTGTTCTTCCCGTTCGGGTCGCTCTTGTACTCCGCCTTCGGCGCCGCCGGAGGAGGCGGGGGCGGCTTCATGGCCGCGGGCGGGGCGGGCTTTTCGCCGCATCCGGCGACGGCGACGACCGACAGGAGCAGGACCAGGCGCTTCATGATTTCCTCCTCAGGAGGGTGTGATGAAACCCGTTCAGCCCCTCATGTTCTTCAAGATGCGCCACGATGTCAAAGGATTCGGCCATGGCGCTCCGGACATCCCCCGCCGTGAAGAAGCGGTCGTAATGGTTCCGGTGCACCAGCCACTTCCGCGTCCGCCGCTCCCCGGGGTGGTGGCGGAACTTCATGGAGAAGACCGACAGCATCAAGTGGCCGCCCGGGGCCAGCGCCCCCGCCACGCTCCGCCGGTAGCGCGGCCAGTCCCGCTTCACGACGTGGTGGAAGACGCCGTAGTCGAGCACGACGTCGTACGCCGCCGCGTCCAGGGCCAGCGCGTCTCCCGTCGCGAAGCGCGCCCGCACCCCGGCCGTCCGGCACGCGGCCTTCGCCTTCGCCAGCGCCGCCGGCTCCAGGTCCAGCGCCGTCACCGCGTAGCCCAGCTTCGCCAGCAGGATCGTATGGCGTCCTTCGCCGCAGCCGAGGTCGAGCGCCCGACGTCCTTCGCCCCTTCCGAGGCGGCGCAGCAGCGCGGCGACCTGGGGCGTGGCCCCTTCGGCCGGCCAGCCGTGGCGGCCGGTCTCGTAGGCCTTCCGGAAGAAGCGTTTCTGGCGGGCGTAGATCGCGCTCATCGTCCGTCGTCGAGCGGCTTGCCGTCGCGCGTGCCGGCCCAGGCCGCGTCCAGGAGCTTGTCCTTCAGCGCGACGGGCAGCCCCGCGAAGACCAGGACGGCCGCGCCTCGGCGCTGCGCCCCCGCCAGCGTCTCGGGCGTCCCCAGCTTCAAGGCGAGCCGGAGTCCCTGGGCGAGGAACTCCGTCGCGTCGCCGTCGCGGTCCCAGGACGTCGCCCACAGCGCGACGGGCGGCTGCCCGTCCTTGGCGAAGACGAGGAGGGTGTCGCCGCCCCAGCCCTCGGAGACGGCGGCGAGGTCGTCCTTGGGGAAATGCGTCTCGAGGACCAGGGCGACGCCGAGCTCGCCGAGCGTCGTGCGGAAGGCCTCGGCCCAGCCGGCCGCCTTGAGGACGTCGATCGCCGGCGCGAGGTCGATCTTCGACGGCGTCTCGCCGGCGATGTATTTGTCGGGATGGAGGACCTGTTCGGTCGACGCGGGCGGGCGGGCATAGGCGCGGTCGAGCGCCGCGAAGCCGCCGTTGCCGTGAAGGGTCAGCGCGAAGATCGCGCCGCGGCGCCAGGGGAAGTCGCCCGTCCGCACGAGCACGCGGGGGATGACGGCGCTGGCGAACTTGCTGCCCGAGGTCTCCCACTCCTTCGCGCCGGCGGCGAGGGACGTCGTCAGGTCGTCCGGGAGCTTGGCCGGATAGAGGACGTGGCACTTCACGACTTCCGCGTCGCCCATGCGGAGGGCCGCGAAGGCCATCTGGGCGTCGTAGGTCGGCCCGATTTTCGGCGCGTGATGCTGGTCGACGAGGCCCAACGCCATCTTGTTGAGGACCCAGTCGTCGCCGGCCTTGGGATCGAGCAGGACGAGCTCGCCGTCGTGGCAGTAGACCTTCACGCCGAAGCCGGCGTGGGTCGTCACCGCCAGGTCGAGCCGCAGCGCGCGCGGGATCAGGCCCAGGGCCTTGAGGCCGTCGCCCGCCGCGCCCAGGTCTTCGCCGTAGAGGCGCCGCGCGTTGGCGAGCACGAAGCGCGCGTAGTCGACGCGGGAGCCTTCGCGGATCTTGAGCGGCTCCTTGAACTTGAGCCCGCGCAGGGTTTCCAGACGGGCGGCCAGGGCCTCGCCGCGCTTGGGGAGGTCGTCGGCCTGCGCGAGGACCAGCCCTTCGACTCCGCTCAGGGCGAGCAGCGCGGCCAGCAGCATGCTAGCGGTCCGGGTTGAACTCCTTGCGGATCACGCGGGCGGCGACGTCCAGCTCGTCGACGATGTCCTTCTCGGAGATCTTCTCGCCTTCCGGCAGCGTGGTGAAGCCCTTCGTCTTCTCGTGGATCCCGGAGTAGTAGTCGACGTAGATCTGCAGCTTCACGGCCTTGTCGGCCGCCACGCTCGCGTGGAGCTGGCGCAGGGCGCCGGCGACATCCTCATACGCGATCCGGCAGTCCTTCTTCGCCTTGTAGGCGGCGAGGAGGTCGTCGTGGCTGCGGTCCCAGGCCTTGTAGAAGAGGCGCGCGGCGGCGGGGTTCGACGTCCCCGGCGCGGGCGCGGGAGCGGGGGCGGGGGCCGGAGCGGCGG
>DASVNH010000222.1:0-9663 GCA_036383955.1 Planctomycetota bacterium | reverse complement strand
GATCGTCGTATAGACGCACGTCGCGATGTTCTTGTCCGGCTTCACGCCCGCGGCCTTCACCAGCTCCCAGACCATTTCGCCGCAGGCCGAGAAGGTCGGATCGACCCAGTTGATGTCGCCGAAGCGCTCGTTCGAGGCGTGATGGTCGATATTGACCACCGTGAGCTCCTGGCGGGGCAGCGCCGCGGAGATCCGCTCGAGCCGGCCCCACGAGCCCGAGTCGAACGTGACCACGGCCTGGTAGCCCTTCTTCAGGTCCTCCGGTCCCGCCCCCACCCGGTCGGTGCCCGGCAGGAAGCGGTAGTCGGGCAGCGCCCCCTGGTCGCAGACCACCTGCGAGCGCTTGCCCATCTTCTTCAGCAGGAAATGGAAGGCCAGCTGCGAGCCCAGGGCGTCGCCGTCCGAGCGCACGTGCCCGGAGACCAGGAAGTCGTCGTGCTTCTTGATGAAGTCGACGACCTTCTTCATCGACGCCTTCGAGGCCGCGCCCAGCTTATGCGGGGGAACAAGCGACTTCGCCATGTTCGATCCTTTCCACGCGCGCGCGCAGGAGCTCGCCGGGCCGTCCCGGCGCGCGCGCCTTCAGGTAGCGTTCCGTGTAACCCGTCCCGTCGGACTCGACGAGGACGTCGACCTCCCGCCCGACGAAGCGCCGGGCGAAGGCCTCCGTGAGCTCCGCGCCGAGCCGCTCCAGCCGCCGCCGCCGCTCCTTCTTCACGCGGCCGGGGAGGTCCGCCAGCGCCGCCGCCGACGTCCCGCGCCGCCGCGAGTAGGGAAAGACGTGGATCCGGTGCATGCCCGCGCGGCGGCAGACGTCCATCGTGTTCTCGACCGCCGCCTCCGACTCCCCGGGAAACCCGACGATCACGTCCGTCGTGAAGCCCGGCTCCGGCACCTTCGCGGCCACCCGCGCGCAGGCCTCGACGAAGCGCCCCGCCGTGTAGCGGCGCCGCATCGCCCGCAGCACCCCGTCGTCCCCCGACTGCAGCGGCACGTGCAGGTGCGGGCAGAAGCGCGGCTCCGTCGCCATCAGGTCGATCAGAGGATCGGAGATCTCGTTGGCTTCGATCGACGACAGCCGCAACCGCGCGAGCCCGGGAATCCCAAGCAGCCGCTCGATCAGCTCCGGCAGCGACGAACCAAGGTCCTTGCCGTAGGCGCCGAGGTGCACGCCGGTCAGCACGATCTCCCGGTAGCCGTTCCCGACGAGGCGCTTGGCTTCCTCGACGGCCGCCGCGAGCGGGCGGCTGACGGGCGTGCCGCGGACTTTCGGGATGATGCAGAAGGAACAGTTCAGGTCGCAGCCGTCTTCCACTTTAAGGAAGGCCCGCGTGTGTCCGTCGAAGCGCGAGATTCCGAGCTCGAAAATCGAGGTCCTCGTGTCCTCCGGCGAGAGGCGGGGGTCGAGCGCCGCCTTCTGGTCGTGCCCGACCACGCGACGCACCCCGGGGAGGCCGAGGAAGTCGGCGCGATGGCTGTCGGCCGCGCAGCCGGTCACCGTGATCTCCGCGAAGGGGAAGCGGCGCGCGATCCGGCGGGCGGCGCGCTGGGCGTCGGACGTCGCCGACTCCGTCACCGTGCAGGTGTTGAGGACGTAGAGGTCGGCGCCGGCCTCCGCGTCGACTTCCGTCAGCCCGCGCCCGGCGAACTTCTCGCGGAGGGCCTGCGATTCGTACTGGTTGACCTTGCAGCCGAAGGTCACGAAGGCGAACGTCCTCACGGCGGGAGTATAGATTTTCGCGCCCGCCTCGGCTACAGTCGGCGCCATGGCGCACGTCCTTCTGGCCATGAGCGGCGGCATCGACTCCAGCGCGTCGGCCGTCCTGCTCCGCCGCGCGGGCCACCGCGTGACGGGCGTGTTCATGCGCCACGGGTCGAAGGCGCCCTCGACGGCCCGCCCCGGCAAGCAGGGCTGCTGCTCGATCGACGACGCCTACGACGCCCGCCGGGTCGCCGACCTCCTGGGCATCCCCTTCTACACGCTCAATTTCGAGGAGGAGTTCGGCCGGATCATCGAGGGCTTCGTCGAGGCCTACGACCGGGGCCGCACCCCCAACCCCTGCGTCGTCTGCAACCGGGACCTCAAGTTCGGGAAGCTCTTCGCCTACGCGGACGCCGTGGGCGCCGACCTCGTCGCGACCGGCCATTACGCCCGCGTCGAGCGCCGCGGCGACCGCGTGGCGCTCCTGAAGGGCGTCGACCCCCGCAAGGACCAGTCCTACGTGCTCTTCCCGCTGGGCCAGAAGGAGCTCGCGCGCGTGATCTTCCCCGTCGGCGGCCACGAGAAGCCGGCGATCCGAGAGCTCGCGCGCGAGGCGGGGCTGAAGATCGCCGACAAGCCCGAGAGCATGGAGATCTGCTTCGTGCCCGACAACGACCACCGCCGGCTCCTCCGGGAGCGCCTCGGCGACCGCGTCCGCCCCGGCGAGTTCCGCGACCGGGAAGGAAAGGCGCTCGGCACGCACGACGGCCACCAGCTCTTCACGGTCGGCCAGCGCAAGGGGCTGGGCACGGCCTTCGGCAAGCCGATGTACGTCGTGGAGATCGACGCCGCGCGCAACGTCGTCGTGCTTTCGGAAGAGGACGAGCGCCGGGCGGAGTTCGTCGTCCGCGAGGTGAACTGGGTGTCGACGGCCCCGCGCGCCGCGACGGCGGACGTCAAGATCCGCTCCATGCACGCGGGCGCGCCGGCGCGGATCGAGCCACTCGAGGACGCGAGCGTCCGGGTGGTCTTCGCCGAGCCGCAGCGCGCGGTGACGCCGGGCCAGGCCGCCGTCTTCTATGAAGGCGACGCGGTGCTCGGCGGCGGCTGGATCGACTAGGGAGCCGCGGGGGGCGCGGCGTCCGGGCCCTTCTTGCTGGTCTGGATCTCGACCCGCGCGTCCTGGGCGAGCTTCTTGATTTCCTGCAGGGCCTTGCGGGCGCGGGTGGCCGCGATCTTCTTGCCCCCGATGAATTCCTCGTAGTGGCCGCGGGCTTCACCCACCTTGCGCGCGAGCTCGTCGTACTTTTCGATGCCCATGTCCCCTCCTCTTCTTGCCCGGGTCCAAAAACTGAAGACTCAGGACGTCCGTTAGTCCGCGGGCTCCCAGCCTTCCTCGGCGGGATCCTTGCCCGGCCAGCGATCGACGGGGCGGCCCTGGGTGTCCTTCTTCCAGACCTTGCCCGACTCGCCCAGGATGAACGTCAGGCGCCCGCCCGCCCCGTACTGGGCCGGCCAGGCGGCGACGCCGTACCGGGCCTTGTTCGTGTAGGCGTTGCCGTCCTTGTCGGCATCCGCCTGGTACGGCTGCCCGTCCGGGTCGGTCGTCATCGCCTTGTAGAAGTAGCCGTTCTTGGGCGCCGGCGCCAGGCCGTAGCGGGCCGCGCCGTCGGGGTCCGCCTGGGCCGTCTGCGGATCGATCAGGAAGACCGCCTGGCCCGAGCCGTCCTTGAGCCCGTAGAGCCCCGCGAGGTCGCGGGTCCAGTAGTCGGCCGCGTTGTTGCGGTCGCTGTCGGAGTTCTTGAACGTCTCCTGGGCCTGGCGGATGAGCTGGAGGCTGAGCTGCGCGATCAGCTCGTTCGCCGCCGGCCCGGCCGGCTCGGCGGCCATCATCTTCTGCCGCATCAACAGCGGCATCGTCACGCCCGCGGCGACGCCGACATAGAAGAAGGCGGAATAGCTCACGCCGAGGTTCGACCAGGATTCCACCAGCAGGCCGTCGGGCAGCGTCCGCTTGTGCGTGAACGTCGGGCCGAGGAGGTCCGACAGCGTCTCGCCCATCGGGAGCTGGGCGAGGTCGACGATCAGCTCGCCGGTCTCCCAGTCGCGCGGGAGGTCGCGCGCGAAATGCAGGAACGGCTCGAACGTGTTGTAGAAGGAGCCCAGCACCCGGCCGAGGTCGGCGTACATCCACGACTCCCAGGCGTCCGCCGGCACGCGCGCGGCCAGCGCGGCCCAGCGCGGATCCTGGGCGATCGTCGTCTTCGGCGCCTCCCCGCGGAGGATGTGCCGCTTGATCGAGAGCGGATTCAACGAGACGTAGAGCGTCTTGCCTTCGATCGTCCACGACAGCGGATACGCCATGCTGAACATCCAGGTCATGGGGTCCGGCCCCATCTCCTCCATGCCGGGGAAGAGCGGGATCGTCAGGTGCTCGATCGTCCGGCCCCGGAACGTCATCCGCTCCACCGGCCGCTTGAAGGCTTTCGTGAGCTTCTCGACGGCCTTCGCGAACACGGCCGGATCGCGCAGCTCCACCGCCGCGAGGTCGTAGGGCAGCAGGCCGCCGCCTTCGGGATACACCGACCAGCCCGTCCAGCTCGTGCCCAGGCTGCCCAGCGCCTCCCGCACGTTCAGCCCGACTTCCGTCTCGAACTCCTTCAGCCCCTCGACGAACATCTCCTCGAACTCGGGGCTCGCCTTCGCCGCCGCCGCGACCGCGTCGTAGAGCGCCGCGAGATCCACCGCCGCGTGCGTGTACACCACCGCCCCCGCCGGAACCTTGGCGGCCAGCGGATCCTTCGGCGTGCCCCCCGCGAGGTACTTGAGGAAGCCGCGGTCCTGGCGCGACGTCCTCAGCGAATACCGCTCGCGCAGGAAGCCGCCGTCGTAGCCGAGGCCGACGTCCACCGACTGGACGTCGGCGACCCCGAGCGCCTCCATGACCTTGAGGCCTTCGTCGCCGATTTCCTTGCGGAAGCTCTTGAAGATCGCCGCGGTGTTCGCGTGGAAGTGGAAGAGATGTCGGTTGTCGGCGGAGATCCGGGCGCGGGCGCCCTTGAAGTCGGCCGCGTCGCGCAGCGCGGGCCCCTGCTTCTTCACCGAGGCGGTGACGATCTGTTCGAGCCTCGGCTGGAGGGTGGTGAGGATCAGGTGGTTCTCGAGGAACGCGTAGTAGAACTTGAATTGGGCGTTGCCGAGCTCGTAGAGCGTCTTCCCTTCGTGGGCGAACTGGCCGTCCTGCAGGCCGCCGCGCTTGAGGACGTCCTTCGCCTGGCCGGCCAGGCGCTGGAGGACGGCGAAGTCCGGCGCGCCGAGCGCGAGGACGAGGTCGAGGCCGTGCGTCCCTCCCAGGGGAACGTCGTAGACGGCGGCGCTGAGCGGGCCGCTGAAGGCCTGCCAGAGGTCGTCGATGGAAAGCCCGATTTCGGCGCGGACGATGTCGTTGAACGACGGGGAGGCGGGGCGGCCGGGAAGCTGGACGCCCTGGGTCTTGCGCTTGGCCCACCAGGCCTCGAAGGGCGCCTTGAAGGACCGGATCTCTCCGTTTTCCCAGAAGCGCTTCACGGCGGAGGTCGCGTAGTCCTCGGACGCCGCCGGGGACTGCGGGACGGACAGATAGAAGAGGGCGCCGGGGGAGAGCAGGCGCTCGAGGGCGAAGGGGTCGAGCTTCTCCTGGGTCAGCCCGAAGGCGGACGCGACCAGGAGGAGGGAAGCGAGTCGCGTGATGATCCGCATGACGGGCCTTTCAACGGTCGGGCAAGTGTACGACAAAGGACTGAACCTTTTCAAGCGGGTCGGCTGTCCTTAAGGGATAGGAGGGTCGCATGGGCATGCTTCTGGCGTTGCTCCTGGCGCAGGACGCCAAGCCGGCGGACAAGATCGGGAAGGACAAGCCGCCGGCCGCGGCGGCCAAGGCGCTGGCCGAGGCGCGGAAGCGAAAGTCGGCCGCCATCAAGGAATCGAACCAGATCGGCGCGCAGGCGGCGGCCGCCGCCCAGTTCGACGGCGTCATGCGCGGCGACTTCGCCGCCGTCAAGGGCGCGATGGAGCTCTACGCCCGCGGCGCCGTCGTGCTCGTCAATACGGGCGGCCGCTTCGACCCTCCCGAGGAGCTGAAAGGCCAGGAAGCCCTGCAGGCCCTCACCTTTCGACATCCCGCGCTCTACCTGGCGGACGTCGGCAAGGTCGTCGCCTCCGCCACGTTCGGCGGGGATGAGGTCGTCGACGGCAAGGACTGCCGGGTCGTCGACCTGATCGCGGACGCGCCGCTCATCAAGCAGTACCTCAAGGACCTGGGGGACCGGGTGGAGAAGGCGATGGCGGGCCAGGGCGGCGGCCCCGGCCTCTTCGGCGCGGGCGGCGTGTTCCGCCTCGCCAACGCCTTCGACGAGAAGGGCACCGTCGCCACCTTCCGCCTCTGCGTCGGGAAGGACGACCTCCTGCCGTACAAGTTCGAGTTCGTGATGCGCCCCAAGATCAAGCCCGGCAGCCTGCCTCCCGAAATCAAGCTCCCGCCGCTCGACCAGAAGACCGAGATCCTCTTCTCGAAGTGGGATCAGGAGGTCCCGTTCGACATCGCCGGATTCATCAAGGCGAAGTGGGGCGTCAAGTAAGGGCCAAAGACCAAGGACCAAAGACCGGCCCACTTCGGTTCGCGGTCGAACCTCCCCCCGGGGGCAGGGGGGAACCCTTGGTCATTGGTCTTTGGTCTTTGGACCTTTCGCTTAGCGGAGCGCGACGGCCGTCTGGACGGGAGCGTCGACGCCCGGGGCGAGCGCGAGGGTCAGCACCGAGGCCTCCCGCTTCGCCGAGAAGCCGCCGGGGCGGAGGCCGTCGACCAGCGTCACCGACGCGCCGTCGTGCACGCGCACGAGGCGGGCGGCGTCCTTGAAGGGCTCGACGGCGTACACGATGGACCCGCCCGAGCCCGTCCTGAATTCCACGCGGGCGCCGCGGACGCCGTTCTCGATCCGGATGGAGTCCGCGGAGGCGAGGCGCAGCTCGTCGGCCATTTCGTTGAGGGCGCGGCGGGCCTGCTCGCGGGCGCCGGAGCTCGCGGCGGGGGCGGCGTAGCGGGCGGTGGCGCCGGACGAGAACGTCCACCAGGCGGCGCCGAGCAGGGCGGCGATGGAGAGGGGGACGACGACCTCGAGGAGCGTCAAGCCGCGGCGCTGGGGGGGGCGCATCGCCTGGATTCTATCGCCATGCATACAAAATGCAAGCCCGATTCGGGGGGCTACGCGCGGGCGGGGCGGCCGTCGGCGTCGGTCGGCATCGGCTCGTGGGCGGAGGTGGTGAGCTGGTACATGATGCCGAAGATGAGCAGGGGCAGGAAGACGCAGAGGTGGATCAGCACCGAGAGCTCCGTCCGCACGTCGCCGGCCACGCGGCTGACGACGGCCGTCGAGACGCCGTAGGTCGCGAAGATCGCGCCGATGAGCGACGAATTGAACACGAAGAAGAACTTGGGGAAGATCGCGCCCAGGCCGCCGCCGAGCAGGAACGCGAGGGCGATGGCGGTGAGGGTGTGGTCGCCGGGCGTGAAGTACTGGGGGAAGAAGACCGTGCCGAGGATGGCCACGGTGAAGCCGCCGAGCAGGATGCCGACGAAGCGCTTCCAGCAGACCGCGACGAACGCGCCGCCCACCGCGCAGGTCGCCAGGTAGAGCATCGGGGTGATGCCGCCGCCGCCCGGCTGCAGGTGGGTCTTGAGCAGCAGGCCCGCCCAGCCGCCCGCGAGGAAGCCCGTCACGCCCAGGAAGTACGCGTGATGGCGCCAGCCGAACAGCAGGAACGAGCCGCCGAACACGATCGAGAGCAGGGAGACCATCTCGGGGAAGTGCTGCCCGAGCAGATTCTTGTGGGTGGAGAGGTTCAGCCTCTGAATCAGTTCCACCATGTCACGGATCATACGGAGTCCCCGCTTTACTCCGTATCGGCGGGAGGGCTATTTTTCTTGAAGAAGTCCCGCAATCGCGCGGCGTAAATCCGGGCCGGCCAGGTTGTGGTACCGCAGCCGCCCCTTCCGGTCGCAGATCCAGAGCGAGGGCACGCGCCGGACGTCGTACGCCCGCGCCGCCCCCCCGTCGTAGCCTTTCCCGTCGTGCAGCAGCGGCCAGTCCGGCCGCTCCCGCGCCGCGAAAGCCGCCAGGTCCTTCCGGTCCAGGTCCACCGACACCCCCAGGATCGCCAGGTCCGGCAGGGCCTCGCGGATTTTTTTCAGCGAGCGGATCTCCCCGACGGCCTGGGTGAACGTGGAATCGAAGAAGTAGATCACGCTCACCTTGCCCGCCAGGGCGTCCGCTCCCGCGTCCGCGCCCTTGAGATCCTTGCCGGCGACCGCGGGCCGCTCGCCGCCCAGCTTCAGGTAGGCGGAGAGATGGAGGCGGGCGAGCTCCTGCGTGTCCCGGTCCGGGCAGTTCTGGATGACCTCGTCGAGGGCGCGGCGGGCGTCGTCGTTCCGCTCCTGCGCGTGCCGGTACACCGCGATCTGGAGCAGGGCGCCCCAGGACTCCGGACGCTCCTTGTGGGCGTCGCGCGCGGCCCGGAGCGTTTCGGCGGCGCGGTCGTAGTCGCCCTCCGCCGCGAACGCCGAGCCCGTCAGCGCCTTGGCGAAGAACGCCCGCTCGTCCTTGGGGTGCCGCTGGAGGAAGTCGGCCGCCGCCGCCCGCGCGCCCGCCCAGTCCTCCTTGTCCAGGAGCGCCTCGCCGATCGCGAAGCGCGCGTTGGAGCTCGGCGCCGCGTCGGGATGGTCGCGGACCAGCGCGCGCAGGCGCTCGAGGGCGGGGTCCAGCTCGCCCGTCGCGAGCAGGCTCTCCGCCGCGTGCCAGGCCGCGCGGGGGACGTCGGGATGCTTCGGATGCTCCTTCACGAACGCGTCGAGCTTCGCGCGCGTCTCGGCGAGGACGCGACGTCCCTCGCCCGGACTGCCCGCCGCCCGCATCTTCTGGTCATGGGCGGACAGGAGGCGGTCGATCTCGCCGTCCTGGGCGAGACAGGCCAGCAGCAGCGCGATCATGGCTCGGAATTATAAACGACCCCGGGGGATTCGCGCGAGGGGCTTGCTCTCTTGGGATTATATTTTATAATTTACACACGAAGGAGACCCTCATGAGCGCGCCGAAGAAACTCTTCAAGATCGGCGAGGTGATGAAGTACAGCGGCCTCTCCCGGCAGACCATCCACAACTACACGATGATGGGCCTGATCCGCGAGGATGAGCGCACGCCGTCCGGACACCGCCTCTACGGGGAAGGCGTGTTCGAGCGGCTGAAGAAGATCGAGCTGCTGCACCGCCACCGCGCCCTCCGCGAAGTCGCCGAGATCCTCCGCAAGGAGGACGAGGCCCCGCAGAATGCCTGACGTCCCCCGCCTCGCCCGCCGCGTTCTCGCGGAGTGGCCGCTGATCGCGGCGGCGGCGGCCCTGCTGTCGCTCGTCTGGCTGCCCCGCTTCATGCCGTCCCGCGCCTCCCTCGAGGAAGCCGCCGTCGCCCGCCTCCGCGACTTCCATCTCAAGAACGACCTGGATCGCGTCGAGGAGGGCGGCCGCGTTTTCCTGCGCGACGTCCCGGACAGCCCGTTCGCGGGGGAGGTCCACGCCCTCCGCGGCCGCGCGGCCCTGAGGCGGATGGACGCGAACCCCGCCTTCGGCGCCCTCGCCTGGAGCGAGCTGTCGGCGGCGCGCCGCGCCGGCTTCAAGCCCGAGGAGATGGCCCGCCTCCAGCGGGAAGCCGCCCACGCGCTGCTCGACCACGGGCGCTCGGACGAGGCGATCACCGCGTTCCGCGAGCTGCTCGCCGACGGCGCCGATCCCGCCGCCGGGCTGGATCTCGGCCGCGCCCTCGCCGCCCGCGCGGCCCGCCGCCCCGACGAGGCCGAGGCGCTGACCGCGGAGCTCCTCGAGCTGGCGGTCGCCGCCCGCGGCCTCCTGCCGCCCGAGCGCAAGAGCGAGGCCGTGG
>DASVNH010000221.1:0-83827 GCA_036383955.1 Planctomycetota bacterium | reverse complement strand
GGGGGCGCGGGGGCGGGGGGAGCCTTCTTCGCGGCGGGCGCGGCCTCCGGCTCCGGCGCGGAAGCGAAGAGCTTGAGGAGGTCGAGCGGATTCCGCTTCGCGTCGACGCAGGCCCAGAGATAGCCGGCGACGGCGGCGAAGACGAGGGCGAGGGCGATTTTTCCGCCGAGGCCGGAGCGGGCGGAGCGGTCATAAGCCATGGTGAAGCACCTCTTGGGGAAATCCTAACCTCTTAGACGCCGGGAGGGAGCGACTTTCTCCCGCGGTTCCGCAAATCGCTTGACCGTCCCGGGAGGGGGGCCTAGAATCCGCGTCGCGATTCGCTGGCGTAGCTCAACAGTAGAGCTCCTGTTTTGTAAACAGGGGGTTACCGGTGCAAGTCCGGTCGCCAGCTCCACTTGACAATGTGACCTAACGCGGCCGCCGTGCGTCATCGGCGGTCCGGGACCTGGGCAGGTACCCAAGCGGCCAAAGGGGGCAGACTGTAAATCTGTTGGCTTTACGCCTTCGGGGGTTCGAATCCCTCCCTGCCCACTTTTGCATTCGGGATGTCGACTCGCGCGCGCCTCCACCTCGTCGTCCGCGGACGTCCGCGGGGGTAGTTCAGTGGCAGAACACCAGCCTTCCAAGCTGGTTGTCGCGGGTTCGAATCCCGTCCCCCGCTCCAACGCGTTCGGGTCGCGGCGTCGAGGTCGCGGCGGAACGCGGTTTTGAAATCGACAATCGCGAGCGCGATTTTCGATTTTTTTAGGGCCCTTTTTGGTTGACTGTGGCATGCGGGTTGCTATAATTCCGCTCTAATTTCGGGGACCGGAAACCCGCCCTGCGACTCTGTCCATCAGCGTTCATTTTTGGAAGGCGGCGGTATTGTCGGCATCGCGGGGCGTCCCGGCGAACGATGCTGGGGTAGCTCAGGGGTGGAGCACGTCCTTGGTAAGGACGAGGTCGCGGGTTCAAATCCCGTCCCCAGCTCCATGTGTACGGTAGCGCGGACAACATAAAGGTCTAAGAGGGAGATCCAGCCATGGCGAAGGAAAAGTTCAAGAGGACCAAGCCTCACGTCAACGTCGGGACGATCGGCCACATCGACCACGGCAAGACGACCCTGACCGCCGCGATCACGGCCGTGTCGGCCGCGAAGTACGGCGGCGCGTTCCGGTCCTACGACGACATCGCGAAGGCGTCCGAGAAGGACGGCCGCCGCGATCCGTCCAAGATCATCACGATCGCCATCTCCCACGTCGAGTACGAGTCGGAAAAGCGGCATTACGCGCACATCGACTGCCCGGGCCACGTCGACTACATCAAGAACATGATCACGGGCGCCGCGCAGATGGACGGCGCGATCCTGGTCGTGTCGGCGGCCGACGGCCCGATGCCGCAGACGAAGGAACACGTCCTCCTGGCCCGCCAGGTGCAGGTGCCGGCGATGTGCGTCTTCCTGAACAAGGTCGACCTCGTCGACGACAAGGAGCTGCTGGACCTGGTCGAGATGGAGGTCCGCGACCTCCTGAAGAAGCACGGCTTCGACGGCGAGAAGACGCCGGTGATCCGCGGGCAGGCGCTGAAGGCGCTGCAGAACCCGAAGGATCCGGCGGCGGCGGAGCCGATCTACAAGCTGCTCGAGGCGCTCGACAACCACATCCCGCTGCCTCCGCGCGAGATGGACAAGCCGTTCCTGATGCAGATCGAGGACGTGTTCTCGATCAAGGGCCGCGGCACGGTCGGCACGGGCCGCATCGAGCGCGGCGTCGTGAAGGTCGGCGAGGACTGCGAGATCGTCGGCCTGCGCGAGACGCGCAAGAGCGTCGTGACGGGCGTCGAGATGTTCAACAAGGAAATGGAGTCGGGGCAGGCCGGCGACAACGTCGGCGTGCTCCTGCGCGGCGTCGAGAAGGACGACCTGGAGCGCGGCATGGTGATCGCCAAGCCGGGCAGCATCACGCCGCACACGTCGTTCACGGCGCACATTTACTGCCTGTCGAAGGACGAGGGCGGCCGTCACACGCCGTTCTTCCCGGGGTACCGTCCCCAGTTCTACTTCCGCACGACCGACGTCACGGGCTCGGTCAAGCTGAAGGAGGGCGTCGAGATGGTGATGCCCGGCGACAACGCGGAAGTCACGGTGGAGCTGATCACGGCGGTCGCGATGGACGAGAACCTGCGCTTCGCCATCCGTGAGGGCGGCAAGACGGTCGGGTCGGGCGTCGTCGTGAAGATCCTCAAGTAACGGAAAGAAAAAGATGCCGCGCGAGTGGGTATTCCTGGAGTGTTCGGAGTGCGGGACGAGGTACTACCGCACGACGAAGAACCCGAAGATCCAGCAGCAGGCGAAGCTGGAGGTCCAGAAGTTCTGTCCGGAGTGCCGCAAGCGCGTGCCGCACAAGGAGAAGAAGAAGTAAGTCGGGCGGCGTGAGCCGACCCGGCGGCCCGAGCCTAGGGCGGTAGGTCAATTGGTAGACTATCGGTCTCCAAAACCGAGGGTTGGGGGTTCGAGTCCCCCCCGCCCTGCCAAGGACGCGCGGGTCGCCGGTGAGATCCAGGCGAGGGCCATCCGATAGCGGGAGCAGCGATGCCGGAGATGGTGGAAGACAAGGAAAAGCAGGGGCAGCCGACGCCCGCGCCGGAAGCGGCGGCGGCGAAGCCCGGGGCGCGGGCGGAGCTCGTCGCGAAGGCGGGGGTCGTGCTGACCGCGCTGGCGTGGGGCGCCGCGCTGGCGTACGGGCTGTCGGCGCTGCCGAGCCTGGGGACGTCGATCGCCCAGGCGGGTCCGCCGCTGCGTCCGGGCGGGCTGGCCGCCGGGGCGGGGCTGACGGCCTTCCTGTGCTGGCTGGGCCTGAAGCGCTTCGGGGCGCACCTGAAGTACGCGAAGCCGGGCCTGGGCAAGTGGGTCCGCGGGATCGGCCTGGTCGGGGTCGCGCTGCTGGCGGCGTTCGGGGCGCATTCGTTCTATGCGCTGCCGTCCTCGACGAGCTTGTGGTGGGTGAAGATTTCCGAGGTCACGCTGCTGGGGCTGCCGGTGCCGCTGCGGCCGATCCTGTTCGCCTCGCTGGGGGTGTTCGGGACGGTGATGGTGGCGGTGTACGCGCTGCAGAACCGGGAGAGCTGGGCGAACTTCCTGGTCGAGACCGAAGGTGAAGTGAAGAAGGTGTCGTGGCCCGCGCGCAAGGAGTACCTGGGCTCGGCGCTGGTGGTGGTGATCGTGATCGCGGTGGTGTCCATCTTCCTCTGGGCGGCGGACGAGGGGCTGAGCCGGGTCATGCAGAAGCTGAAGATCGGATTCTAATGACGGACGACGAGAATAAGAACGTGGAGGCCCCGACCGCTCCGGGCGGCGGCCGGCGCTGGTACGTCGTGCGCGTGCAGAGCGGGCGCGAGGAGACCGTCAAGGACGGCCTGATGCGCCGGGTCCGGGCGATGGGCCTGGAAGCGAAGATTTCCAACGTCATCGTCCCGACCGAGAAGGTGACGGAGATCCGCAGCGGGCGGAAGTCCGTGCGGGAGAAGAAGCTGTATCCCGGCTACATCATGATCGAGATGGAGCAGGACAAGGACGCGTGGTTCCTGGTACGGGAGACGCCGGGGATCGGCGACTTCCTGGGCCTGAAGGAGCCGATCCCGATGGCCGAGCACGAGGTCAACAAGATGCTCGTGGACCAGTCCTCCACCGAGGAGGACCGGCCGAAGATCAAGATCGAGGTGCAGAAGGGCGACAGCGTCCGGGTGAAGGACGGGCCCTTCGAGAACTTCGACGGCGTGGTCGAGGAAGTGGACGCGAAGAACGGCCGGGTCAAGGTGGCGATCACCGTGTTCGGGCGGTCGACGCCGGTGGACCTGGAGTATTGGCAGCTCGAGAAGAACTAAAGAGGTAGGCGATGCCCCCCAAAAAGGAAGTGATGACCACGATCCGCCTGCAGTGCCCGGGCGGGCAGGCGACGCCGGCGCCGCCGGTGGGCCCCGCGCTCGGCCAGCACGGCGTGAACATCGGCGAGTTCGTGAAGCGCTTCAACGACGCCACGCGCAAGGATCAGGGCCTGGTCATCCCGTGCATCGTGACGGTCTTCAAGGACCGCACGTTCGACATCGCCTACAAGACGCCGCCGGCGAGCGTGCTGCTGAAGAAGTTCGCGAACGTGGTGAAGGGCAGCGGGACCCCCAACAAGGAGAAGGTGGGGACCGTGACGCGCAAGCACCTCGAAGAGATCGCGAAGATCAAGATGAAGGACATGAACGCCTCCTCGATGGAGACCGCCATCAAGGTCCTCGAGGGGACGGCGCGGAACATGGGCATCAAGGTCGAAGGGTAGGTCAGATGCGCAAGCGCAGCAAGCGATACAAGGCGGCGGCGGCGAAGGTCGACGTCCAGAAGAAGTACTCGGTCCAGGAAGCGGTCGCCCTCGTGAAGACGATGACCGCGAAGAAGCTGGACCAGGCGCTGGACATCTCGATCAAGCTGGCCATCGACCCGAAGCGGAGCGAGCAGTCGATCCGCGGCGCGGTCTCGCTCCCGAAGGGGATCGGGAAGGCGCGGCGGGTGGTGGTGTTCGCCGACGGCGACGAGGCCCGCGCGGCCAAGGAGCACGGCGCCGACGAAGTCGGGATGGACGACCTGGCCAAGAAGATCGAGGCCGGCTGGTTCGACTTCGACGTCGCGATCGCGCTGCCCCGGACGATGCGCGTGATCTCCAAGCTCGGCAAGGTGCTCGGCCCGAAGGGCCTGATGCCCTCGCCGAAGAACGGCACGGTGACGGACGACGTGAAGACGGCCGTGCGCGAGTTCAAGGCCGGCAAGATCGAGTACCGCAACGACGCGGCCGGCAACGTGCAGGCGGCGATCGGGAAGCTCGCGTTCAGCGAGGAGGATCTTCGCTCCAACGTCGAGGCGTTCATCGAGCACATCCGCTCGGTGCGTCCGTCGTCGGTGAAGGGCCCGTTCATCGAGGGCGTCACGATTTCGCCGACGATGGGCCCGGGCGTGCGTCTGGCGGTCGAGGCGTAAGGGGAACGACGATGTCCAAAGTCCTCAGGCACAAGATGGTGGACGACCTGGCCGGCAAGCTCAAGGGCTTGAAGAACATGGTCCTGGTCGACGCCAACGGGCTGACCGCCAACCAGGCGACCGAGCTCCGCGCGCAGATGCGCGAGAGCAAGGGCAAGGTGCGGCTGCTGAAGAACTCGGTGGCGCTGCACACCTTCAAGAAGCTGGGCGTGGCGAGCTTCGAGAAGCACCTGACGGGGATGAACGCGCTGGTGTTCGGCCCCGACCCGGTGACGATCGCGAAGAAGCTGGTCGCCTACAAGGAGAAGCACGCGGGGAAGGGCGGCGTCAAGGCCGCCTTCATCGAGGGCAAGGAGGAGGGGCCGTCGGCCATCGTCGACCTCGCCAAGCTGCCGTCGCGCCCGGAGCTCCTGAGCCAGGTGCTCGGCGTGATGAAGGGCGTCACGGTGAAGTTCGTGTCGACCCTCAACGAAATCCCCCGCTCGTTCGTCGGGACCCTCAAGGCGATCGCCGACAAGGAGAAGAAGTAGATGGGCAATGTCGCGGGACTCCTGGACGAGGCGGCCAAGCTCGAAGACAGGGAGCGCGTCGAGCTCGTCGGCGCCCTCCTGGAGAAGGAAGGCTCGCTCGGGCTCTCGAAGCTGCTCCGGTCGCTCGAGGCCAAGCTCGGCGTCACGGCGGCGACGGGCGGTTCGGGCCCGGCCGTGGTGGCGACGGCCGTCGCCGCGACGGCGGCTCCGACGTCGTTCGACGTGATCCTCAAGAGCGGCGGCGCGAGCAAGATCAACGTGATCAAGGTCGTTCGCGAGGCGACGGCCCTCGGCCTCAAGGAGGCGAAGGACGTCGTCGACAAGGGCGGCGAAGCGGTGAAGAAGGGCCTCCCGAAGGAGGAGGCGGAGGCGCTGGCGAAGAAGCTCAAGGACGCCGGGGCCGAGGTCGAGGTCAAGCCGGCGGCGTAGCGCCGGATGTCGATATTTACGAACCGTTAGAGGTCGAAGGAGAATAGAGCCATGGGCAACGTCGCGGGTCTGGTCGATGAGGTCGCGAAGCTTTCGGACGAAGAGCGCACCACGTTCCTGACGGAAATGGTCGCGAAGCAGAACGTCCTCTGGCTCTCGGGCGCGGTGAAGGCGCTCGAGGACAAGTTCGGTGTCAAGGCCGCGACGGGCGGCGGCGGCGGCGGGGCGCCCGCGGCGGCGGCGGCTCCGGCGGCGGCGAAGGAAGAGAAGACGACGTTCGACGTCGTCCTCAAGGAAGCCGGCGCGAACAAGATCAACGTCATCAAGGTCGTGCGCGCGGCCACGAGCCTGGGCCTCAAGGAGGCGAAGGACCTCGTGGACAAGGGCGGCCAGGCCGTCAAGACGGGCGTGCCGAAGGAAGAGGCCGACAAGCTCGCGAAGGAGCTGAAGGACGCGGGGGCCACGGTCGAGGTCAAGTAAGGACTTCTCCGGGGTTCCGGCGTCGTTGTTCGGCGGGTTCGGCTTCACTACTTCGGAGGGTTCATGGCGGAGAAGGTCCGGTTCGGGCGCATCCGGGAAATCCTGGACGTCCCACCGCTCACCGAGCTGCACGTCAAGGCGTACATCAAGTTCCTCCAGCGCGAGCTGGCGCCCGACAAGCGCGAGGACATGGGCCTGGAGTCCATCCTCCGGGAAACCTTCCCGATCAAGAACTACGACGGCACGGTGGCGCTGGAGTACGTCTGGTACGAGATCGGGCAGCCGCGGTACACGCCCGAGGAGTGCCGGATGCTCCGGCTCTCGTTCGGCGCGCCGCTCAAGGTGCGCCTCCGCCTCGTGAAGCCCGACGGCCCCATCGAGGAGGACGTCTATCTCGGCGAGATCCCGCTCATGATCGGCGGCGGCGCCTTCATCGTGAACGGCGCCGAGCGCGTCCTCGTCAATCAGCTGCACCGCTCGCCCGGCATCGACTTCATGGAAGAGCGGGTCGGCGACAAGAAGATGCACTCCTGCTGGATCGTGCCGGAGCGCGGCAGCTGGATCGAGATCTCGGTCACCAAGCGCGACGCCGTGGCGATCCGCATCGACCAGGGCGGCAAGATCCCGGCCACGACCTTCCTGCGAGCGTGCTCCCCGGAGTTCTCGACGAACGCCGACATCATCCGGGTCTTCCACGAGACGGCCGAGGTGAAGGTCGCCGGCGCGGACGAGGAGCAGCTCGTCGGCAAGGTGGTGGTGAAGGACGTCGTCGACGAGACCAAGAACGAGAAGATCATCGCGGGCGGCCAGCGCATCGCCAAGGGCATGCTGAAGATCATGGAGGAGGCGGGCGTCAAGACCATCGAGATCCTCCCCAAGATGGACGACACGCTGATCCTGACGACGCTCGAGGAAGACGACACGCACTCCCACGAGGAGGCGCTGCTCAAGATCTACGGCCGCCTGCGCCCGGGCACGCCCCAGACGCCCGACAAGGCCAAGCAGCTCTTCTATGAGCGCTTTTTCGACGCCCAGCGCTACCGCCTCGGCCGGGTCGGCCGCTTCCGCCTGAACCGCAAGTTCGGCATGGCGATGCCCGAGACGGAGATGACGCTCCAGAAGGACGACATCGTCCACTCGATCAAGTACATGATGAAGATGCGCCGGGGCGAAGGCTTCCCGGACGACATCGACCACCTCGGCAACCGCCGCGTGCGCACGATCGACGAGCTGGCGGGCGAGGAGGTCCGGAAGGGCTTCCTGCGCCTGAAGCGCTCGATCCTCGAGCGCCTCAACATGACGATGCAGGAGAACCTGACGCCGAAGAACCTGATCAACTCGAAGACGGTGTCGAGCGCGATCGAGTACTTCTTCGGCCGCAGCGAGCTCTCCCAGGTCATCGACCAGACGAATCCGCTGTCGCAGCTCACCCACGAGCGCCGCCTCTCGGCCCTGGGACCGGGCGGCCTCAACCGCAAGCGGGCCGGCTTCGAGGTTCGCGACGTCCACATCTCGCACTACGGCCGGGTCTGCCCGATCGAGACGCCGGAAGGCACGAACATCGGCCTGATCTCCTCGCTGGCGATCTACGCCAGCGTGGACGACTACGGCTTCCTCACCGCGCCGTACCGGACGGTGAAGGGCGGCAAGGTCACGGACGACGTCGTCTTCTTGCGCGCCGACGAGGAGATCGGCAAGGTCATGGCGCCGGCCGACATCCTTCTGGAGAAGGACGGCACGATCCAGGACCAGCGCATCATCGGCCGCAAGGACGGCGAGTTCCAGTACATCACGCCCGACGAGATTCAGTACGTCGACGTGGCGCCGGCGCAGATCGTCGGCGTCTCGGCCGCGCTGATCCCGTTCCTCGAGCACGACGACGCCAACCGCGCGCTGATGGGTTCGAACATGCAGCGCCAGGCCGTGCCCCTCATCCGCACCGAGCCGCCGGTCGTCGGCACCGGCATGGAGAAGTGGGTCGCCGAGAACTCGGACATGGTGGTCCGGGCCCAGGAGGACGGCGCGGTCCGCAAGGCCACGGCGATGGAGATCGTGGTCCGGGTGCAGGGCGGCCGCGAGATCGTCCACAAGCTCCGCAAGTACTACGGCCTGAACGAGCGCACCTGCCTCAACCAGAAGCCCCTCGTCCGCGAGGGCGACAAGGTCGTGAAGGGCCAGGTGATCGCCGACGGCCCCTCGACCAACCACGGCGAGCTCGCGCTCGGCCGCAACGTGCTGGTCGCCTTCATGCCCTGGGACGGGTACAACTTCGAGGACGCGATCATCGTGTCCGAGCGCCTCGTGAAGGAGGACGCCTACACCTCGATCCACATCGAGGAGTTCGAGGTCGAGATCCGCGAGACCAAGCTCGGCAAGGAGGAGTTCACCCGCGACATCCCGAACGTCTCGGAGAAGATGCTCCGGAACCTCGGGGAAAGCGGCGTGATCCTGCCCGGCACCCGCGTGAAGCCGGGCGACATCCTGGTCGGCAAGGTGGCGCCGAAGTCCAAGAGCGAGCTGACGCCCGAGGAGAAGCTGCTCCACGCGATCTTCGGCCGCGCGGGCGAGGACGTGAAGAACGAGTCTCTCGAGGTCCCCAGCGGCGTCGAAGGCATCGTGATCGACACCCGCACGTTCTTCCGGAAGACCAATTTGACGCCGGCGGAGAAGAAGCAGGTCAAGGAAGAGACCAAGGAGATCGAGCGCGAGCTGTACAAGCGCATGAACGAGCTGGTCGAGCACGCGATCGACGACCTGAAGGACGTCCTGGGCCGCGCCCCGGCGAAGGGCTTCGAGTACGGCCCGAAGGGCTCGGTGAAGGACCTGGCCGCCCTGAAGGAAAAGCTGGCCCTGACGGACATGGACATCAAGGGCAAGCGCCAGCAGGAGGAGGCCGAGGCGATCCTCCGGAACCTCTTCACGCAGGTCGAGGCTCTCGAGAACGAGAAGGAAAAGCGGATCAACCAGCTGACGCGGGGCGAAGAGCTGCCCACGGGCGTGCTGGAGATGGTGAAGGTCTACGTCGCGACGAAGCGCAACCTGTCGGTCGGCGACAAGGTGGCCGGCCGCCACGGCAACAAGGGCGTCATCGCGCGGATCCTGCCCGAGGAGGACATGCCGTTCCTCGAGGACGGGACGACGGTGGACATCGTGTTGAATCCGCTGGGCGTGCCGAGCCGCATGAACGTCGGCCAGATCCTGGAAGTGCACCTCGGCTGGGCCATGAAGATCCTCGGCCTCCGCGCGATCACCCCGCCGTTCGACGGGGCGAAGGAGACGGAGATCGAGGGCTATCTGGAGAAGGCCAACCTTCCCAAGGACGGGAAGGTGGTGCTGCACGACGGCCGGACGGGCGACGCCTTCGACGAGAAGGTGACCGTCGGCATCATGTACATCATGAAGCTCCACCACCTGGTGGACGACAAGATCCACGCCCGCGCGACGGGCCCCTACTCGCTGATCACGCAGCAGCCCCTGGGCGGCAAGGCCCGCGCGGGCGGCCAGCGCTTCGGCGAGATGGAAGTCTGGGCGCTCGAGGCGTATGGCGCGGCGAACATCCTTCAGGAGCTCCTGACCGTCAAGTCGGACGACGTCGACGGCCGCACCAAGATCTACGAGTCGATGGTGCGCGGCGAGAACATCCTGGAGCCGGGCACGCCGGTCTCGTTCGAGGTGCTGTGCAACGAGATCAAGGGGCTGGGCTTGAACCTGAAGCTCGAAAAGCAGAAGGAAGCGCAGTAGGCCGCGTGACCGCGATGGACGGACGACGGAACGAAACGAGGAACGCGCGATGGAATTGATGTACGACCGCATTAACGAATACAGCGCGGTGACCATCAAGCTCTCCTCTCCGGAGGAGATCCGCAGCTGGTCCTACGGCGAAGTCAAGAAGCCGGAGACGATCAACTACCGGACCTACCGACCGGAGAAGGACGGCCTGTTCTGCGAGCGCATCTTCGGTCCCGAGAAGGACTGGGAGTGCTTCTGCGGCAAGTACAAGGGCATCAAGTACAAGGGCATCGTCTGCGACCGCTGCGGCGTCGAGATCACCCAGGCCCGCGTCCGCCGCAAGCGCATGGGTCACATCAACCTCGCGGCGCCCTGCGCCCACATCTGGTTTTTCAAGACCATCCCCTCGCGCATCGGCAGCCTGCTCGCCCTGAAGACGAGCCAGCTGGAGCGCGTCATCTACTACCAGGACTACATCGTCACCGAGGTCCGCTCCAAGAAGTGCCCCCTCAAGGAGAAGCAGCTCCTCACCGAGGAGCAGTACCGCGAGGCGCGCGAGCGCTACCGCGAGGACTTCGAGGCCGACATGGGCGCGGCGGCCATCCGCACGCTCCTCCAGAAGGTCGACCTCAAGAGCCTCTCCGAGATCCTCCGCGACGAGTTGTCCAAGACCGCCTCCGCCCAGAAGATCAAGGACATCGTCAAGCGCCTCAAGACCGTCGACATGCTCATCGAGAGCGGCCAGAAGCCCGAGTGGATGGTCATGACCGTCATCCCGGTCATCCCGCCCGACCTCCGGCCCCTCGTCCTGCTCGACAGCGGCAACTTCGCGACGTCCGACCTCAACGACCTCTACCGCCGCCTCATCAACCGCAACAACCGCCTCAAGAAGCTCCTCGAGCTCAACGCGCCCGAGGTCATCATCCGCAACGAGAAGCGCATGCTCCAGCAGTCCCTGGACGCGCTCTTCGACAACACCCGCTGCCGCCGGCCCGTCCTCGGCTCCAACAACCGGCCGCTCAAGTCGCTCTCCGACATCATCAAGGGCAAGCAGGGCCGCTTCCGCGAGAACCTGCTCGGCAAGCGCGTCGACTACTCCGCGCGCTCGGTCATCGTGGTCGGCCCCAAGCTTAAGCTGCACCAGTGCGGCCTGCCCAAGAAGATCGCCCTCGAGCTCTACCAGCCGTTCATCATCCGCCGGCTCAAGGAGCTCGGGAAGGCCGACACCATCAAGAGCGCCAAGAAGATGCTGGAGCGGCGCGACGAGAGCGTGTGGGACATCCTGGAGGAGGTCATCAAGGACCACCCCGTGATGCTCAACCGCGCGCCGACGCTGCACCGCATGGGCATCCAGGCCTTCCAGCCGGTGCTCGTCGAGGGCAACGCGATCGAGCTCCATCCGCTCGTCTGCACGGGCTTCAACGCCGACTTCGACGGCGACCAGATGGCCGTCCACCTGCCGCTCTCCTACGAGGCGCAGGTCGAGGCCCACACGCTGATGATGTCGACGCAGAACGTCTTCTCGCCGGCGCACGGCGGCCCGGTCATCTCGCCGACGCAGGACATGGTCCTCGGGCTGTACTACGTGACCCTGCAGCGCGCGAACGTGCTCGGCGACGGCAAGACGTACGGCTCGCCACACGAGGCGATCCTCGCGTACGACATGGGCAAGATCCACATCCACGCGCCCATCTTCGTCCGCTTCCCGAACGCGTCGCGCGCGATCCTGAACTCGAAGACCTCGGCTCCGGAGGAGGTCGGCGGGACCCGGGTCAAGACGACGGTCGGCCGGATCCTCTTCAACGAGATCCTGGCCCCGGTGATGCCCTTCTTCAACTACGAGCTGGACAAGAAGGGCGTGCAGGACGTCATCAACCGCTGCCACCGCCTCTGCGGCAAGGACGCGACGCTGAAGCTCCTCGACGATTTGAAGGAGACGGGCTTCAAGTACGCGACGCGCGCCGGCATCTCGTTCTCCAAGGACGACATGACGATCCCTCCCGAGAAGGAGAAGATCGTCAAGGAGACCCAGGACAAGGTCGACCGCATCGAGAAGAACTACCAGCGCGGCGCCCTGACGCCCGGCGAGCGCTACAACCAGATCATCGACGAGTGGACGCACGCCCGCGAGCGCGTCACCGAGGCGATGATGGCGCAGATCCGGATCGACACGAAGAACAACAAGCCGTTCCTCAATCCGATCCGGCTCATGGTCGACTCCGGCGCCCGCGGCAGCCAGGACCAGGTCCGGCAGCTGGCCGGCATGCGCGGCCTGATGGCCAAGCCCTCCGGCAAGATCATCGAGACGCCCATCCTGTCGAACTTCCGCCAGGGCCTGACGGTCCTCGAGTACTTCTCGTCGACCCACGGCGCCCGCAAGGGCCTGGCCGACACGGCCCTCAAGACGGCCGACGCCGGCTACCTCACCCGGAAGCTCGTCGACGTCTGCCAGAGCGTGGTGGTGGCGACCCAGGACTGCGGGACCCTCAACGGCGTCACGAAGGGCGTCGTCTACAAGGGCGACAAGGTCGAGGTGTCGCTGGCCCAGGCCCTCATCGGCCGCGTGTCGCGCGACAACATCACCGACATCGTCACGGACGAGGTCGTGGTGAAAGAGAACGACCTGATCACCGACGACGCCGCCAAGCGCATCGAGAACATCGGCTTCACCAAGATCCGGGTGCGGTCGCCGCTGACATGCGAAGCGGCGACGGGCATCTGCGCCCACTGCTACGGCATGGACCTCTCGCAGGGCCGCGTCGTGGAGGAGGGGACCGCCGTCGGCATCATCGCCGCGCAGTCGATCGGCGAGCCGGGCACGCAGCTGACGATGCGGACGTTCCACATCGGCGGCGTCGCCGTCAAGACGGCCGAAGAGTCGAAGATCTACTCCAAGTCCAAGGGCACGGCCAAGTTCGTCAACATCCGGTCGGTGCCGACGAAGGAAGACACCCACATCGTCATCAACCGCAACGGCGAGATCGTGATCGTCGACGACAAGGAGCGCGAGATCGAGAAGTTCATCGTGCCCTCCGGGTCGTACCTCAAGGTCAAGGACGGCGCGAAGGTCAAGCCGCGCGACCTCCTGGCCCAGTGGGACCCGCACAACGTGCCCATCATCTCGGGTAAGGACGGCATCGTCCGCTACGAGGACATCAAGAAGGGCGAGACGATGCAGGAGGAGCGCGACACGCGCTCCGGCGTCCTGCGCCGCGTCATCATGGAGCACAAGGGCGAGCTGCACCCGCAGCTCGTCATCTCCGACGAAAAGGGCGTCGTGCAGGAAGTCCACCCGCTGCCGGAAAAGGCCCACATCGAGTGCGAAGAGGGCTCGAAGATCAAGGCCGGCACCATCATGGCGAAGAACCCGCGCGAGATCGGCGGCACCCAGGACATCACGGGCGGCCTGCCGCGCGTCACGGAGCTCTTCGAGGCCCGCAAGCCGAAGGAGCCCGCCGTCATCGCGGAAATCGACGGCGTCGTCGAGCTCGGCGAGAAGAAGCGCGGCCGCCGCACCATCATCGTCAAGAACGAGGAGACGGGGATCGAGAAGCCCCACGTCGTCCCCCTCGGCCGCAACATCCGCGTGCATACGGGCGACCGCGTCCGCGCCGGCGACGCCCTCATCGAAGGCCCGCTGGTGCCGCACGACATCCTCCGCATCCGCGGCGAGGAAGAGGCCCAGCAGTACCTGCTCCGTGAGGTGCAGTCCGTGTACCGCGCCCAGAACGTGACGATCAACGACAAGCACGTCGAGCTGATCGTGGCGGCGATGATGCGCAAGGTCCGGATCTCCTCGTCGGGAGACACCCCCTTCCTGCCGAACGCGGTGGTCGACAAGATGCGGCTGCGCGAGGAGAACAACCGGCAGAAGAAGGGCGGCAAGAAGACGGCCACCTTCAAGCCGCTGCTCCTGGGCATCACGAAGGCCGCCATCCAGTCCGAGAGCTTCATCGCGGCGGCGTCGTTCCAGGAGACGACCAAGGTGCTGACGGACGCCGCGCTGGCGGGACGTCGGGACGAGCTCGTAGGCCTCAAGGAGAACGTGATCGTCGGCCACATGGTGCCGGCGGGAACGGGCTTCAAGAAGTACCTGGGCATGAAAGTGCAGCGCGACGAGCCGGAGCAGCCCGAACCGGCGCCCGAGGCCGTGGTGCCCGCGTAAAAGAGAACTGGACTTCGAGAACTCGAAACCTATAATAGGCCCCCTATATGCCGACGATCAACCAACTGGTGCGGCACGGCCGCGTGAAGCCGCGCTACAAGTCCAAGTCCCCGGTTCTGGAGAGCAATCCCCAGAAGCGCGGCGTGTGCCTCATCGTCAAGACGATGACGCCGAAGAAGCCGAACTCCGCCCTCCGGAAGATCGCGCGCGTGCGCCTCTCCAGCGGCCGCGAGACCACGGCCTACATTCCCGGCGAGGGCCACAACCTGCAGGAGCACTCGATCGTGCTCGTCCGCGGCGGCCGCGTGCGCGACCTCCCGGGCGTCCGCTATCACGTCGTCCGCGGCACGCTCGACTGCGCGGGCGTCGAGGACCGCAAGCAGAGCCGTTCCAAGTACGGCGTCAAGAAGCCGAAGAAGTAACGAGACCGAGGAAGAGAAGAGACATGTCCGCTGCCTTCAAGTCGTTCGACCACCTCCTGGAGCCCGATCCCCGCTACAAGGACAAGATGGTGGGGAAGTTCATCAACTGCCTGATGGAAGGCGGCAAGAAGTCCACCGCCCAGGGCATCTTCTACAGCGCCATGGACGAGGTGAAGAAGAAGGTCGCCGACAAGGAGCCCCTCGCCATCTTCCTGACCGCCATCGGCAACGTGAAGCCCCTCATCGAAGTCCGCTCCCGGCGCGTCGGCGGCGCCACCTACCAGGTGCCCGTCCCCGTGCCCCAGAAGCGCCAGATCTCCCTCGCGTACCGCTGGCTCCTCGGCGCCGCCCGCGCCAAGAAGGGCCGCCCCATGCATCTCAAGCTCGCCGACGAGTTGTATGCCGCCTTCCGCGGCGAAGGCGAAGCCATGAAGAAGCGGGAAGACGTCCATAAGATGGCCGAGGCCAACCGGGCCTTCGCCCATCTGGCGTACTAACCCCCGTATCCGGATTGGAATCGCGCCCATGGGGTGAGCCTCGACAAGATCCGGAACTTCGGGATCATCGCCCACATCGACGCGGGCAAGACCACGACGACCGAACGGGTCTTGTACTACACCCGGCGCATCCATAAGGTCGGCAACGTCGACTCCGGCAACACCACCACCGACTTCTATCCCGAAGAGGCCCGCCGCGGCATTTCCATTTTCTCCGCCGCCGTCAGCTGCGAGTGGCGCGGCCACATGCTCAATCTCATCGACACCCCGGGCCACGTCGACTTCACCGCCGAGGTCGAGCGCTCCCTCCGCGTCCTCGACGGCGCCGTCATCGTCTTCGACGCGGTGAACGGCGTCGAGGCCCAGTCCGAGACCGTCTGGCGCCAGGCGGCCCGCTACGGCGTCCCCCGCATGGCCTACGCGAACAAGATGGACCGCCCCGGCGCCTCCTTCGAAAAGACCCTCGAGTCGATGCGCAAGAAGCTCGACGCCCGGCCCGTCGCCGTCACGATCCCGCACGGCGGCGGGGTGATCGACCTCCTGACGATGAAGCTGCTGGCCTTCGAGGGCGACCAGGGCGAAAAAGTGATCCCCGCCGAGATCCCCGACGACGCGCTCGACGAGGCGAAGCTCTGGCGCGAGACCCTCGTCGAGGCCGCCAGCGAGTTCAACGACGTCGTCCTCGCCGCCGCGCTCGACGGGAAGGACGTGCCCCTCGACGCCCTCAAGGCCGCGATCCGCAAGGGCACGGTCACGGGCAAGATCCAGCCCGCCTTCGCCGGTTCCAGCCTGCACAACATCGGCGTTCAGCCGGTGATCGACGGCGTCGTCGATTTCCTGCCGTCGCCGCTCGACGTCCCCACGATCACGGGGAAGGATCCCGAGACCGACAAGCCGGTCACGCGGGACCTGCGCAAGGACAAGACGTTCACGGCGCTCGCCTTCAAGACCGCGACGGACCAGCACGGCGAGCTGACCTACGCGCGCGTGTACACGGGCACGTTCTCGGCCGGCGACGCCTTCTACAACCCGCGGTTCGGCCGGATGGAGCGGACGCAGCGGATGTTCCGCATGTTCGCCGACGAGCGCGTGCCCCTCGACGCGGCGGGGCCCGGCGAGATCGTCGCGTTCGTGGGCCTGAAGAACACGGTGACCGGGGACACCCTGTGCGACAAGCGCTCGCCGATCCTGCTCGAGACGATGAGCTTCCCGGAGCCCGTGCTGTCGGTGGCGATCGAGCCGAAGTCGAGCGCGGACAAGGACAAGCTCGACGAGGTACTCAAGCGCCTCCAGAAGGACGACCCGACCTTCAAGGTGGGGCAGGACGTCGAGACCGGCCAGACGATCATGCAGTGCATGGGGGAGCTGCACGCGGAGATCCTGCTCTACCGGATCCAGAGCGACTTCAAGGTCGCCGCGAACGTGGGCACGCCGCGGGTGGCCTACCGCGAGACGATCCGGAAGGCGGCGGGGGACGAGCAGCGCCGGGAGATGAAGGTCGGGGAGAAGACGCTGTTCGGGCACGTGAAGCTGGAGCTCCGGCCCGACCGGACGTCGATCGCCCCCACCTTCGCGCTGGAGATCGACCCGAACTTGGAGAAGGACCTGAGGAAGTTCCTGCCGTCGATCAAGGACGGGGCGCTGTCCTCGGCGGGCTCGGGCGTGATCGCGGGCTTCCCGGTGGTCTACACGAAGGTGGTGCTGACGGGCGGCTCGGTGACGACGGACGCGGCGGAGCAGCTGTACACGGCGGCGGCGGCGGACGCGGTGACCCACGCGCTGAAGGAGGCGGACTGCGAGCTCCTGGAGCCGCACATGAGGTTCGAGGTGACGGCGCCGGACGATTTCGCGGGCGGCGTGATCAACGACCTGCAGCGGCGCGGCGCGGACATCACGGAGATGGGGGCGGTGGGCGGCGCGCGGGCGATCCGCGGGAACGTGCCGCTGTCGAAGATGTTCGGCTACACGACGACGCTGCGCTCGCTGACGCAGGGGCGGGGGCAGCACGCGATGGAGCCGTTCGAGTACCGTCCGCTGCCGGCGGACGAGGCGCGGCGCTTCCGCGGGTAAAAAAAAGACGGGCGCCGTCTCGCCCCGATGGCGCCCGTCGTGGTTGGTTTGCTCGCCCCATGGAATATACGGCCCGCGCGGCGGTCGCGCGGGGAAAATGTTTTTTCTGGAGACGGACCTTTCGCTTGACTTGGAGAAGCGAATCCGTAATATAACCACTCGCTTTATGGCCCAAAGAATACGCATCCGCATCGAAGGCTACGACCACGAGATCATCGACCAGTCGGCGATGGACATCGTGAACACGGCCAAGCGCACCGGCGCGAAGGTCCGTGGTCCGATCCCGCTTCCGACGAAGGTCGAGCGCATCACCGTGCTGCGCAGCCCCCACGTCGACAAGAAGTCGCGTGAGCAGTTCGAGATCCGCACCCACAAGCGGGTGGTGGACATCACGGAGCCCACCGCCAAGACCATCGACGAGCTCCGAAACCTCAACATGCCCGCCGGCGTGGACATCCGCGTCAAGGCGATGCTCGACGAGAAGTAGGGCACTATGGCAGATCTCCCGCTGTACTCCAAAGACGGCAAGAGCGCCGGCACCGTCAAGGTCGACGAGAAGCTGTTCGGCGACCTCGTGCGGAAGAAGCTGCTCAAGCAGGTCGTGGTGATCCACGAGGCCAACCAGCGCGAGGGCAACGCCCACACCAAGACGCGCGGCGAGGTCGAGGGCTCCACGAAGAAGCTCTGGCCGCAGAAACATACCGGCCGCGCCCGCATGGGCACCAAGCGGTCGCCCATCTGGGTGAAGGGCGGCATCGTCTTCGGCCCGCGCCGACGCGACTACCGGATGGTGATCACCGACTCCATGCGCCGCGCCGCGCTCGACTCCGCGCTGCTCGGCAAGATCCTCGACAAGGAAGTGTCGGTCGTCGAGACGCTGTCCTTCGAGAAGCCCAAGACCAAGGCCATGTCCGGCCTGATCAAGTCGATCGGCCTGAAGCGCTCGGTGCTCCTCGCGGTGGGGAACAAGCCCGAGCCCAACGTCTGGCTCTCCTCGCGCAACATCCAGGCCCTCTCGGTCCGGCCGGTCCGCGAGCTCAACGCGTACGACATCATCAAGCACAAGGACCTGCTCCTGACCAAGGACGCGCTCGACGCCCTGGTGTCGGCCCGCTCCGGCACGGATAAGAAGGCCGTCGGGGAGAAGAAGAAGTGAAGAGCCCGTACGAGATCCTGCGACGTCCGGTGCTGACCGAGAAGTCCATGGCGGGCCAGCAGCGGAACGTCTATTCCTTCGTCGTCGCGCCCGAGGCCACCAAGCCCGACGTCAAGCACGCGGTCGAGAAGGCCTTCAACGTGAAGGTCGACGAGGTCCGCACCGTGACCCTCAAGGGCAAGGTCAAGCGCCAGAAGAACATGGTGCTCGACGGCAAGCGGAAGGACGTCAAGAAGGCCTACGTGACCCTCAAGGAAGGCTTCCGCCTGGACATCATCTGATATGCCGGTACGCGAATACAGTCCGATCACCCCGGGGCGTCGCGGCGCGACCACGACGGACACCCGGGACATCACGAAGACCCGTCCCGAGAAGCGCCTCACCGAGGCGATGCGGAAGACCGGCGGCCGCAACAACGTCGGCCGCCTGGCCGTCCGCCACATCGGCGGCGGCAACCGGAAGCGCTACCGCTTCATCGATTTCCGCCGGAACAAGGACAACGTGCCCGGAACGGTCGAGGCGATCGAGTACGATCCGAACCGTTCGCCGCGCATCGCGCTGATCAAGTACAAGGACGGCGAGCGCCGCTACATCCTCGCTCCCGAGGGCCTGAACGTCGGCGACGAGGTGCTCTCCGCCGACAAGTGCGAGACCAAAGTCGGCAACGCGATGCAGCTGCGGTCGATCCCGACGGGGCAGCTGATCCACAACGTCGAGCTCACGCCGGGCAAGGGCGGGCAGATGGCCCGCACGGCCGGCGGCTTCGCGCAGCTGATGGCGAAGGAAGGGAATTACGCCGACGTCCTGTTGCCGAGCGGCGAGATCCGCAAGGTCCACATCCGCTGCCGCGCGACGATCGGCCAGCTCGGGAACTCCGACTGGTTCAACGTCGTGCTCGGCAAGGCGGGACGCAAGCGCTGGCTGGGCATCCGCCCGACGGTGCGCGGCAAGGCCATGAATCCGGTGTCCCATCCCTGCGGCGGCGGCGACGGCCGAGGCGGCGTGGGACGTCAGCCCTGCAACTGGAAGGGCACGAAGCTGGCGAAGGGCGGGAAGACCCGCCGCACGAAGAAGCCGTCGCAGAAGTTCATCGTGCGCTTCCGGCGTACGGGCCCGCACCAGAACACGAGAAGGTAGCTGATCGATGAGTCGCTCGCTCAAAAAGGGCCCCTATATCGACCCGAAGCTGGTGGCGAAGGTCGCCCGTTCGAAGACCGCCGGCGTGCGGGAGCCGATCAAGACCTGGTCGCGCCGCTCGACGATCGCGCCGGACTTCGTGAACATGGGCTTCCTGGTGCACAACGGCCGGACGTTCATCAAGGTCTTCGTGACGGAAGACATGGTGGGGCACAAGCTCGGGGAGTTCGCGCCGACGCGGTCGTTCCGCGGGCACCCGGGCAACCGGACCGAAGACGCCGTCAAGCCCGGCGCGGGGAGGGGCTAAATGGCCGACGCCGCCGCCGAAACGAAGAAGCCCGCGGCTCCCGCGGCTCCCGCGGCGAAGCCGCGCTTCACCGCGCGCCTGCGCTACGCCCGCATCTCGGAGCGCAAGATGCGCTACGTGGTGGACCTGGTGCGGGGCAAGGACTACAACAGCGCGATCGCGATCCTGCGGTCCTGCGGGAAGCGCGGGGCGATGTTCGCGAAGAAGGTGCTGGAGAGCGCCTTCGGCAACGCGGCCGACCTGATCAACAACCGGCAGCTCGAGGTGGACGTCAACAATCTCCACGTGGTCGAGGCGCGGGTGGATCCGGGCCCGATCATCAAGCGGTGGAGGGCGTCCTCGCAGCGCCGCCCCCTCATGATCCAGAAGCGGATGTGCCACGTCATCTTCGCCCTCGAGGAGAGGACGATGAAGGAGTCCCGCCGGGACCGTTCTCGCCGCCAGAAGCAGGAGCGGCAGAAGGCGTCGGCGGCCCAGAAGGCGGCGCAGAAGGATGCCGCGAAGCCCGAGGGCGGCGCCAAGACCGAGGAGAAGAAGTAGGATGGGACAGAAGGTCAACCCGATCGCCTTCCGCATGGGGGTCACCGCCCCCTGGCGCTCGCGCTGGTACGCGGGGAAGAAGAACTACGGCGACTGGGTGGTCGAAGACCATCGCATCCGCCTCTACGTCCGCAAGGAGTTCAAGTTCGCGGGCATCTCGCGGGTCGACATCGAGCGCATCGGCGAGAAGATCCGCGTCGTCCTGTTCGCCGCGCGTCCGGGCCTGCTGATCGGCAAGCGCGGCGCGAAAGTCGACAAGATGAGCGAGGACATCGGCGGGCTGGTGCGCCGCACGATCGAGGTGGACGTCAAGGAGATCGACACCCCCGAGCTCGACGCCACCGTGATCGCCGAGGCGATCGCGGAGCAGCTGCAGAAGCGCTCCCCCTACCGCCGCACGATGCGCCGTCACGCCGAGATGGTGATGGACCTCGGCGCGAAGGGCATCAAGATGCTGTGCAAGGGCCGCCTGGGCGGCGCCGAGATCGCGCGGAGCGAGCGCCTGGTGCTGGGGCAGATCCCGCTGACGACGCTGCGCGCCAAGATCGACTACGGCACGGCGACGTGCATCCTCAGCAAGGGCACGATCGGCGTGAAGATCTGGGTCTACAAGGGCGAGTCGTTCGACGTGAAGAAGAAGGCGCCGAAGCCTGAGGCCGTTCAGGCCCAGGCGCCGGTTAAGGGATAGCGTTCCATGTTGATGCCCAAGCGCGTCAAGTTCCGGAAGTCGCAGCGCGGGACCATGAAGGGTCCGGCGACCCGCGGCAACCGGGTGTCGTTCGGCGACTACGGCCTCATGTCGCTCGAGATGGCCTGGGTCCAGGCCCGGGAGATCGAGGCGAGCCGCGTCTCCGCCGCCCACATGATGGGCACGGAAGGGCGCTTCTACATCCGGATCTTCCCCCACAAGGCCATCACGGGAAAGCCCGCCGAGGTCCGCATGGGCACCGGCAAGGGCGAGCCCGAGTACTACGCCGCCGTGGTCAAGCCCGGCACGATCCTCTTCGAGATCGCCGGCGTGCCCGAGGAATTCGCCCGCGAGTGCTTCAACTCCCTCGCCCACAAGCTCTGCGTGAAGACCAAGATGGTGAAGCGCCATGCCTAAGAAGGAAAATCTCACGGCGCTGGCCGACGACGACCTCCGCAAGAAGCTCGAGGAGCTCGTCAAGGGCCTCATGAATCTCCGGTTCCGCAAGGTCACCGAGGGCGTCGAGAATTCCGCTCAGTTCCGAAAGGATCGCAGGACGATCGCTCGGATCAAAACCCTCCTGCGCGCACGTGAGCTCAAAATCGTCCAAAAGTAACAAGTCCGCCGGCAAGCCCGCCGCCAAGCCGGTGAAGCCGGTGAAGTCGGCGAAGCCGGTCAAGCCCGCCGGCGACGTGCCGTCCAAGGCCGGTCTGTCCAAGACCGAGCTTTCCGAGTTCAAGGCCCTCCTCAACGTCCGCAAGCGCGTCCTCCAGGGCGACGTCAAGGGCCTGGAGAGCGAGGCGATGAAGAAGGGTGGAGACGGCGGAGACCTCTCCACGCTGCCCATGCACCTCGCCGACCTCGGCACCGACAGCTTCGAGCAGGACATGTCCCTCGGCCTCATGGAGAGCGAAAGCGACGAGCTCCAGGAGATCCAGGAAGCCTTCGAGCGCGTCAGCGACGGCACCTTCGGCCTCTGCGAGACCTGCAAGAAGAAGATCCCGAAGGAGCGCCTCAAGGCCATCCCCTACACCCGCCTCTGCGTCGGTTGCAAGATGAAGGAAGAGGGCGTATAATCGCCGCCATGCCGCGGCACGCCGCGCTCTTCTTTGCCGTCGCCCTCTCCGGCGCCTTCCTCGACCTCTGGACCAAGCACGCGGTCTTCGCCCACTTCGAAGCCCGGCCCTGGCCCCGGGAAGTCGAGATCCTCCCCGGCTTCCTCAGCTACGGCAAGACCTACAATCCCGGCGTCGTCTTCGGCATCGCCCAGAAATACCCGGCCTTCTGGAAGGGCGTCGCCGTCCTCGCCGTCCCCGCCATCCTCGCCATCTTCTTCTCCGTCAAACGGCTCCGCTGGATCCTCACCCTCTCCCTCGGCATGATCCTCGCCGGCACCATCGGCAACATGTACGACCGCCTCGCGCACGGGGCCGTCCGCGACTTCCTCAAGTTCTACGTCGTCTCCGACGGCCAGCAGAAGGTCTGGCCCCTCTTCAACCTCGCCGACTCCTACATCTGCGTCGGCGTCTTCCTCCTCACCGTCGAGATGATGTTCTTCGAGGAGAAGAAGGCCAAGCCCGCCCCCGCGCCGGCCCCGCTCGCGCCCCCTCCGCCCGCCGCCGTCCCCCCGCCGGCGCCCCTGCCATGAGCGCCGACCTCTCCGTCGCCCTCGGCCCTCTCCGGCTCAAGAATCCCGTCCTCGTCGCCTCCGGGACCTTCGGCGCCCTCATGGACAGGATCCTCGACGTCTCCAAGATCGGCGGCGTCGTCGAGAAGACCATCACCATGAACCCGCGCACCGGCAACCCCCACCCGCGCGTGTGGGAGACCGCCTCCGGCATGCTCAACTCGATCGGCCTCGACGGCCCCGGCCTCGAAGGCTGGATCAAGAAGCGCTACGACCACGTGAAGGATTACCCCTGCGCCCTCGTCCTCAGCGTGTCCGGCCGCGACGTGGAGGAGTTCGGCGCCCTCGTCCGGCGCCTCGACGCCCTTCCGCGCGTCGACGCGTTCGAGCTCAACATCTCCTGCCCGAACGTCTCGCACGGCACCGACCTCGCGACCGATCCCGCCCTCACCGAGAAGGTCGTCCGCCTCTGCAAGGCGGCCACCCAGCGCCCCGTCTTCGCCAAGCTCACGCCGAACGTGACGGACGTCGCCGCCATCGCCCGCGCGGCGGCCAACGGCGGGGCCGACGGCATCTCCGCGATCAACACGCTCAAGGGCCTCGCCGTCGACTGGCGGCGCCGCGCGCCCTGCATCGGGGCCGTCACCGGCGGGCTCTCCGGCCCGGCCGTCAAGCCCGTCGCCCTCCGCATGGTCTGGGAGATCGCCTCGGCCCTCCCCAAGATGCCCATCATGGGCATCGGCGGAATCTCGACCGCCGACGACGCCCTCGAGTTCATGGTCGCCGGCGCCTCGGCCGTCCAGATCGGCACGGCCAGCTTCGTGAACGCCACGGCCGCGGCGGACGTCGCGGCCGACCTCGCGAAGAAGCTCGACGAGGCGGGCGTGGCCCGCGCGGCCGACCTGGTGGGGAGCCTCTCGGCCAAGGCCGGCCAGGCGCCCCCCAAGCCTGGAACTCATTGACCTTCGAGCGTATAATCCTCAGATCATGACGGCGCCGTTTCTCACCCTCCTGGTGGCGGGCTCGCTGCAGTGGGCCCCCGAGACGCCCGCGCGCGCGGACTTCGAGCGCGTGGCGATCGAAATCGCGCAGGCGGTGGAGATCGGGCTTTCGGCCCCGATGGAGCTGGAGCTGCCGGCGACCGTCGCCGACGTCCCGTACTACTACGACCGCCTCATGCCCGCGGCCGAGCCGGCCGCGCCCCTGATCGTCACGTACGACTGGCGCTCGCCGGTCGTGTTCGATCTCCCGTAGCGGCGCTCCCTCGCGATCCGGGAACGTCGTTTTACCGTACTTTCGTCAAAGGGAGATCCGCTCATGGAAATCGACGCCGTCGTAGATTGGGTCGGCCGCCTGCTCGGCCGCTTCTTCGGCTCCCAGAACGAGCGCGCCGTCCGCCGCTTCTGGAAGACCGTCCGCGAGAAGATCAACCCCCTCGAGCCGAAGATGATGGCGCTTCCGGACGCCGCGTTTCCGGGGATGACGGCCGACTTCCGCGCCCGTCTCGCCAAGGGAGAGACGCTCGACCAGATCCTCCCCGAAGCGTTCGCGGCCTGCCGCGAGGCCTCGCGCCGCGCCAACCGGATGCGGCACTTCGACGTCCAGCTCATCGGCGGCATGGTGCTGCACGAAGGCCGGATCGCCGAGATGACCACGGGCGAGGGCAAGACCCTCGTCGCCACGCTGCCCGCCTACCTCAACGCCCTCACGAAGAGCGGCGTCCACATCGTCACCGTCAACGACTACCTCGCGCGCCGCGATACCCAGTGGATGGGCTCGATCTACGACCTCCTGGGCGTCACCGTCGGCGCGATCCAGCACGACGAGTCGTTCCTCTACGACCGGGCCTTCAATCCCGACCCGCAGGACCGCATGCGGAACCTCCGCCCCGTCCACCGCAAGGACGCCTACGCCGCCGACATCACCTACGGCACCAACAACGAGTTCGGCTTCGACTACCTCCGCGACAACATGAAGTTCCGCGTCCAGGAGCAGTGCCAGCGGAAGCCGAGCTACGCGATCGTCGACGAGGTCGACTCCATCCTCATCGACGAGGCCCGCACCCCGCTCATCATCAGCGGCCCCACCGACGAGGCGACCGACAAGTACTACACCGCCGACCGCGTCGCCCGGAAGATGGCCAAGGGCGAGGAGATCGTCCTCGAGGACCGCAGCAAGAAGCACACCGGCGACTTCATCGTGAAGGAGAAGGAGCACCTCGTCTTCCTCACCGACGCCGGCATCGAGAAGGCCGAGAAGCTCGTCGGCGTCGGCAGCTTCTACACCGGCGACAACATGGAGTGGCCCCACTTCATCGAGACCGCCCTCAAGGCCCACCACCTCTACCGGCGCGACACCGAGTACGTCGTCAAGGACGGCGAGGTCATCATCGTCGACGAGTTCACCGGCCGCATGATGCCCGGCCGGCGCTGGTCCGACGGCCTCCACCAGGCCGTGGAAGCCAAGGAGGGCCTCCGCATCCAGGAGGAGTCGCAGACCTACGCGACCATCACCCTCCAGCACTACTTCAAGCTCTATCCCAAGCTCGCCGGCATGACCGGCACCGCCCAGACGGAGGCCGTCGAGTTCGAGAAGATCTACGGCCTCGAGGTCCTCACCGTGCCCACCAACAAGCCCCTGCGCCGCGAGAACTTCCCGGACGTCGTCTACGGCAGCGAGAACGAGAAGTACGACGCCATCGAGGAGGAGATCGTCCGCCTCCACGCCACCGGCCGGCCCATCCTCGTCGGCACCACCTCCATCCAGAAGTCCGAGATCCTCTCCGAGCGCCTCAAGATGCGCGGGGTGCAGCACGACGTCCTCAACGCCAAGCACCACGAAAAGGAAGCCTTCATCATCGCCAAGGCCGGGCAGAAGGACGCCGTCGTCATCGCCACGAACATGGCCGGCCGCGGCACCGACATCCTCCTCGGCCTGGGCGTCGCCGACATCGGCGGCCTCCACATCCTGGGCACGGAGCGCCACGAGGCGCGCCGCGTCGACAACCAGCTGCGCGGCCGCGCGGGACGTCAGGGCGACCCCGGCTCCTCCCAGTTCTTCCTCTCGCTCGAGGACGACCTCTTCCGCAAGTTCGCGCCGCCCTGGATGCGCAACGTGCTGCGGAAGATGGGCATGAAGGACGGCGAGCGCATCGAGTCCGGCCTGGTCACGCGGTCCATCGGCAAGGCCCAGAAGAACGTCGAGAACCATAACTTCGACATCCGCAAGAACCTCGTCGAGTACGACCAGGTCCGCTCGGAGCAGCGCCGGGTCATCTACACCCTGCGCCAGCGGGTCCTCGAGGGCGAGGACATGAAGGGCGACATCCTCGAGCGCGTCGACCGCGTGATCGAGGGCGCGGTGGGCCGCTTCTTCGCGAAGGGGGAGTCGGACGAGGCCGGCCTGGGGGGCTGGTTCAAGGCCCGCTTCGGCGTGGACCCCGACCTCTCGGCGGCGGGGAAGTCCGGCAAGGAGGCGCTGCTCGACTCCCTTTCGGACCAGGCGGAAAAGGCCTACGCGGACCGCGAGCGGCTGGTCGGGCAGAACGACGCCCGCCGCCGGATCGCCGCGGTGGCGAAGCGCTTCATGCCCGAGCACGGCGAGCTCGTGAAGAACTTCGGCGAGTTCGTCGGGCGGGTGAAGGAGGAGTTCGGCCTGGCGGTGCCCGACAGCCTGATGCGGCTGCCCCAGGATCAGATCGTCGACGCCGTCACCGAAGGGCTGGCGCGCGAGCAGGGGGCGCGCGTGGCGGAGGTCGGCGCCAAGATCATGCGCGAGATCGAGCGGCAGGTCCTTCTCAGCAAGATCGACGAGAAGTGGAAGGACATGCTGTACAACATGGACCAGCTCCGCGACGTCATCGGGATGCGGAGCTTCGCGCAGCAGGATCCGAAGCTGGAGTACAAGCGCGAGGCCACCGAGCTCTTCCAGCTGATGATCGAGGCGATCGACGACGACGTCACCGGCCTGGTCTTCCGCGTGCAGGAGATGGCCGTCAGCGAGGAGCGCCTGTCCCGCCGCTGGCGCGGCGCCGAGACCCACAAGGACGAGGTCGGGCAGTTCGCCTCCTCCCCGGCCGGCAACGGCGAGGCCGCCGCCGAGGGCGAGGAGGCCAAGCCGAAGCCCATCGTCGCCGAGAAGAAGCCGGGCCGCAACGAGCCGTGCTGGTGCGGCAACGGCAAGAAGTACAAGAAGTGCCATTGGCCCGAATGACGACGACGAGAATCAAGAATCAGGAATCAAGAATCAAGGGCGTCCCCCCCGCCTCCCCGGGGGGGAGACGTCGTGAATCTTGAGTCGCTTCGTGGGCCTGCTTCTTGACCTGGGGTACGTCGCGGCGGGGCTGCTGGCGTCGCCATGGCTGCTGTTCAAGCTGCTCTCCGACCGCCGCTTCCGGCACCGCCTCGGCGAGCGCCTCGGGGGGCTGCCGGTCTCCGGCGAGGGCGGCCCGGTCGTCTGGTTCCACGCGGCCTCCGTCGGCGAGGTCAACCTCGTCAAGCCCCTCCTCGCGCGGCTCAAGGCGTCGCGTCCCTCCTTCCGCTTCCTCGTCACCACCAACACGATGGCCGGCCGGGAGAACGCGGAGAAGGCGGGGATGTCGACGTCCTACTACCCGCTCGACCTGTCGCCGTGCGTGGGGCGCGCGCTGCGGCGGGTGCGGCCGGCGGCGGTGGTGCTGATCGAGCTGGAGGTCTGGCCGAACTTCGCGCGGGCCTGCGCGCGGCGCGGGGTGCCGGTGGCCGTCGTCAACGGCCGGATGACGGAGCGCTCGTTCCGGCGCTACCGTCGTTTCCGGGGCCTCTTCGGCGGGGCGTTCCGCTCGCTGGCGGCGGCGGGGGCGCAGAGCGAGGAGTCGGCGGCGCGGCTGCGGGAGCTGGGGGCGCCGGTGGTGGTGACGGGCAACCTGAAGTATGACGCGGCGATCGGCTTCGACCCGGCGGGGGAGGAGCGGGCGTGGCGCGAGCTTCTGGGCTTCGGGGACGCGCCGGTGCTGGTGGCGGGGAGCACGCACGAGCCGGAGGAGCGGATCCTGGCGGAGACGTACCGGCAGCTGCGGAGGTCGCATCCGACCCTGCGTCTGGTGGTGGCGCCGCGGCACCTGGAGAGGGCGGACGAGGCCAAGAAAGCGGTTGAATCGGCCGGAGTCCCCTGCTATAAGAGGACCCAATTAACGGCTCCCCCCCCTTCCGACGGGGTGGTCCTACTTGATACGGTAGGGGAGCTTTCCCGGGTTTACGCCGCGGCGTCGGCCGTCTTTATCGGCGGCACGTTCTGCGCGCGGGGCGGGCAGAACATGCTGGAGCCCGCCGCCCTGGGGAAGCCGATCGTGAGCGGGCCGGACCTGGCGAACTTCCGGGAGATCGCCGGGACGCTGGTGGACGCGGGGGGGATGCGGGTGTTCGACAACCCGGTGGAGATGGGGGCGGCGCTGGGGCAGCTCCTGAAGGATCCGGAGCGGGCGCGCGCGGCGGGAGAGCGGGCCCGGAAGGCGGTGGACGCCGGCCGGGGGGCGATCGAGGCGACGCTGCGGCTCCTCGAGAAAGACGTACTGAAAGGGACTTGAAGATGGCGCGGACCGGAAAGTGGTTCTTCAGCTCCGAATCGGTGTGCATGGGCCACCCCGACAAGATGTGCGACCAGATCTCCGACGCCGTGCTCGACGCCATCCTCAAGGAAGACCCCTACGCGCGCGTGGCCTGCGAGACGCTGGTGAAGACCGGCTTCGCGCTGGTGGCGGGCGAGATCACGACGAGCGCCTACGTCGAGGTGCCGGAGATCGTGCGGCAGACGATCCGCGAGATCGGCTACGACTCCAGCGACATCGGCTTCGACTACCACACCTGCGGCGTGATGACCTCCATCTCGCAGCAGTCGGCCGACATCGACGCGGCGGTGACCGCGGACAAGGAAAAGGAGCTCGGCGCCGGCGACCAGGGCATCATGTTCGGCTACGCCTCGAACGAGACCGAGAGCTACATGCCGCTCCCGATCGACCTCGCCCGCAAGATCTGCTGGCGCGCGTCCGAGCTGCGGCAGAGCGGCGAGATCGGCTGGCTCCGGCCCGACGGCAAGGCGCAGGTCACGATCGAGTACGACGGCGACAAGCCCGTCCGCGTGCACACCGTCGTCGCCTCGATGCAGCACGATCCCAACGTGACGCCCAAGCAGATCGAGAAGGAGCTCATCGAGAAGGTCGTCCGGCCCATCCTGCCGCCCGGCCTGGTGGACAAGGGCATCAAGTACCACATCAACCCGTCCGGCCGCTTCGTCATCGGCGGCCCCCAGGGCGACTGCGGCGTCACCGGCCGCAAGATCATCTGCGACACCTACGGCGGCATGGGCCACCACGGCGGCGGCGCCTTCTCGGGCAAGGACCCGACCAAGGTCGACCGCAGCGCCAGCTACGCCGCCCGCCACGCGGCCAAGAACGTCGTCGCGGCCGGCCTCGCCGACCGCTGCGAGATCCAGCTCTCCTACGCCATCGGCGTCGCCCGGCCCCTCTCGGTCTTCGTCGAGACCTTCGGCACGGGCAAGGTGTCGCCGGAAGCCCTCACCAAGATCGTCGAGGAGAACTTCGACTTCACGCCCGCCGGCCTGATCGAGTACTACAACCTGCGCCGGCCGATCTACAAGAACACCGCCCGCCACGGCCACGTCGGCGTGGACCGCCCGGAAGTCACCTGGGAGAAGATCGAGAAGGTCGACGCGCTCCGCAAGGCCGCGGGGCTCAAGGTCGAATCGAAGAAGGCCGCGAAGAGGTAAGCATGCCCGCCAAAGTCGCCGCGCCCAAGAAGTCGACCCCCTCCGCCGGCACGCCGTCGGACGTCAAGGACTTCAGCCTCGCCCCCAAGGGCAAGGCCCGCATCGAGTGGGCCGACACCCAGATGCCCGTGCTGCGCCAGATCCGCGCGCGCTTCGAGAAGGAGCAGCCCCTCAAGGGCCACCGGATCGCCGCGTGCCTGCACGTGACGACCGAGACGTCCAACCTCATGCGGACGTTCGTCGCGGGCGGCGCCGAGGTCGCCCTCTGCGCGTCCAACCCGCTCTCGACCCAGGACGACAACGCCGCGTCCCTGGTCGCCGACTACGGCATCTCCACCTACGCGATCCGCGGCGAGGATTCCAACGTCTACTACAAGCACATCCACCAGGCTCTCGACCTCAAGCCGACCCTCACCCTCGACGACGGCGCCGACCTCGTTTCCGCCATCCACACGAAGCGGACCGAGCTCATCCCCGGCCTCCTCGCCTCCATGGAGGAGACCACCACCGGCGTCATCCGCCTCCGCGCCATGCACAAGGACGGCGCCCTCAAGATCCCCGTCGTGTCCGTCAACGACGCCACCACCAAGTTCATGTTCGACAACCGCTACGGCACCGGGCAGTCGACGCTCGACGGCATCCTCCGCGCCACCAACGTCCTCCTCGCCGGGCGCGTCCTGGTCGTCGCCGGCTACGGCTGGTGCGGCCGCGGCCTCGCCACGCGCGGCCGGGGCATGGGCGCCAAGGTGGTCGTGACGGAGGTCGACGCCCTCCGCGCCATCGAAGCCACCATGGACGGCTTCCAGGTCATGCCGATGTCCCAGGCCGCGCCGATCGGCGACGTCTTCGTCACCGTCACCGGCAACAAGGGCGTGCTCCGCAAGGAGCACTTCCAGGCCATGAAGGACGGCGCCATCGTCTGCAACTCCGGCCACTTCAACGTCGAGATCGATCTCGAGGCGCTGAAGGCGATGTCGAAGGACATCCGCGGCGTGCGCGAAAACGTCGAGTCCTACACGCGGAAGGCCGGCGGCCAGATCTACGTGATCGGCGAGGGCCGCCTGGTCAACCTGGCGGCGGCCGAAGGCCATCCGGCGGCCGTCATGGACATGAGCTTCGCCACGCAGGCCCTCATGACCGAGTGGTGCGTGAAGAACAAGTCGAAGCTCAAGATCGAGGTGCTCGACGTCCCGCTGGCCATCGAACAGGACATCTGCAAGCTGAAGCTCGCCTCGATGGGCATCGACATCGACGAGATGACGGCCGAGCAGAAGAAGTACGTCCAGAGCTGGCAGGAAGGCACGTAAGTCGGAACCGGATCACAAGAACAGGGACAGGGGCGCCGCCCTTGTCCCTGTTTTTCTATTTCAGGGCGACGAGGGTGACCATCCTCAGCCCCTTGTGGCTGAGGCCCAGGCGGGAAGGGGAGCCGGCCTCCTTCGCCTTCTTCCACGCCAAGTCCCCCAGCGGGCCGGAGCGCCGGAGGGGCGTGAGCACGCTCGAGAACCCGGCCTCCCGCGCCAGCGCCTCCCACTCGGCGTAGCTGCGCAGCGAGATGTGCCCTTCCTTCGGCGGGTTCTCGAAGAGCCGGTTGGGCGTCGTGAACACGTAGCGCCCGCCGTCCCGGAGCACCCGGCGCGCCTCTTTCAGGTGCCGGGGCAGAAGGGCCGCGGGGATGTGCTCGACGACGTTGTCGCTCATCAAGGCGTCGAAATGGCCGTCGCGGAACGGCAGATCCGCCCCCGAGGCGGCCAGGAAGCCCGCGCGCGCCTCCACGGCGTGACGGCCCAGCGCGGAGGCGACGCGGAGGGCGTCGCGGTCCACGTCGAGCCCGACGGCCCCGAGGCCGAGCGTCTCGATGCCTCCGGCGCAGCCGACCACGAGCACGCGCCCGGACACGAGAGACTCGACCGGGACGCGGGCGTAGCCGGCGGGCAGGAGGGCGCCCAGGAGACGATGAAAGAGGCTGGACGCCTCGCCCTCGCGCTTGCGGGAGCGCTTGAGCTTGCCCCTCAGATAGTCCGAGGCGGCGGGGGGCAGGCCGTCGAGCCTGAACGTCACTCCCTTGACGGACAGGGTGTCCATGACTCGGCGGATCATACCACATCCCGTTGAAAACCAGGGGGGAGGCGGGTATCCTGCGTTCTCCCATTCGATGACTCCCACACGCCCGCCCCGTCGTTTCGGCTCCGCGGCCCTCCTGCTCGGCGGGCTAGCGGTGTTCACGGGGGCGCACCTCTTCGCCTACCTGCTGCGCTTCGAGTTCGACGTCCCCCCCTGGTACTGGCCCGCCTTCGTCCTGCGCACGCTCCCCTTCGTGGCGGCGATCAAGCTGGCGGCCTTCTACCTCTGCGGCGTCCAGCGCATCCTCTCCGCCTACGTCGGCATCAGCGACCTCTTCCGCATCCTGCGCGCGACCGTGGTGGGCTCGGCGGCGCTGGCGGCGGGCAACTGGCTGCTCCTGCGGCCGCTCCAGGCGCCCCGCACGGTGCTCATCCTCGACGGCCTCCTGACGTTCCTGGCCGTCGCGGGGGCCTTCGCGACGATCCGCGCCCTGCGGGAGCGGCGCCATCGCGGCGGCCACGCCTCGGCCGAGCCGGTCTTCATCGTCGGAGCCGGCGACGCGGGCGACATGCTCCTCCGCGAGCTTCAGCGCAGCGCCGGCGTCAAGGTGATCGGCTTCCTCGACGACGAGCCGTCCAAGCGCGGCCGGGTCCTGCGGGGCGTCGCGGTCCTCGGCGGCGTCGACCGGGCCGGCGAGCTGGCGGAGGCGCGCGACGTCCGCCGCGCCTTCGTGGCGATCCCGAGCGCGAGCGGCCCGGCCCTGCGACGGGTCGTCAACACGCTGCTGGAGGCCGGCCTCGCGATCAAGGTCCTGCCGCCCCAGGGCAAGCTGTCGCTGACCACGGGCTTCATCCCCCAGTTGCGGGACGTGGCGGTCGAAGACCTCCTCCGCCGCGACCCGGTGGCGCTCGACATGGCCGGCCTCGCGGGCCTCCTGGGCGGGAAGGTCGTCCTCGTCACCGGCGCCGCGGGCAGCATCGGCTCCGAGCTCTGCCGCCAGGTCCTGTCGTTCAAGCCCAGCCGCCTGGTGGCCGTCGACTGCGCCGAGACCCCGCTGCACACGCTCGCGCTGGAGCTGCGGACGCGCGCGGCGCCGGAGACGCTGGCGTTCGAGCTCGCGGACGTGACGCGCCGGGAGCGGGTCGACGCCCTGATCGCCTCGGTGAAGCCGCAGGTCGTCTTCCACGCGGCCGCGCTCAAGCACGTGCCCCTCCTGGAGGAGCATCCGCGCGAGGCGGTGCGGGTGAACCTCGGGGGAACGCGCAACGTCGCGGAAGCGGCGTCGGCGGCCGGCGTCGAAGCCTTTGTCCTGATCTCCACGGACAAGGCGGTGAATCCCACGAGCGTCATGGGCTCGACCAAGCGCCTGGCGGAGTTGCTGCTGGGCCACCTGAGCCGCGGGGGGACGTCGACGCGCTTCGTCTCCGTCCGCTTCGGGAACGTGCTGGGCAGCAACGGCAGCGTGCTGCCCGTCTTCCGCGAGCAGCTGGCGCGGGGCGGTCCGCTGACCGTGACCCATCCGGACATGCGGCGCTACTTCATGACGATCCCGGAGGCCGTCCAGCTCGTGCTGCAGGCCGCGCTGTTGGGGGCCAGCGGCGACGTCCTGGTCCTGGACATGGGCGAGCCCGTCAAAATCGTCGATCTGGCCGAGGATCTCATCCGCCTCTCGGGGCTGGTGCCGGGCGTCGACGTGAAGGTCGAGTTCACGGGCATGCGGCCCGGCGAGAAGCTCTTCGAGGAGCTGCGGCTGACGGGGGAGGACATCCTCCCGACGCCCCACGCCAAGATCTTCCGGTTGCGCGCGGGCGGGGAGCTTCCGGTGACCGAAGCGGAGCTGCGGAGCCTCGAGGTGAGCTCCGCCGACGGCCTGCCGTCGAGCGAGGTCGCGGCCGGCGTGCGTCGCCTGGTGCCTAGCCCAGGATCTCCTCCGGCGCCGGCGGCTTCGTAAAGAAGCGGTCGATGTAGAGCCGGTGCCAGAGCTCGGCCGCCACCAGGGCCCGCAGCTCGCGCGTGTAGTTCGCCCGCTTCTCGAAATGGTCGGTCATGAGGTCCTCGACCGTGCCGGGATCGAAGAGGCCGCGGTCCAGGAAGCGCGGGCTCCGCAGCAGCTTCTCCACGAAGGGGCGGAGGCGGTCGCGGAACCACTCGCCGATCGGCACCGTGAACATCTGCTTCTTCCGGTGCACCAGGTCGTGGGGCAGGTATCTCTCGGCGATCTTCTTGACGATGCGCTTGCCCATGCCGTCCTTGACCTTCATCGAGGAGGGCAGGGACTGGGCGAGCTCCACGATCCGGTAGTCGAGGAACGGGGAGCGGGCCTCGATCGAGTGCGGCGCGCCGCAGCGGTCCGGCTTCACCAGGTTGTTGCCCGGCAGCAGGAGCTTCTGCTCGGCGCGGAGGTAGCGGTTGAGGAGGTCGGGGCCCGACGTCTCGTGGTACGCCCGGTCCAGGATCCGGAAGGCCGAGTCGATGCCGTGGCGGCGGACGAAGTCGGGCCGCAGCAGCCCGTGCTTGAGCTCCTCGGAGAAGATCGCGGTGCGGTTGAAGAACTTGTAGAGGCCGTTGACGTCCCCCGCCGCGGCGGGGAAGTCGGCGTAGTAGCCGAAGCCGCCGAAGACCTCGTCGGAGCCGTCGCCGTTGAGGCAGACGATGACGTCCTGCTCGTGCGCGAACTTCGCGACCTGGAACATGGGCAGGAAGGAGGCGTCGCCGTGCGGCTGCTCGAGGTGCCAGAGGACCCGGGGCCAGAGGGACACGACGTCCGACTCCGTGATCCATTCCTTGTGGTTGGTCTTGTACTGCTCGGCGACGCGCCGCGCGAAGGGCAGCTCGCTGAAGGCCTCTTCCTTGAAGCCGACGCAGAAGGTCTTGAAGTCCTTCTCCTTGCACTCGGCCATGAGGGCGACGATGAGGCTCGAGTCGAGGCCGCCGCTGAGGAAGGCGCCCACGTTGACGTCGCAGCGCATCCGGATCCGGGTGGCGTCCTTGAGCAGGGCGAGGATCCGCTCGGCGGCCTCGTCCTCGGAGATCGCGGCCGGCGAGCCGCAGGCGGGGATGTCCCAGTAGCGCTCGAGGCGGGAGGCGCCGTTCTCGACGAGGATCATGTGGCCGGGCGGGACGTGGCGGACGCCCTTGAAGATCGTCTCGGGCATCGGGACGTAGTTGTAGCTCAGGAAGTCGGACAGCGCCTGCGGGTTGATCTCGCGCTTCACCTCGGGGTCGAGGAAGAGGCACTTCATCTCGCTGGCAAACGTCAGCTTCTTGCCGTCGTCCCGGTAGTAGAGCGGCTTGACGCCCAGGCGGTCGCGGCAGACCACGAGCCGCTTCTTCGGCGCGTCCCAGAGCGCGAAGGCGAACATGCCGATGAAGCGGTGGACGCAGGCGAGGCCCCATTCCTCGTAGGCGTGGTTGATGACCTCGGTGTCGGTCTGGGTGCGGAAGGTGTGGCCCTTCTTCTTCAGCTCGTCCCGCAGCTCGACGTAGTTGTAGATCTCGCCGTTGAGGATGACCGCGACGGTCCTGTCCTCGTTGTAGATGGGCTGCCGGCCCGTCTCGGGCGAGACCACCGCGAGGCGGCGGTGGCCGAGGCCCACGGCGGCGTCCAGCAGGAAGCCGTCGTCGTTGGGACCGCGGTACGAGATGAGGTCGGACATGGCCTTGACGCGCTCCGGAAGCACCTTCTCCGAGGGCTGGATCGCGACCTGGCCGACGATGCCGCACATGGGTCTATCTCCTTACCACTGGCAGAGCACGCAGTTCCGCGCCGCGTCCGCCTCGTTCAGGCGGCGCAGCGGCGCCGCGTGCGGCGCTTCCTTCAGGACGTCCGGCGTCTCGTCGGCCTCCCGCGCGATGGCGAGCATCGCGTCCGCGAAGCGGTCGAGCGTCTCCCGCGATTCCGTCTCCGTCGGCTCGATCAGCAGCGCTTCCTTCACGATGAGCGGGAAGTAGACGGTCGGCGCGTAGAAACCGTAGTCCAGGAGGCGCTTGGCGACGTCCAGCGCCGTCACGCCCTTCTTCGTTTTCCAGGATTCCAGGGACACCACGAACTCGTGCTTGCAGATCCCCGGATAGGGCATCGGGTAGGCCTTCGCCAGCCGCGCCCGCAGGTAGTTCGCGTTCAGCACCGCGTTCTCGCCCACGCGCCGCAGGCCGGGCGCCCCGATCCGCAGCACGTAGAGCAGCATGCGCAGCATGACCGCGAAGTTGCCGTAGAACGGGTGCATCCGCCCGATGCTCGCCGGGCCGGCGTCCGCCAAGGCGTAGCGCTCGCCCCGCTTCTCCACCCGCGGGCCCGGGAGGTAGGGGATCAGGAGGTCGCGCACGCAGACCGGCCCCGAGCAGGGGCCCCCGCCGCCGTGCGGCGACGCGAACGTCTTGTGCGCGTTGACCTGGATGACGTCGACGCCCATCTTCCCGGGCGAGGCGACGCCCACGATGCCGTTCAGGTTCGCCCCGTCCATGTAGACCAGCGCGCCCCGCTCGTGCAGCAGCCGCGCGATCTCCGGCAGCTGGGTCTCGAACAGCCCCAGCGTGCTCGGGTTCGTCACCATCAGGCAGGCCGTGCGGTCGTTCAGCCGGCTCCGCACCTCCTCCAGCTCGAGGAGGCCGCGCTTGCCCGTCTTGATCTCCACCGTCTTGTAGCCGGCCAGCGAGGCCGACGCCGGGTTCGTGCCGTGCGCCGAGTCGGGAATGAGGATCTCGTCCTTCACCAGGCCCTTCGCCCGGTGGTAGGCGGAGATCAGCTTCAGCCCGGTGAACTCGCCGTGCGCGCCCGCCGCCGGCTGGTACGTGCAGGCGTCCAGCCCCGTGATCGCCGCCATGAGCGTCTCGGCCTGGTGCAGCATCGCCAGCAGGCCCTGGGCCGTCGATTCCGGCTGCAGCGGATGCGCCCCCGCGATCCCGGGCTCCGCCAGCAGCGTCTCCGAGAACTTCGGGTTGTACTTCATCGTGCACGAGCCGAGCGGGAAGAGGTCGCGGTCCACGTGGTGGTTCTTCACCGACAGCCGCGTGAAGTGCCGGACCAGCTCGCCTTCGGAGACTTCCGGGAGGTCGACGGGCGACGTCCTCAGCGCCCGCGCCGGCAGCGCGTCCGGCGTGCGGGGGACGTCGAGCTCCGGGAACGTCAGCCCCCGGCGGCCCGCCGCGGACTTGTCGTAGAGGATCGGCTCGGGAGCGTTCACGCCGCGCACTCCCGGCGCAGGACGTCGAGCACCCGGTCCAGCTCCGCCCGCGTGCGCTTCTCGGTGACCGCGATGAGGAGGTCGCGCGGATCGCCGGTGGTATCGACGGCCGGCACGCCCAGCAGGATGCCGTGCTTCAGCGCGCGCTCGGCGAGCTCGACGGCCGGCCGCGGGCCGCGCACGGCGAACTCCTTGAAGATCGGCGCGTCGGGGTAGGGCGCGGACCAGCCCGGGATCGCGCGGATGCCCCGGTAGAGATAGTTCGCCTTGTGCACGCACTGCTCGGCGACGTCGGTGAGGCCGCGACGTCCCACCGCCGCCAGGTAGACGCAGGCGGCGAGCGCGTTGAGGGCCTGGTTGGAGCAGATGTTGGACGTCGCCTTCTCCCGCCGGATGTGCTGCTCGCGGGTCTGGAGGGTCATGACGTAGCCGCGTCGGCCGTCGACATCCGCCGCCTGTCCCGAGATGCGTCCGGGGAGGAGGCGGAGGAAGGCTTCCTTGGCGGCCATGAGGCCGAGGAGGGGGCCGCCGAAGTTCATGGGGATGCCGAGGCACTGGGCTTCGCCGACGGCGATGTCGGCGTTGTAGGAGCCGGGCGTGGAGAGGACGCCGAGGGAGAGGGGGTCGATGGACGCGATGAAGAAGGCGCCGCGGGCGTGGGCCGCTTCGGAGAGGGAGGCCATGTCGGGGACGGCGCCGACGGCGTTGGGGCAGGAGGCGGCGACGGCCAGGAGGTCGTCGCCCGCGATCGTCTCGGGGTCGAGGAGGCCGGCGGGGCCGATCGCCGGGAACTCGAGGTCGAGGGGGAAGCCCGCGAGGTAGGTGCGGATGACCTTCTGGTGGGCGGGCGGCACGTGGGCGACGATCACCCGGCGGCGGCCCGGCTCCTTGCGGTGGCACATGGCGACGGCGGCCGCGAGGGCGCTGGCGCCGTCGTAGAAGGACGCGTTGGCGATGTCCATCTGCGTGAGGCGGCAGATCATGGTCTGGTACTCGAACATGGTCTGGAGCGTGCCCTGGCTCATCTCCGCCTGGTAGGGCGCGTAGGCGGTGAGGAACTCCGAGCGCGAGATCAGGCTCGCGATCACGCCGGGGACGTAGTGGTCGTAGACGCCCGAGCCGAGCAGGCAGATGTGGGTGCGCGTCGAGGCGTTCTTCGCGGCCAGGGCCTGGACGTGGGCCACGACTTCCATTTCCGAGCGCGGCGGCGGCAGGGCGGGGGGCGCGTCGAAGAGGGTTTCGGGGGGGACGTCGGCGAAGAGCTCCCGCGTCCCGGCCGCCCCGATCACGCGCAGCATCGCCGCCTGATCCTCGGGCGTGTGGGGGATGTACGGCATTTAGAAGTCCGGGAGGTAGCGGTCGATCTCCCACGGACTGACGGTGCTGTGGTAGTCGAACCACTCCTGCCGCTTCACTTTCAGGAATTCGTCGGTCAGGGGCTGGCCGAGGGCCTGGGAGACGACGGGATTCGCTTCGAGGGCGGCGAGGGCTTCGGGGAGGTTCTGGGGGAGGGGCTTCAGGCCCCGCTTGTCGCGCGCGGCCGCGTCGAGCGCGTACATGTTCTCGCGGCTGGGGAGGCCCGGATCCGTCCGGCGCTCCAGGCCGTCGAGGCCCGCCGCGATCAGCGCCGCGGCGGTGAGGTAGACGTTGGCGGCGGAGGAGATGACGCGGCACTCCATGCGGCCCGGCGCGGGCGTGCGGAGCATGTGGGTCCGGTTGTTCGCGCCGAGGGTCGGGTAGGCGGGCACCCAGGTGTAGCCCGAGGCCGAGCCCGAGATGAGCAGGCGCTTGTAGCAGTTCACGGTGGGCGAAGAGACGGCGGTGAGCGCGGACGCGTGCTTGAGGATGCCGCCCGCGAAGTGGAGCGCCGCCTTGGAGATCCCGCCCGTCTTCGTGTTGGAGGGATCGGCGAAGAGGTTCTTCTTGCCCGAGGCGTCCCAGAGGCTGAAGTGGAAGTGCTGCCCGCTGCCGGTGCGGTCCTTGAACGGCTTGGGCATGAACGTCGCGATCAGCCCGTGCCGCCGGGCGATCTGCGACAGCATCATCTTCAGGAGCGTGACGCGGTCGGCGGTGATCAGGGCGTCGTCGTAGCCGAAGTTGATCTCGTACTGGCCGTTGGCGTCCTCGTGGTCGATCTGATAGACGCCCCAGCCCAGGGCGTTCATGTGCGCCGCCGCCTCCGTGAGCAGGGGCAGCGCGTTCGAGAGCGGCCGGTAGTCGTAGCAGGGCTTCGCCAGCCGGTCCTCGGGGTCGCCCGGCCGGAGCGAGCCGTCGGAGTTCTTCGCCAGCAGGAAGAACTCGGGCTCGACGCCCAGCTTGAACGTGTAGCCCTTCGCGCGGGCCGCCGCGAGCACCCGCCGCAGCACCGTCCGCGAGCAGAAGGGCCAGCTCTTGCCCTCGACGAAGAGGTCGCAGGCGACCCGCCCGACTCCCGGCTGCCACGGCATCGGGCTGTACGAGCTCAGGTCGGGCCGCGCGACCAGGTCCGAGTCGTGCGCCCCCTGGCCCAGCCCGACGACCGCCCCTCCGGCGAAGCCGGCGCCGTCGTCGAGAAACGCCTCGATGGCCGGCGCGGGGACCGCCTTGACTTTCGGAACTCCCTTGATGTCAACGAATTGGGCGAGCAGGGTCTCGATCTTGTCCCCGCGGACCCGGCGCAGGAAGCTTTGACGCTGTACGGCTTCCGATTTGGTCATTTTGGGTGGCTGAATGTAGCACGCGTCCGAGGGGAGATCAAGCGATCAGCCCGCGCACGATCCCCTCGACCGCCGTCCGGACCCCGCGGCGGTTTTCCTCGACCTCCTCAGCCGTCCGACGGGCCAGGGCCGCCTCGGCCTCCCGCAACCGGCGCAGCTCGAGGGCCAGATCGACGTCCTTCCCCCGCTGGAACGTCCGGGAAAGGATGACCCGCGTCGACCCCAGCCGCAGATGCTCGCCGAGGATCTTCTCCGCGGGCAGCAGCCCTTCACCGACCCGCGCGATTCCGCCGAAGCCGAAGGGAAGGCCCGCCCCGCGGATCGACGCCGCCAGGGCGTCGACCGTGCCGTCCGCCAGCGGCTCGAACATGAACTTCTTCCCGAGCGCGAGATGGAGGTCGTTCAGGCCGACGTAGAACTCCGACATCCCCGGCACGCGGACCAGCTCTCCGGCGCGCTCCGCCGCTTCTTTCGTCTCGATCAGGCCGATCGCCGGCACGCGCCCCCGCACGGCGTCCGCGAACCCGCGGAGCTCCTCGGGCGTCCGGAACATGGGCAGCATCAGCAGCTGCGCGCCCGCCGCCAGGGCGAGCTCGACCTCTTCCGCCGTCCCCGCGTTGGGCGGATTGACGCGGACGAGGAGGCGCGCGCGGCTCAGGACGGTGCGCACGCGCCGGATGTCCTCGAACGTGTGTCCGCTGATGACGGTGTCGCGGCCGCCCTGCCGCTCGCGCTTGCCCATGATCTCAAGGTCGACGAACAGCCGGTCCACGCCGGCCGCCTCGGCGCGGCGGGCGGCTTCGGGGTCGTTCGTGATGAGGAGGTAGATCATGCGGGTCGCGCCCTCGTGAACGTGCGGAGGCCGTCGGGAAGCTCGCGGTAGCGCGGGGCCAGCGCGGCGGCGAAGGCGAGGGCGCCGCCGACGAGGGCCGCGGCGACGCCGAGCTTGGGCGACGCGGCCCGGCTCACGGCGAGCGCGACGGGGACGAAGCCGGCGACGGCGACGAGGGCCGCGACCCCCAGATCCCGCGCGAAGGGGCCCGTGAGAAGGTCGATGGCGTGCCATCGCTTGAGGATCACGACATAGGCGACGGCCAGGGCCCACTGGAACGCGACGCCGGCGATCACGAGGCCCTCGAGGCCGAGCCGCTTCTGGCCGAGCCAGGCGGCCGCGGCGTAGAGGGCGAAGAGCGCGAAGCCGGCGCGGAGGGGCCGCGCGGTGTCCTTGCGCGCGGAGAGCAGGGCGAATAGCAGGACGCAGAGCCCCTGCGCGGGAAGGCCGAGCAGCGAGAGCGCCGAGAGGCGGCCGATCCGGTCCGCGGCGTCCGGGGACATGCGCCCGTGGCCGAAGAGGAGATCGATCACGGGATCGGCGTACCAGGCGAGGCCGAAGGTGGCGGGAAGGGCCAGGACCCAGACCAGCCAGACCCCCTGGCGGGCGAGGGTCGAGGTTTCCGCGTCGGCACCCCGCGCGTGCAGCTCCGCGAAGCGGGGCAGGAGCACGACGCCGAGCACCCCCACGGCGAGCCCCATCGGGAGCTCGACGATCTTCTGCGCGTAGTTGATGGCGGCTACCGCGCCGACCCCATGCCAGGAAGCCATCGCGCGCGCGACGATGTTCACGAGTACGAGCGCCCCGAAGGAGGCGAGCGCCTCGGCGTAACGGCGGAAGACCGAGCCGCCCACGGGCGCCTCGAGCGCGCCCTCGCCGCGGGGGAGGGGCAGAGCCTGCGCGAGCTGGGCGCACCAGCGGGCGCCGGCCGCGATGAGCACGCCCCAGCCGAGGGGGCCCAGGCGGTCGGGGCCGATCCAGCCCGCCAGCGTCGCCACCACGCCCGCGTTGAAGATCAAGGTGCCGAGCGCCGGCAGGGCGAAGCGGTCGCGGGAATGGAGGTAGGCCGTCGAGATCGCGGCCGCGGCGGTCAGGGGCAGGGAGGCGAGGGTGCGGGACCCGAGCGCGGCGGCGCCGGCGGCCGTCTCGGACGGGAAGCCCGGCGCGAGCACGCGCGCGAGCGCCTCGGCGGCGAAGGCCCCGAGCGCGGCGAGCGCGCCGAAGGCGAGGAACGACAGTCCCGTCGCCCGGATGAACAGCGCCCGGGCCGTCGCGGGCCCCGCCTTGAACTCGGGGATCAGCGCGGCGCTGACCGCGCCGCTGACGAGGAGGTTCGTGAAGACGTCCGGAAGGGTGAGGGCGTAGACGGCGACGTCCGCGGCGGGGCCCGCGCCCAGCTTATGGGCGAGGACCACCTCGCGCACGAAGCCGAGGACGCGCCCCAGGAGGATCCCCCCGCTGACGATCGCTCCCGCCCGGAGTAAGCCGCGCCACACGGCGAACATTCAACACGATGCGGGGACCGCGCGACAGAAGAATCAGGGGGGAGGTGGCTGGAGGATCCACACGGCCAGACGTCCCGGGCCCGCCGGGAACTCCTTGAGCGTCGCGAAGCCGGACCGCGCCAGCGCCTCGAGATAGGCGGCCCCGCCGAGCTCGGCCGCGGACCGGCCGTCGATCGCCAAGGCCCGCGCGTCAGCGGCCCGGCAGAGGGCGAGGGTGCCGGCCGCCGCGTCCGCGCCGTCGACGGCCAGGGCCACGTGCGCCGCGCGCGCGTACCACGAGAGCTTGTCGCTCGAGGAGACGAGCCTCCAGGGCGAAGGGCCGGGTGGATGCTCCGCGAGCCAGACGCCGGCCTCCCGGAGGACCTTCTCCTCGGGACGTCCGGGCAGCGCGTTCTTGCCGACGAGGAGCGCGAGGAGCAGGACGCCGGCCGCGGCGGCCGGGAGGGGCGTGGCGGGAAAGCGCCGCCGGAGGGCGTCCAGGAGGGCGAGCATCGCCGAGGCCGTCCAGGGCAGCATGAGCACGACGCCCGTGAGGAAATAGCGGTGGCTGGGCCGGAAATGCCGGTTGAGCGTGAAGAGGAGGATCGGCGGCCCCAGCGTGGCCAGGGCGATCAGGAGGTGGCCGAGACGCCGGCGGGTTTCGCGGCGCTCGAGGTAGAACCCCGCCGCCAGGAAGGGCAGGAGCGGCGCGAAGAACGCGTAGCTGATCTTCCGCCACAGCGTGGGCAGGAAGGGGAAGCTCGTGTCCGTCCGCCGGACTTCGCTGCCTTCTCCCTGCAGGGCCTTCAGCAGGACGGTCCCGCCGCCCTTCGCCGTCAGCGTGAACCGGCCGGCCTTGCGGCTCAATTGGGCGACGTACGGTCCCGCGAGCACGACGGCCGCGAGGAGCGCGGCGCCCGCGCCCGCGGAGAAGCGGCGGAAGCTGAAGCCCGCGGGACGCCGGATCGCGGTGGCGATCCCCGCGGCGGCGAGCAGGAGGCCGCTGAGCAGGCCCTCGGTCCGCGTGAGATAGGCCAGCGCGGAGCAGGCCCCCGCGAGCGGGTAGAGCCCCCAGGGGCCGCCCCGGAAGGCGCTCAGCCCGCTCGCGAGCGCGGACGCGAACAGCAGGATCTGCGTCGCGGTGGGCAGGGCGTCGGCCGTCTCCGAGGCCACGATGGGATGCAGGGCGAAGAGCAGGCAGGCGGCGGAGGCGGTCGTCGACGGCCACGCGAGCCGGAACAAGGCGTGCAGCGGCCAGACGGCGGCCGCCGACGCGAGAAGGGAGATCAGGGTGGCGGCGAGCGCGAGGTCGGGAACGACCGACCCGAGCAGCCACGTCAGCAGGGGATAGAACGGATGAACCTCGGCGACGTCGACGACCGCGGAGAGCGGGAGGCGGCGGAGGAGGTCGGCCGTCTCCAGGTAGACCGCGGAATCCGCCGCGATGACGGGCGAGAGGAGGTGGATGTAGAGGCGGACCGCGAAGGCGGCGAGGGCGATGGCGGCGACGGCCCGGCGCGACGCGAAGGGGGACGTCTCCGGCGGGTTCAAGCGGAGCCTCGGAGCAGGACCTCGCGGAGCGTCAGGATGAAGATCCGGAGGTCGAGGGCCACGCCGACCTGGCGGACGTAGCGGAGGTCCATGGCCTTGCGGTCGGCGGGATCGACGGAATGCCGGCCGTTCACCTGGGCGAGGCCCGTGAGCCCGGGGCGCACGCGATGCCGGAGGGCCCATTCGCCCTCGGAATAGTTGGCGCGCTGCAGCGGAAGCTCGGGCCGGGGCCCGACGAGGCTCATGTCGCCCTTGAGCACGTTGAGCAGCTGGGGCAGTTCGTCCAGGCTCGTCCGGCGCAGGACCCGGCCGATCCGCGTGATCCGGGGATCCTGGTCCTGGGTCGTCGGCGGACCGACCTTGTGGCCGTCGACGACCATGCTCCTGAACTTGTAGATCTCGAACGTCCGGCCGCCGCGGCCGATCCGCGTCTGGCGGTAGAGGGCGGGGCCGGGCGAGTCGCGGCGGATCAGCGCGGCGATGAGCAGGAGAGCCGGCCACAACGCCAGGACGCCCGCGAGGGCGATCAGCAGGTCGACGCAGCGTTTCATGCGGGGATCGCCCACTATAAGGCAGAAGGCCGCGGGATGTAAATGGGGCTCGCTTGCGCTCGGACGCCGAGGCGCGTAGAATGCCCCGCGTTCACCATTTCGAAAGGGCCCGCTTGGACTGGAAGGCCAAATCCGTCCTCATCACCGGCGGCACGGGATCGTTCGGTCAGAAGTTCGTCGCCACGATGCTCCAGCGCCACAAGCCTCGCCGTCTCATCGTCTTCAGCCGGGACGAGCTGAAGCAGTCCGAGATGGCCCAGCAGTTCACCGACCCCTGCGTGCGCTTCTTTCTCGGCGACATCCGCGACCTCCGCCGCCTCGAGCGCGCCTTCGACGGAGTGGACGTCGTCGTCCATGCCGCCGCGCTCAAGCAGGTCCCTTCCGGCGAGTACAATCCCACCGAGGTCATCGCCACCAACGTCATGGGCTCCCAGAACGTGATCGAGGCGGCCATCGACCGCAACGTCGAGCGCGTCATCGCCCTGAGCACCGACAAGGCCGCGAGCCCGATCAACCTCTACGGCGCCACGAAACTCTGCGCCGACAAGCTCTTCGTCGCCGGCAACTCCTACGCCGGCCGGCACCAGACCCGCTTCGCCGTCGTCCGCTACGGCAACGTCATCAACAGCCGCGGCAGCGTCATCCCCCTCTTCAAGAAGCTCAAGGCCGAGGGCCGCATCCCCATCACCGACCCGCGCATGACCCGCTTCTGGATCACGCTGGAGCAGGGCGTCGATTTCGTCATCCGCTGCCTCGACCTCCAGCACGGCGGCGAGATCTTCGTGCCGAAGCTCGCCAGCATGAAGCTGATGGACCTCGCCGAGGTCGTCGCCCCGGGCTGCAAGCACGACATCGTCGGCATCCGTTCCGGCGAGAAGCTGCACGAGGTGCTCGTCCCGGAGGACGACGCTCGCCGCACGATCGAGTTCGACGACTACTACGTCATCCAGCCCGACTTCCCCTGGTGGGGCGAAGAAAAGGTCGCCGGCGGCAAGCCGGTCCCCGACCGCTTCTGCTACAGCAGCGACACCAATCCCCGGATGATCGGCGCCGGGGAGCTCCGGACCATGCTGGGGGAGAAGTGAGCTCTCGCCGGAGCCGGCCGGCTCCGCTGCCGTATTCCACCCAGTCCATCGACGCCGACGACGTCGGCGAAGTGGCGCGGACCCTCCGCTCCGCCTGGATCACGCAGGGGCCCGCCGTCGGCCTCTTCGAGGAGGCCTTCGCCCGCCACGCCGGCGCCCGCCACGCCGTCGCGTTCTCGTCCGGCACGGCCGCCCTCCACGCCTGCGGCTTCGCCGCGGGCCTCGGGCCCGGCGACGAGGCCGTCGTGCCGCCCATCACCTTCGTGGCCACGGCCAACGCCGTCCTCTACGCCGGCGCCACCCCCCGCTTTTGCGACGTCGAGGCCGACACCGCCCTGATAGACCCGAAGGCCCTCGAGGCGGCGGTCACCCGCCGGACGAAGGCCGTCCTGCCCGTCGACTTCGCCGGCCATCCCTGCGACCTCGCCGCGATTCGGCGCGTCGCGCGCAAGCACGGCCTGGTCGTGATCGAGGACGCCGCCCACGCCCTGGGGGCGCGCTACCGCGGCCGCCGCGTCGGCGGCCTCGCCGATCTTACCGTCTTCAGTTTCCACCCGGTCAAGCACATTACCACCGGCGAGGGCGGCATGGTGACGACGGACGACGACGCCTTCCGCCGCCGCCTGCTGCTCTTCCGGGGCCACGGCATCACCAAGGATCCGGCCGAGATGTCCCGGAACGAGGGCCCCTGGTACTACGAGATGCGGGAGCTCGGCTACAACTACCGCATCACCGACTTCCAATGCGCGCTCGGGCACTCGCAGCTCAAGAAGGCGGACGGCTTCGTGAAGACCCGCCGCCGCCGGGCGGCGCTCTACGACGAGCTGCTCCGCGACGTCCCCGGCGTCGCCGCGGCCGTGCAGCGTCCCTGGGCCGAGCACTCCTATCACCTGTATCCCGTCCGGGTACGGCCGGGCGGGCCGTCGCGGCGCGCCGTCTTCGACGCGCTCCGGGCGGCCGGCCTGGGCGTGCAGGTGCACTACATCCCCGTCCACCTCCAGCCCTACTACCAGAAGCGCTTGCGCACCCGCCGCGGCCTCTGCCCGCGGGCGGAAGCGTTCTACGACGCCGAGATCTCGCTGCCGCTGTTCCCGCGGATGACGGAAGCCGACGTCCGCCGCGTCGTGCGGACGTTGAAGGGCGCGCTGGGCGGCTGAGCGCCATGAGGTCCCTGTTGATCAGGGCGGACGCCGGAACCCGGATCGGGTCCGGCCACGTGATGCGCTGCCTCGCCCTCGCCCATGCCTGGCGGGACCGCGGCGGCCGGGCCGCCTTCCTGACGAACGCGCCGGACGTGGAGGACTTCGAAACGATCCCTGCCCCGGAGGCGGGCGACGTCGAGCGCGCGATCGAGACGGCGCGGGCGCGGGCCGCCGACTGGGTCGTCGTGGACGGCTATCGTTTCGACTCCGGCTATCTTCGGGCGCTGCGGGACGCGGGTCTCCGCGTGCTGGCGATCGACGACCACGGGCGCGCGGGGGAGTACGCCGCCGACGCGATCCTCGACGTGAACCTGGCGGCGCGCGAGGACGCGTACCGCCGTCGGCCCGCCGGCGCCCGCCTGCTGCTCGGGACCCGCTACGCGCTGCTCCGCCGCGAGTTCCGGGGCCTCCGCCCGGCGCCCAAGCCCGCCCTCGCGCGCACGCTGCTCGTGACGCTCGGCGGCGCCGATCCCGGCAACGCGACGCTCCGGGTCGTCGAGACCCTCGTCGCGCGGCCGGAGCCCCGCCCGGAGACGGTCGTCCTCCTCGGCCCCGACAACCCCCATCGGTCCGTCCTCGAGCGCGCCGTCGCGGGGACGTCGATCCGCCTCGAAACCGGCGGCCCCGGCATGGCCGCGCGGATGGCCTGGGCCGACGCGGCGATCTCCGGGGCCGGCGGGACCGCCTGGGAGCTGGCCTACATGGGCGTGCCGTCGATGCTCGTCGTGGCCGCGGAAAACCAGCGGCCGAACGCGGACGCGCTGGCCGCGGCCGGCGCGGCCCTGCGGCCGGAGGACGGACTGGACGCCCTGCTCGCCGACGGCCCGCGCCGGGCCCGTCTCGCGGAGCGGGGGCGGGCGCTCGTCGACGGCCGAGGCGCGGATCGCGTCGCCGCGGCCCTCGAAGCCGGGCTGCTCCGCCTGCGGAGGGCGTCGGACGCCGACGCCCGCGTCCTCTGGGAGTGGGCGAACGATCCGGAGGTCCGGGCCGTGTCCTTCACGCCGGCCCCCATTCCTTGGGAGACCCACGTCGCCTGGCTCCGGCGAAAGCTGGACGATCCGGGCTGCTTCCTGTACATCGTGGAGGAGGAGGGCGTCCCGATGGGGCAGACGCGGTTCGACGTCCAGGGCGCCGAGGCGGTCGTCTCCGTGAGCCTGGCGAAGGGCGCGCGCGGCCGCGGCTGGGGCGGCGATATCCTCCGCCGCGCCTGCGCGGCGTTGTTCGAGACGTCGACGGCCCGGGTCGTCCGAGCCTACGTGAAGCCGGGGAACGAGGCCTCGGCGCGCGCGTTCGCCGACGCCGGCTTCGAGAGCGCGGCCCCGGGGGCGCCGAATCATCCGGAGGCCCTTCACTGGGTCCTGAGGGCGCCCGCATGAAGATCAAAGGACGCGAGATCGGGCCCGGCCGGCCGGCCTACGTCATCGCGGAGATGTCGGCCAACCACCACGGCGAGCTGGACGTCGCGCTGCGGATCGTGCGCGCGGCGAAGGAGGCCGGGGCGGACGCCGTCAAGCTGCAGACCTACACGGCGGACACGCTGACGCTGAAGTCGGACCGGGAGCAGTTCCGGATCGGGAAGGGGACGATCTGGGAAGGCGAGACGCTGTACGAGCTCTACCGGAAGGCCCACATGCCGTGGGAGTGGCAGCCGGCGTTGAAGGCCGAGGCGGACCGGATCGGAATCGATCTGTTCTCCTCGCCGTTCGACGCGACGGCCGTCGACTTCCTGGAGACGCTGGGCGTCCCGGCGTACAAGATCGCCTCGTTCGAGATCGTGGACCTGGGGCTGATCCGCAAGACGGCGCGGACCGGCAAGCCGATGATCCTCTCGACGGGGATGTCGACGCTCGAGGAGATCCGGGAGGCCGTCGACGCCGCCCGCGGGGCCGGGGCCCGCGAGATCGCCGTGCTCAAGTGCAACAGCGCGTATCCCGCGCCGCCCGAGGAGATGAACCTGCGCTCGATCCCCGCGCTGGCTGAGGCGCTGAAGGTCCCGGTGGGCCTCTCGGACCACACGCTGGGGATCGCGGTGCCGGTGGCGGCGGTCACGCTCGGCGCGTGCGTCGTCGAGAAGCACTTCACGCTGTCGAGAGCGCGTCCCGGGCCGGACAGCGCGTTCTCGCTGGAGCCGGCGGAGTTCGCGGCGATGGTGGCGGCGATCCGGACGGCCGAGGCGGCCCTGGGGACCGCGGCGTTCGGCGTCACGCCGCGCGAGGCCCCCAGCCGGATCTTCCGGCGCTCGCTCTTCGTGGTGAAGGACGTCGCGAAAGGCGAGCTCCTCAGCGCCGAGAACGTCCGCTCGATCCGGCCGGGGCACGGGATGCATCCGCGGCACCTGGACGAGGTGCTGGGGCGGCGGGCGTCGCGCGATCTGTCGAAAGGCACGCCGCTGGATCCGACGATGTTCGAGAAGGGGGCCTAGAGCCGTGGGCCCCGCCATCCTCGACTACGGCATGGGCAACCTCCGCTCGGTCGCGAACGCCTGCGAGGCGCTCGGTTCGCCGGCGCGGGTCGCGCGACGTCCCGAGGAGCTGCGCGACGCGGACCGGATCATCCTGCCGGGCGTGGGGGCCTTCGGCGACGCGATGGCCAATCTCCGCTCGGGCGGCTGGATCGCGGCACTCGAGGAGGAGGTGCGGGGCCGCGGGAAGCCGTTCCTGGGCCTCTGCCTGGGCATGCAGCTGCTCGCGACGACCGGCACGGAGTTCGGCCGCCACGCGGGGCTGGGCTGGATTCCCGGGGTCGCCGAGCGGCTCGAGCCCGCCGACGCGTCGCTGCGCGTGCCGCACATGGGCTGGAACCGCGTGCTCGCGGAGAAGCGCGACGGCCTGCTCGCCGGCGTGGGCGAGGGGGCGGACTTCTACTTCGTGCACAGCTACGTGCTGCGGCCGGACGATCCGTCGGTGGTGACGGGCCGCTGCGTCTACGGCGCGGCCTTCGCGGCCGTGGTGGAGCGCGGCAACATCCAGGCCACCCAGTTCCATCCGGAAAAGAGCCAGAAGGCGGGGCTGACGGTCCTCGGCAACTTCCTCCGGCGGCAGGCATGCTGAAGGTGCGCCTGATCCCGGTCCTTCTCCTGCAGAACGGCCTCCTGGTCCGGAGCGAGCGCTTCAAGGAGCACCAGATCATCGGCAATCCCATCCAGGAGGTCCGGCGCTTCAACGAGTGGAACGTCGACGAGCTCGTCTATCTCGACATCAGCCGCGACGGCGATCTCGACCTCCGCCGCGAGGACCACAAGGTGAAGGGCTTCGACGACCCGTTGACGATCATCGAGGAAGTCAGTAAAACGTGCTTCATGCCGCTGACGTGGGGCGGCCGCATCCGGAGCGTGGAGGACATGCGCGAGCGCTTCCTCCGCGGGGCCGACAAGGTGGCGATCAACACGGCCGCCGTCCGGACGCCCGCCCTGATCGAAGCCGGAGCCCGGATGTTCGGGAGCCAGGCCATCGTGGTGAACATCGACGTCCTGAAGCGCCCCGACGGACGCCGGGAAGTCTTCATCGACGGCGGACGCACGGCGACGGGACTGGATCCGGTCGCCTGGGCCCGGGACGTCGAGAAGCTCGGCGCCGGCGAGATCCTGCTGCAGAGCATGGATCGCGACGGGACGGCGGAAGGCTACGACCTCGACCTGATCCGCGCGGTGGCGCCGGCTTGCCGGATTCCGGTGGTCGCGCTGGGCGGGGTGGGTCGCTACGAGGACTACGCGGAGGGCGTGAAGGCGGGAGCGTCGGCCGTCGCCGCGGCGAACCTCTGGCACTTCAAGGAAATGGCGGATCGCGGAGGCAAGCGCGCGCTGGCGAAAGCCGGCGTGGCCGTCCGCGCGTAAAGGAGCCTATGGCCACCCGATATTGCAGCCGCTGCGTGTACCCGAGCATCGCGGCCACGCCGCTGACCTTCGACGAGAAGGGGGTGTGCTCGGGATGTCGCGTCTCCGACCAGAAGCCGAAGATCGACTGGGCGAAGCGCTGGACGCAGTTCAAGGAGCTGATCGACGAGTACCGGTCGACCTCCACCTACGACATCCTGATCCCGGTGAGCGGGGGCAAGGACAGCTACTATCAGGCGCACGTGGCGAAGGAACTCGGCCTGAAGATGCTCCTGGTGACGTACCACGGGAACAATTACCTGCCGGAAGGGGAGTGGAACCTCCTCCGGATGCGCGAGGTCTTCGACTGCGACCACGTGATCGTGCGGCCCGGCGTGGACACGCTGATCAAGATGAACCGGATCGGCTTCCGGCTGCAGGGCGACAACAACTGGCACGCGCACTGCGGGATCTTCACGACGCCGATCCAGGTGGCGGTCCGCTACAAGGTCCCGCTGATGATGTGGGGCGAGCACGGCTTCCTGGACCTGGGCGGGATGTACTCCCTCAACGACTACGTCGAGTTCACCGCGAAGTTCCGCCTCGAGCATTCGCTGCGGGGCTACGACTGGGACGACTTCACCGACGAGGGGCTCGACAAGCTGAACAAGCCCCGATTCAAGGAAGGGCTGCGGGCGAAGGATCTCCTCTGGGCCCAGTACCCGACGGACGAGGAGATCGACGCCGTCGGGGTCCGCGGGATCTACCTCGGCAACTACGTGGACTGGGACGGCAACGTCAACGCGAAGCTGGTCATGGAGAAATACGGCTGGAAGCCCGCCCAGCAGCCGTTCGAGCGGACCTACCGCATGTTCTCCAACCTGGACGACATGCACGAGAACGGCATCCACGACTACCTGAAATTCGTCAAGTTCGGCTACGGCCGCGGCAGCGACCACGCCTGCAAGGACATCCGGGCCGGCAAGATGACCCGCGCGGAAGGCATCGAGATGGTCCGCAAGTACGACGCCGTGAAGCCGCGCCGGGACCTGGAGCGCTGGCTGAAATACGTCGATATGTCCGAGGAGGAGTTCGACGCCACCTGCGACGGCTTCCGCGACCCCCGCGTGTGGCGCGCCGAGAACGGCCGCTGGGTGAAGGACAACATCTGGGGCGGCGCCTCCGACTACGGCCCCGTGCGCCTCAAGGAGCCCCGATGAGCCAGCCCGGCCTGCGCGAGAACGAGATCCGGCCCGACGTCCTCATGGACGAGCAGGCGCGGCGCTACGCGGCGGACGTCAAACGCCTCCTCGAGCACAAGGCGAAGTTCGTGAAGGCCGCGTGCCCCGCCTGCGCCGCCGACCGCCCGCGCCCCGCCTTCGAGAAGATGGGCTTCTCCTACGTCGTGTGCTCCCGCTGCGAAACGATGTACGTGAGCCCGCGGCCGACGCCGGAGCTGCTGGAGCTGTACTACTCGACGTCCGAGAATTACGCGTATTGGAACACCCACATCTTCCCGGCCTCCGAGGCCGCGCGGCGGGAGAAGATCTTCAAGCCGCGCGCCGAGCGCCTGGTCGAGATCTGCCGCCGCTACCACGTGCCGGGGGGGACCCTGCTCGAAGTGGGCGCGGGCTTCGGGACCTTCTGCGAGGAGATCACGCGCCTGAAGCGGTTCTCGCGCGTGGTGGCCGTCGAGCCGACCCCCGGCCTCGCGGCGACCTGCCGCAAGAAGGGGCTGGAGGTCGTCGAGAAGCGCATCGAGGACGCGACGATCGACGGCGGCCCCGTGAGCGCGGTCGCGAGCTTCGAAGTCATCGAGCACCTCTTCGACCCGCGGGCGTTCCTGTCGGGCTGCGCCCGGCTGCTCCCGCCCGGCGGCCTGCTCGTCCTGACCTGTCCCAACGCGAAGGGCTTCGACATCGAGGTCCTGGGCCCGCTCTCGGGGGCCGTCGACACCGAGCACCTGAACTATTTCCATCCCGCGTCGCTGTCGACGCTGGTGACGGACTGCGGGTTCGAGCCGCTGGAGGTCCAGACGCCCGGCAAGCTCGACGCCGAGCTCGTGCGCAAGAAGGCGCTGTCGAAGGAGATCGATCTTTCGAGCCGGCCCTTCCTGAAGGACGTCCTCCTGGACCGCTGGGACCAGATGGGCGCCGCCTTCCAGGACTTCCTGGTCGAGAACCGGCTCTCCTCGCACCTCTGGCTCGTCGCGCGGAGGACGTCCGCGTGAGCCGCAAGGCCGCGTTCGAGCGCGACGGCTATCTCCACGTGCCCGGCGCGCTCTCGGCCGCCCAGGTGGCGGAGGCGCGCCGCTTCCTGGCGTCGATCTTCGACCGGCCCTCGGCGTACGAGGGCGACTACGACGCGGCGACGGGCAACGTGCGCTTCGACGCGTGCGCCCGCTACGACGCCCTGCGCTGGATCCTCCTGCATCCGCCGCTGGTGGAGGCGTTCCGCGAGCTGCTCGGCGCCGGCTTCGTCTATCTGCCCGAGACCGTGGTCCACGACTCCATCCGGGGGCACTGGCACAAGGACACGTCGGCGCAGCTGAAGGCGGGGCACCGCTTCCATCTGGAGCCGGACTACGCGATGGTGCAGTGCGCGATCTACTTCCAGGACAACACGGTCGAGTACGGCGGCGGCGTGGACGTGATCCCGGGCTCGCACCGGCGCGACGACAGCTACAGCTCCCCCCTTCAGCGCGTGGCCAACCGCCTCCGCAAGAAAGGCCTCTGGCCCGAGAAGCGCGGCGGGACCTCGGTCATGAACAAGGCCGGCGACCTGGTGCTCTTCGATTTCCGGATCGACCATCGCGGCACCCCGGCGACCCGGACGCCTATCCCGCCCGAGGCCCGCAAATTCGCGCTGTTCATTGCCGCGAGCGCCGACAACGCCCACGCGCGCGCCTACGCCGACTACATCGGCGGCCGGGCCGACTACCGGTACCTCAAGGAGCACCGCTACCCGGACGCCTTCCTCGACGAAGCGAAGAGCCGCGGGGTGTCGCTGCTGAAGCCGTCCGCCGTGACGGCCGTCGGCGGCGCGGCCGAGAAGAAGTACTAGCGCTCCTTCTGGCGGATGTCCGCGTTGCCCGCCGCCAGCTCCGGATGCGCCCGCACGTGCGCCAGGATCTCCGCGTACGGGGCCGCGCGACGCCCCAGGTCCAGCGCCGCGTAGATCGCCCGCGCGACCGCCAGATCCTCCGGAGTGTCCACCGTCCAGCGCAGGTCGGAGTTGTCGGCCGTGTCGCGCACGGAGCGCCGGACGAACAGCTCCGGCCGCTCCCGGTGGATGTACCAGGTCACGTGCTCGCGCGACTCCGGGCTGGTCGCGGTCCGGTCCACGCGGTCCAGGACATCGCGGCGCAGCGTCTCGGTGTCCAGGCCCCGGGGATAGCTGCGCTCCAGCGTGTTCGACGCGTAGTCCGCGTCCCCCAGCGCGCGGATGACCCGGTCCGACTCGCCCGCGTCGATCAGCGGACAGTCGGAGGTCACGCGCGTCACGACGTCCGCCCCCGCCTCGCGGGCGGCTCCGGCGTAGCGGGACAGGACGTCCTTCTCGTCCCCGCGGAACCAGCGCACTCCTTCCGCCCGCGCCAGGTCCACGATGGGGTCGTCGGTCGCGTTGACCGTCGTCGCCAGCACGATCTCGTCGGTTTCCTTCGACTCCCTCAGCCGCCGCAGCTGCTGGGCGAGCATCGGGCGGCCCGCGAGGTCGAGCAGCACTTTGCCCGGCAGGCGGGTGGACGTCATCCGGGCCTGGACGATGAGGACGCGCTTCACGAGGTCAGCGCCTCCAGGACGTCCGCCACGCGCTTTGAGGCGCCGGCGACGGGCGGGTAGCGGCGCCGCGCGTCGGCCAGCGCCCGCGCGTCCGGGCCGTCCGCGAGCGCCCGGACCACCCGGTCTTCCAGGGACGCGAGATCCGGCGCCGGCAGCGCCACGCCCATCGCCTCGTAGGGCGAGATCGCGTCCATCGACGACATGCGCGCCTTGACCAGCGGCTTGCCCGCGAGCGCGGCCTCCATGCCGACGGTGGAGACGGTGACGATGACGACGTCCGCCGCGTGCAGCAGGACGTCGAGCGGCTCCTTCGGGTCGCCGGCCTCCGCGCGGGGCGGGTAGGGCGCCGCGGGCGGCGCCTCGCTGGGATGGCGGCGGTGGAGCAGGTGCCAGTCCGGATGGCGGTCGAGCGCGGCGATCAGCGACCGGGTGATCTCGTCGATCAGCGCCGGCCGCTCGGGCTCCGGCGAGGAAGCCCAGAGGAGAAGGCGGCGGCCGTCGAGCCCCCGCGCGCGGCGCCACGCCGCGGCGCGGCCGGGCAGGGAGGGATCGCCGAGGCTTTCGAAGGCCGGGTTGCCCGTGACGACGACCGACGCCGGCGCGTGCCCGCGGTCCAGCAGCCAGCGGCGGACGTCCTCGGAGAACACGAGCGTGCGGTCGGCGAAGCCCGGGACGTTCGCGTGGGCGCTGACGGTGTCGCGCTCCATGAGATCGGGGGAGGCGAAGGGAACCAGGCAGACGGCGGGAACGGAGCGGGCCCGGGCGGCGCGCAGGGCGGCCTCCTCGCTCCGGGGGGAGTTCGTCGCCACGACGACGTCCGGCCGCGACCGCTCGATCAGGGCGTGGAGGGGGCCGAGAGGAAGGAAGGCGCGGCGGCCCCGCTCGTCCAGGAGCCGTTTCGCCGCGTCGGCGCCGACGCGCGCGCGGAGGTCCGCGTAGGAAAGCCCCAGGTAGGCGGTCGATTCCTCGCGGGACACGCCGACGCCGTCCCGATGGTGCGCGCGGGCGAGCTCGGCGCCGAGAGCGAGGGCCTCCGCGTCCCCGGGGCCGGCGAGATCCTTGAAGCCGAGGGACGGGATGCCGGCGCGGTCGAGGGCCGCGCGGGCGGTGGTGAGGCCGAGCACGACGACGTCCCAGGTTCCGCGGCGGCGAAGCTCTTCGACGACGGGCACGACCATCGCCACGTGGGCGCCGCCGTACGCGACGAAGAGGGCCTTCTTCAACGAACGGCCCCGCGGATGACGTCCGCCACGCGCTCCTGCTGCGCGGAGGAGATGCCCGGGTAGATCGGGATGGCGAGGAGCTCGCGGGTCATCGTCTCCGCGACGGGCCAGGAGCCCTTCTGGCGGAAGGCCTCGGTCGAGGGGATCGTGTTCGGATAGTAGACGGCGTTGTCGATCGAGGCCTTCGTCAGCGCCGCGGAGATCGCGTCGCGCTTCGGGCTGCGGATCATGTAGGTGTGGTAGACGTGGGTCATGCCGGGCGCGACCTTCGGCGTGCCGACGGCGCCCTTCAGCAGCGCGTCGTAGCGCCGCGCCGCCGCGATCCGGTCGGCCGTCCACGCGTCCAGCTTCCGCAGCTTCACGCGCAGCACCGCCGCCTGCAGCTCGTCCAGCCGCGAGTTGTACGCGACCAGGAAAGGCTCGTAGCGCTTCTCCCAGCCGTGGTTGCGCAGGATGCGCAGCTCCTTCGCGATCGCGTCGTCGTTCGTGAAGCACATCCCCCCGTCGCCCCAGCCGCCCAGGTTCTTCGACGGGTAGAAGCTCGTGCAGCCGATCGTGCCGATCGCGAGCGTCTTGCGCCCCTTGTGCGTCGCGCCGTAGGACTGCGCGCCGTCCTCGATCAGCGGGATCCCGTGCTTCGACAGCCGATCCATGTCCGCCGGATGGCCGAACAGGTGCACCGGCAGGATCGCCTTCGTCTTCGACGTCGGCTTCACCTCGCCCAGGCAGTAGGTGTCGGGGTCGATGTCCGCGTAGACCGGCGTCGCGCCGACGTGCACCACGACTTCGGCCGTCGACACGAACGTGAACGCCGGCAGGATGACCTCGTCTCCCGGCCCGACTTTCAAGGCCCGCAGCGCCAGCAGGAGGGCGTCGGTGCCGTTCGCCACGCCCACCGCGTGCTTCACGCCGAGGTAGGCCGTCGACTCTTCCTCGAGCCCCTTGCCCTGGGCCCCGAGGATGAAGGCGTTCGAATCGATGATCTTGGAGAAGGCGGCCTCGATCTCGGCGCGGACCTCGCGGTGCTGGATCGAGAGGTCGAGGAGCGGAATGCGGTCGGACATGGAGCGAGAGTATAGCGGAGAGTCTAACGCCGTTCCACGGTCTCCGGCTCCTTGCGGGGCCGGGCGGGAGGCGCGGGGACCGGGCGGTCCTCGACGACCATGGTCTTCGCCAGCAGGTCCCCCAGGCGCTGGCGGCGGCGCGTGGCCATGATGAACGACATCCCCAGGAACAGCTGCAGGGGGAAGACCGCGTCGATCAGACGCACGACGTTGCGGAGCGCGATCGCCTGCAGCGGGGCGCGCGTGCCGTCGACGCCCGCCACCCGCAGGCCGAGGATCCGCTTGCCCGGGGTCCAGCCGAAGATCGCCTCCAGGACCAGGCCGTAGACCGCGTGGGTCGCCGCCAGCATGCCCCAGAGCGGCCAGGCGGAGGGGTCCAGGGGGCCGGTGTATTCGTCGGGCGACAGGTCGAACGCCTGCGCGATGAAGCCGAAGACCGGGAAGACGACCAGGATGTCGAGGATGAACGCCATCGCCCGCTGCAGGATGGCGGCGGGCGGCGGGCCGTCGGTCGCCGCCGGCGTCAGCTTCTCGAGGACGAACTGGTTGCGCTCCTTCAGGAGCGTGAAGCCCAGGAAGACCAGCGAGAACGAGAAGAAGAGCATCGTGAACGGGAAGAGCATGCCCAGGAAGGTCCGCCACCGCGGCTCCTGGTGCAGCTGCTTCAACTTGCCCGCCTCGCCGCTTTGGAGATCGAGAGAGACCGACGCCGCCTGGGCCGACGTCCATCGCGTGACCGCGACGACCAGGCGGTCGCCGGCCGCGGCCGCCGCGACGCCCGTCACGAGCTTGCCGATGAAGAGGATCGGGTCGCCGAAGCGCAGGAGGACGTCGGGCCGCGGCGCGGGGCAGTCCGGGCAGCAGCGCACGCGGAGGCCGACGGAGCGGAACGTGCGGTCCTCGCGGTCGTAGGTCACGAGGAGGACGCGCGGGCCGGCGAGGGCGACGTCCCAGTGCTGCGTGGCGCCGATCTTGAACTCGCCGCGGGGGGCGAAGGCGCGGCCGTCGTAGAGGGCCAGCTTGACGACGCCGGTCCCGCGCTCGCGCCAGGCGACGAGGGGGCCGGAGGGGCCGTCGACGCACGCCACGATCCGCTCGGCGGGGGCGCTGTCGGCGACGGGGAAGGATTCGGAGAAGGTGCCGAGCTCGCGGCGGCGGGCGACGAGCTTGTCCTGGTGCTGGCCGAAGAGCCAGTCGGCGCCGCGGGCGGGGTCGCGGACGGCGGCGGCGACGGCCCAGGGCTGGTCGAGGGCGGCGCCGCGGACGGTGGTGCCGCCCTTGACGACGGAGTAGCGGGCGCCGAAGAAGAGGAGGGTGTCGTCGCCGCCGGCGAGGACGGCCGTCGCGTCGCCGCCCAGCTGCGCGGCGGGGGCGAGGGGGCGCAGGTCGTGATCGGTCTCGACGACCCGGGTGACGGGGTTGTCCTCGTCGTGGTTGCGGGAGGTCCAGATGAAGCGGAAGCCGTCGGCGGAGGCGGACGCGCGGGGGCGCTCGTAGGTCTCGATGAAGAAGCCGACGGCGAGGTTGATGGCGAGGAGCGTCACGCTCAGGCCCGCGAAGAGGAACGCGAGCCGGCGCTTGCGGAGGTAGAACTCGGACGGCCCCGTGGTCTGTGGAAGTCTCATGGATTCGGCAGGCTCGTCCCGAATCCGACTCTACCGGAAAACGGGATTCCCGTCCACAAGCCTCTCCGGTATAATCCCGCCCCTATGAATCTCGGCGCGCCCGAAGGCACGAAGGACATCCTGCCGCCGCAGGCGGAGATCGCGAATCCCGAGGAGAAGTGGCGCAACACGGGCCTCTACCAGAAGCTGGAGGGCGTGGCGCGCGAGGCCTTCCGCCGCTTCGGCTACGAGGAGATCCGCACGCCGCTCTTCGAGTACACCGCGCTCTTCCACAAGACCAGCGGCGAGACCTCCGACATCGTCCAGAAGGAGATGTTCACGTTCGGCGATCCGGAGGACAAGAAGGGCACCTACTCGCTGCGCCCGGAGCTGACGCCCGGCACGATCCGCGCGGTCATCGACGAAGGGCTCTTCGCGAAGCGCTCCACCTGGAAGCTCTGGTACTTCGGCCCCGCCTTCCGCAAGGAGCGCCCCCAGAAGGGCCGCTACCGGCAGTTCCACCAGCTCGGCGTCGAGGCGATCGGCGCGTCCGATCCGCTGCTCGACGCGGAGACGATGATCCTGTTCGCCGACATCCTGGGCGGCGCGGGCGTGAAGGCCTGGAAGCTGCGGATCAACTCGATCGGCTGCGCGGCCTGCCGGCCCGCGTACCGCGAGAAGCTCAAGGACGCGGTCCGCGCGGACCTGCCTTCGTACTGCGAGGACTGCCGGAAGCGCTTCGAGCGGAACGTGTTCCGGATCTTCGACTGCAAGGTCGAGGCGGACATCGCCAAGGCGGCGAAGCTGCCGACGGCCCTCGAGCACGCCTGCGACGCCTGCAAGGCGCACATGAAGGGCGTCGAGCTGGCCCTCCGCGCCGCGGAAGTTCCGTATCGCGTCGATCCGCGCATCGTGCGCGGCCTGGACTACTACACGCGGACCGTCTACGAGTTCACGTCGTCGAAGCTGGGCTCGCAGGACGCCGTCGCCGGCGGAGGCCGCTACGACACCCTGGTGAAGGACATGGGCGGGCCCGACGTGGGCTCGGTGGGCTTCGCGGCGGGCGTCGAGCGCATCCTGCTCGCGATGGAAGGGCAGGGGACGTCGACCCCGATCGACTTCTTCGCCGTGGCGGTGACGGAGGCGGAGCGGCCGGCGATTTTCCAGGCCGCCACCGTGCTGCGGCGCGCGGGGCTTTCGGGCGATATGGATTACGAAGGCCGCAGCATGAACGCGCAGATGCGGAAGGCTAACAAGTCTGGCTCGCGCTTCGCGCTCATCATCGGCCCCGACGAGCTCGCGCAAGGTGTGGTGACGTTGAAGGACATGGCCGGCCACGGGGAGCGGAAAGTCGCCCTGGACGAGGCCCGGGCCATTCTGAAGGGAGAGAAGCCGTGAGGATCGCCTGCGTAGGTTTGGCTTTGGCGCTCGTCGCGTGCGAAGAGCTGCCGCCGGAGCGCACGCCCGAGCAGATCCGGGTGGAAGACGCCTTCATGGCGTGGGTCAACCACCTGGCGAAGGGCAACGCGGACGCGGCCTATCGCGGCCTGTCGGAGCAGAACAAGTCGCAGTGGATGTTCGACCTCCTCCGGGCCGAGGACCGGGCGGCGCACGCGTGGCGCCTGACGCTCGAGGGGCGGACGCGGACGGACGTCGACCTCTGGCTGAACTACTTCAAGGACAAGCGGGACGGCCGGGTGGAGAAGCTGCCGACGGCGTTGCTCGACGACCCGGGCGTGCTGAACGTCTGGCGCTCGACGTTTGAAGCGCAGAAGGAGATCATCCGGATCCAGATGTCCCGGCTGACGATCTCCGAGGTCTTCGCGGAGGCCGCGGCGGCGTCGATCATCGTCCGCAACATCGAAGGCAAGAGCGAGATGTACCAGATGATCTTCGAGCGCAACGGCTGGAAGGTCGACCACCACCGGCAGACGGTGGCGGAAGTCCCCCGTTAACCGGAACCGGACCCGGAACCGTACCCGGAACCGGACCCGAAGACCGACGAGCGGGACCTTCTCTTTAGATCGTCCGATGACTCATTTCGGGTTTTATTTTCGGCTCCCCGGGTCCGGTTCCGGGTCCGGGTCCGGTCGTCGGGTTAGCGGCCGACTTCGAGGCGCTCGCCGAAGCGGCGGGGGATGTTCTTGATCGCGAAGATCTTGTCCATGGTCTTGCGGTACTCGTACTCGACGCGGCGGAACTCGACGACCTGCGTTTCCGCGTCCCAGATCACGTAGCACGAGCGGGTGTCGCGGTCGCGGGGCTGGCCGACGGAGCCGATGTTGACGTAGTACTTGCGGCCGTCGGAGAGCTTGACCTTGTTGGCGAACGCGCGGGGCGGGTAGAACTTGAAGTCCTCGGTGAACACGCCCGGCTCGTGGGTGTGGCCGCAGAAGCAGACGTGCTTGATCATGGAGAAGATCTCTTCCATCTTCTCGCGGTCCTGGACGTCGTGGGGCCGCACGTACTCCTTGGTCCGGTTCCGCGGCGAGGCGTGGAGGTACATCGTGCCGTCCTCCTCCTTCACGTCGGGGAGGTCGCCGAGGTAATTCCACATCCGGTGGTTTTCGTCGCGCGGGGCGGCCTGGTCGTTGAGCTGGCTGCGGGTCCAGTCGATGGCCTGGGCCGCCTCCGGATTGAAGTCGAGCGCGAGGAAGAGCAGGGCGTCCTCGTGGTTCCCGCGCAGCGACCACGACCAGTTGAAGGCGTGGCGCAGCATCTCGCGCGGGTTCGGCCCGTAGCCGATGAGGTCGCCCAGGCAGTAGACGGTGGAACAGCCTTGGGACTCGACGTCCTTCAGGACCGCTTCCAACGCCTCGATGTTGGAGTGCAGGTCGGAGATGAGGGCGACCTTCTTGTTGCTCATGGGCTGTTAAGCGCAGTTAGTCTAGCACGCGTTATGGGCAAATCAAGGAACCCTTCGACTTGCCCTGAGCTTGCCGAAGGGCTCGCCGTCAGATTCGGGAGTCCGGACGCCGCAAGCCCAGAATGAGCTCGACCTCGCCTTTTTCGAGGCCGGTGGCCTGGCAGATGGCGGCCACGTCCTGCCCCGCGTCCCGCAGGGTGTAGACCTGGTCGTGCAGGGGATTCGCGGGGCGGGGGGCGGGGGAGGACGTCGACTTCCCCAGCAGCGCCTCGAGTTCGGCCTTTTTGCGGTCGCAGTCGAGGAGGAGCTGGTTGAGGAGGCGGATCTTGGTGTCGAGCTTGGCGATGTGCTCGCGGGAGAGGTCCTGGATCTCCAGGAGGAGCCGCTCGAGTTCCTGCCGGGGGTCGCGGGAGGGGACGTCGAAGCTCCCCGGGGGTCTCAAGTCGGGCGGCTCGCGGCGTCGGCGCCGGGCGAGCGCGAAGACGAGGGCGGCGACGCCGAGGAGGAGGAAGACGTAGGGGTAGGGAACGCCGTCGGCCGCCGCCATGGGCCGGATTATACGGGCTGGCACGCGCTTTGCAATTCGGACCCCGGATGAACGCGCTGCTGAAGCTGGTGGGGGCGACGGGCGGGGCGATGCTGGCGGGGGCCGTGGCGGTGATCCTGCTGGTGCCGCCGACGCCCGAGGAGCGCCGGATGTTCCGGCAGTTCGAGGCGGAAGGGCTGGTGCGGGAGCTGAGCGCGGCGGCGTGGGCGTACCGCGAGGAGCGCGGGCGGTTTCCGGAGGGCGACGGCCACGGCAGCGCGGGGCTGGCGGCGGCGCTGGCGGAGAAGGGCCGGGACGGGCGGGCGTTCCTGGACGTGTCGGACGCGCTGCGGACGCCGGAGGGCGACCTGCGGAACCCGTACGCGCCGTCGGAAGAGGTTTTACATTATCGGAACAACGAGGCGGTGCCGAACGCGGCGGCGCGGAACCGGTCGAGCTTCGACCTTTGGGGGAGGGGCTCGCAGGGCCCCGAGGCGGTGAACAACTGGGGAGGGTCTGTACCGCTCCCGTAACCCCCGTTACCGAGGGGTAACAAAGACGGCCTCGCCGGAGCGGTCCCGCTCGGGGCGGGGTGGCCGGGGATTTGCTCGAATAGGAGCGGACCTGGCGTGGAATTCTCCTATAATCTAAGCGGGAACTGTAAAGGGAGACGGGCTATGGGCGGACGGGGGCAAAAGGGCTTCACGCTGATCGAGCTGTTGATCGTCATCGTGATCGTCATGTTGCTGGCGGCGCTGCTGCTGCCGGCGCTGATCAAGGCCCTGTGCAACGGCCGGGCGGCCACGGCGCAGCACCTGATCAGCCAGCTGGAGCTGGGCGCGGACCAGTACGAGAAGGCCTACGGGATCTACCCGCCGGGGAAGGGCGACGGCTCCAAGGAGCTCGCCTACTACCTGCAGAAGAAGGGCGCGCGCAACCAGCAGTTCTTCGAGTTCCAGCAGGACCAGCTGACGAGCGGCAACGTCGTCAATCCGGTGCACGGGTCCGACGGCGAAGCCCCGACGAACATCATCTACTACCGGAACAACATCGTGATCGGCGGCGGGGCGCCTCCGGCGCCTGCCGCGGGACAGCCGCCGATCCGGAACAAGTCGCGCTTCGACCTCTGGGCCGCCGGCTGCAGCTACACGTCGAGCGTGCCGGCGACGGCCTGGGGCGTGAACAACTGGGGCGAATAGCGCTCCGGACGGATGGGCAAGGGGCTAAGGGTTTTGGGGGAGCGCATGAGCGAACGCGGGGGCTTCACGCTGGTCGAGATGATCATCGTGATCGCGGTGATCTTGATCCTCGTCGCGCTGATGATCGGCCTGATCGTGGTCATCACGGACAAGGCCTATTACCAGAAGACCGAGTCGATCATCAAGATGCTCGACGACGGCTGCAAGACCTACCGGGCCGAGTACAACGTCTATCCCCCCAACGACAAGGGCGACTCCCGGAACCTGCACTTCTACCTGGGCGTCGAGCGGATCAAGCTGCTCGACAAGGACACCAACATCAAGACCACCCGGCCGCCCATCATCGAGTTCAAGGGCGACATGCTCGAGGGCGGCAAGACCGTGCCGGATCCGAAGAACCCGGTGCCGGTGGTCGACGCCTGGGGGCAAAAGGTCCAGTACAAGAACCCGGGCCAGTGGAACAAGAAGCACGTCGACGTCTGGTCGTCGGGCAAGAACGGCCGCGACGAGCTGGACCCGGCGGCGAAGGACTTCGACGACGTGGTCAACTGGATGAAGATCGAGGGTTAGGATGGGCCGCGCGCGCGGGTTCACGCTGGTCGAGATGATCATCGTCATCGCGGTGATCCTCGTCGTCGCGTCGCTCGCGCTCGGCCTCTTCGCCTCGAACATCGACGAGACCAAGCGCCTCCACACGGAGATGCTGATCCAGAACCTGGACCTGGCCTGCAAGGCCTACCAGGGCGAGAACGGCGCGTATCCGCCCGAGCTGAGCCGGCTGTTCCAGCCGCGCGTCAAGGCCCTCGACGGCGCCGCGGCTCTTCACCCGTTGCAGGGGACGACGCGCCCGCCCTACCTCGAGCTCCGCGCGGACTGGGTGAATCCGGCGACCTCGGAGGTCGTCGACGCCTGGGGCGGCAAGATCCGCTACGCGAACCCGGGCCAGCGTAACAAGACGCGCGTCGACGTGTGGTCGGCGGGCCCCAACGGGCAGGACGGGGACGTCGACGACGTCGGGAATTGGAAGGATTAGCATGAGGCGCAAGAGCGGCTTCACCCTGCTGGAAATGATGATCGTGATCGCGATCATCGGCATCATCCTCGGGGCGACGATCGCGCTGCTGGGCCTCATGTTCAAGGGCGAGGCGGTGCGCCAGGCGGCGACCATCGTGGCGCAGGGCGTCGCCGAAACCAAGCAGTGGGCGGCGAAGGAGCACGCCTACTTTTTCCTGGTCTTCTCCAAGGTGAACGAGGAAGGGACGATCGAGATCCACCGCGACGCCAACAAGGACGGCGTCTACCAGGGGGATCAGGACGTCTCGTCGGTCGACGCGGACCCGGCGGTGGAAGGCAAGTGGGCGGACCTGCCGAAATTCGTGGTCTTCGAGACGGCCCCGAAGTGGATCAGCTTCGCGCCGTCGGGCTACCTGAGCTTCGCGCCGGGCTTCAACGACACGCAGGCCTCGTCCTTCGACGCGGTCCACAGCGGGTCGAATCCGAACCCGATCGGCGACGTGGTGGTGAAGGTGATGAACCGGGACTTCCGCGTCTGCATGGACCTGGACAAGGCGACGGGCAAGGTCCGGCGCTCGCACTTCCTGGCCGAGAAGGAGTAAGAGGAACGCTATGACGAGACGGGCGATGGGACGTCGCGGCGTCACGCTGATCGAGATCCTGCTGGCGCTCATCATCATGGTGCTGGGCGTGGTGGGCATCCTCGCGCTCTTCCCCGGGGCTCTGCAGCAGGCGGCGGAGTCCATGGAGGACACGCAGTCGGCGATCGTCGGGGAGTCGGTCGCCCACGCGCTCGTCAACGCGCTGCGGAACGCGGAGTTCGACAAGGCGACGCTGCAGTACAAGTGCGTGCTGGTCCACGACCTGTACTCGTCGGATCCGGGGGCCAACGGGAACGGCGAGCGCGGGCGCTACGAGTTCATCCTGCCCAAGGGGGACACGACGGGCGCGACGCCCAATCCTTGGTACCACTTTCCGAGCGCCTCCAAGCCGCCGCCGGCGGATCCGGGGGCGAAAGTCGACCTCGCGAACTGGGACGCCGAGGCGGACAACCGCGTGTTCAAGCTGGGCGGCGACGGCTGGATGAAGGCGACGACCGACGAGACGAAGAAGAACGACCCGACGGACGCGTGGACGCAGTTCGGGTACTCGATCAACGTCATGAAGGTGCCGACGCTCGACTACCTCCGCGGCAAGCCGAAGCCGACCGTGCCGGGCGCGCCCGCCCAGACCTACCAGCCGGACGAGGTCGAGCGGATGCAGAAGCTCTACGAGTTCAAGATCGTCGTCTATCGGATCGCCAACGCGGGCGCCTCCTTCGGCGGCGGGTCGGCGGTGGGCGGGGGCCAGGGCCAGGAGGTCCGCCGGGCCGTGGCCGTCATGACGAAGCGCATTTCGGTTCGATAGGAGATCCACATGAGGCGAGACCGCGGCGGTTTCACGCTGATCGAGCTCCTGATCTCGATCGCGCTCATGGTGATGATCCTCTTCGCCATCACGCTCGTGTTCGCCAAGACGACCGAGACCGTGGCCATCCAGGAGGCCCGGACCACGGTGTACACCAACGCGCGCTACGCCCTCGACATCATGGAAAACGACCTCATGGGCGTCCTGCCCTTCGACCCGCCCCCGCTGCCGATCCCGCCCGCGGCGGGCGCGGCCCCGCCCATCCAGCCCGTCCAGGCCTTCTGGATGGAGAACGGCTACGCGGTCGCCGGCCAGCTGCCCACGAACGTCGGCGGCGGCCACGAGAAGCAGTCGGGCGACATCATGTCGTTCCGCGCCACCACGACGGTGGCCGACACCCTCCAGACCGTGCAGGTCACCTACATGATCATCCCGGGAAACAAGGTGCTCGACTCCGCGGGCGGCATGCAGTCGGGCGACGCCACGCACGAGAAGACGGCGCGCACCGAGCGCGGCCTCTTCACGCTCATCCGCCAGGTCCGCGGCCCCGACAAGACCGATCCGCGCATCTACAACCAGCGCTGCAAGGTCCGCGAGAAGGGGAGCGTGTCGGAAGTCGAGGTCCCCGACCAGGAGCTCTGCCACTACCTCATCAGCTTCAACCTGGAGTACCTGGCGAACAACCTGACGTTCTCGCAGCTCGACGCCCCCGGCCCGTTCCCGCGGACGGACCCCATCGGCGACGGGAAGGGCCCCAACGATGTCGGCCTCACCGCCCTGCGCATGCAGGCGGTCCGCGTGACGATGGTCATCGTCGAGGACATCGGCGAGCGCCAGGAGCGGACGATCCAAAAAGTCATGTGGATCCCGCAGGGCTAAATTCGACTCGATTCGCCGCGCGGCGGGCTATACTCCTGAAGCGCATATCTGATGCGTCGGGAGGGCCGCGTGTCTCTCTGGGGCCGGATGAAAGCCAAGCTCGTCGGCGCCCCTCCTCCCGCCGCTCCGCCTCCCCCGGCCCCTGAAACGGAGAGCTCCGTGGCTAAAAACAAGCCGACCGACCCGGGACGTCGCCCCACCCGGGTCCGCCTCAAGGATCCCACGGACGCGCCCGGCTGGGTCGAGCGCGCCACCGAGCTGCTGCGCGGCGGCGAGCACCAGAAGGCCGTCGAGGGCTTCACCAAGGCCATCGAGCTCGACGCCAACCTGGCCAAGGCCTACGCGGGCCGCGGCGTGGCCTACGAGGCCCTGGGACGCGCCGAGGAGGCCAAGGCCGACTACAAGACGTCGATCGGCATCGAGCTCCGCGGCGTCCTCAAGTCCGAGTACGGCTACGAGAAGAAGGACTGAGCCGCTATAATCCCCGCATGTCACGCACGCTCTTCGTGAGCGACGTCCACCTCCGGCCCCGCGATCCCGCCGCCAACCGGCCCTTCCTCCGCTTCCTCGAGCAGGACTGCGACGTCCTGTACGTCGTCGGCGATCTCTTCGACTACTGGATCGGGCCCCGGCAGCTGGAGACGGGGGACTACGACGCGGAGATCGACGTCCTCCGCCGGAAGTCCGAGCGCACGCGGATCTTCTTCATCAAGGGCAACCGCGACTACCTGGTCGAGGAGCGCTTCGCCCGGGCGACGGGCATGACGATCCTGGGGGACCGGGCGCGCCTCGAGCTGGGCGGGCGGTGCGTCGCGCTCGCCCACGGCGACTTCGTCTACAACCGCAATCCCAAGTACAGCGCCTACCGCGCCCTCATGCGCTCCAAGCCCATCGAGGCGCTCTGGCTGCAGATGCCCGCGTTCGTGGGGCGCGCGCTCGTGCGCGGCTACCGCAAGGTCTCGCCGATGACCACGCGCGGCGTGACGTTCTCCCAGGACGATCTTGCGGCGGGCGCGAAACCGTTCTTCGCGGCGGGGGCGGACCTCGTGATGATCGGCCACATCCATCAGCCGCAGCACGTGCGGACCGGACGGGGCGACCTCTACATCCTGGGCGACTGGTGCGGCGGCACCCAGGACTACGTGGAGTGGGACGGCGCGGCCTTCCGCTTCCTGCGCTGGACCTAGCGGGAAATCCCAACTCCCAAAACCCAAATCCCAAGGCGCTTCGGTTCTACAAAGGCCTCAGTAGCTTCTAGTAGGGAGACAAGAGAGCTCCCGCGTCCCGATGGCCTTGGGATTTGGGGTTTCGCTAGGCCTTGAGCAGGCCCGCGAGGATGTCGCGCGCGCTCTCGCCCTCGAGCTTCACGGCGACGCGGAGGAGGCGCACGTGGCCGGTGTCGAGGTCGGTCTCGACGACCTGCCCGCTGAGCGGGCGACCGGCGACCAGGGCGTCGACCCGCGCGGGGGAGGCCTCGAAGTAGCGGTTGAACTCGTCGGACTCGCCGCAGAGGAGCATCGACTCGGGGGTCAGGTCGGCGAGGCGGCAGGCGATGGCCAGGCCGTCGCCCGCGATCTGGACGGGGATGCCGCGGACGCGGGCTTCGCGCTCGCGCTCGAGGCGGATGAAGGCGCCGACCAGCTTGCGCGCCGAGAGCGGGGCGGGCAGGACCGCCGCGATCTGGCCGCCGGGGGGCACGGCCACGGGGACGCCCGCGAGGACGATCGGCAGCTGCGGGAACTCGTCCTGGATGAAGTTGGCGAACTCCTCCGGCGCTCCGCCGGGGCCGATGATCAGGACGTCGAAGAGCGACGTCGTGAGCATGCGCGCGGCGGCCTCGGCGTCGGAGGCGACGGCGGCGCGATGGCCGCGCGAGAGCAGGATCGAGCGCGCGACATGCGCGACGCTGACGGGGGAGTCGAAGATCAGAACGTTCATAGCAAAGATATGTCGACCGCGCGCGAGCCTCGGCTGAAGGCCGAACTTCGTGAGAAAATAGGTCTCACGCATCAGAATACATGCTGAAAGTGGAATATTAAGAAACCACAATACATTGGGGGTGTCGGGCTCTGGGGCCCAAAGGGCGCGGTGTCCGGGGGGGCGGGGTGTGCATAGAGCCTTCCGCGCGCGGGGCGTTACGCGGGGACGTCGGGTTTTCGTTTGACAACCTGGGGCCTGGGGGTAAACTCATTTTCGACGGCTGACTCGTTCAGCCGTTTCTTTGTCGGGAAAAGTGGGTCAAAGTGGGGCCCGATGGGGCCGGATAGAGATAGGTAGAAGGTAAGCCCTGTGTTCGCCGGTGAATTCAAACATACGATCGACGAGAAGAACAGGCTCGTCATCCCCGCCAAGTTCCGGACGTTCATCACCGACGAAGGCGACCGCAAGGGTTTCTTCATCCTGGCCAGCCCGATCCAGACCGAGCACTGCCTCCGGCTCTACACCATGAACGGCTGGAACCAGGTCACCAAGCAGCTGATGCGCAACGCGGACGGGGCCAAGGATCCGTCGCGCTACCTCCGGTTCTTCTCGTCGCGCGCGGAGTTCGCGCCGATCGACAGCCAGAGCCGCATCGTCGTTCCGCAAAAACTGATCGAATACGCCGGCCTCAAGGACGACGTCCTGATGGTCGGCAACGTGCAGTGGATCGAAGTCTGGAACCAGAATGAATACCGGGCGGCGACGGAAAGCCTGGATGAGGAGATCGGCGACCGCGTTAAGTCGCTCTGGGTGAAACCGGAGTAACGCGGCCGCCGCCGTGGAGGAGGGGGAAACAGATGATCCAGGGGGGGAAGGACTCGTTCGAAGTGGTCAAGGAGTTCCTGTTGGGCGTAGGAGAGCGGAAGATCGGGTGGGATGAAGTTTCGGGCATCGCGCCGGCGCTCTTCGACATCTACCAGCGGCTGATGCGCGTCCGGGCGGTGGCGCCCACGGTGGACGTGAGCGACCGGCTGTGGGGCCTGATGGAGCTGGTGGGCATCAAGGCGAAGCCCGTGCGCGCGAACTCGTTCCGCAGCGCGGCGAGTTTTCTGTAAGCCCTGAGCGGCGGGCGGAGCCCGCCGTCGAAGGGTTGTAAACGGTGAACCGAGCGTCCCGGCGAGGTGAGGGCCCATGGGTGCGAGGGTGGATGTGGGTCGTAACTGGAGAGAGAGGGGGGTGCCCTTCACGCGAAGCACTCACCTCGTCGGGACGCTCGGGTGCACCAGCCTGTTCTTTGTCGTGAAGTCGTAGAGCTTCTGCGCCCGCGGCCGGGCGGCGTCTACGTGGACGGGACGCTGGGCCTGGGCGGTCACGCGGAAGCCCTCGCGCGCGCCGGCGGGCGCGTCCTCGGAATCGAATGGGACGAGGACGCGGCCGATCGCGCGGCCGAGCGGCTCGGGCCGTCGGTCGAGATCGCGCGCGACAGTTACGCGAACCTGGGCGCGGTACTGGAGAGCCGGGGGATGTCGAAGGTCGACGGCCTCCTGCTGGACTTAGGCGTGAGCTCAATGCAACTGGACACCGCTTCGAGGGGTTTCAGCTTTTCCAAAGAAGGTCCCCTGGACATGCGCATGTCGCCGCGGATCCCGGGGACGGCGAAGGATCTGCTCCGGACGACTGGAGAGAGGGAGTTGGAGCGGATCCTGCGGGAGTACGGCGAAGAGCCGCGCGCCCGAAAGATCGCCGCGGCCATCGTGAGAGGACGGGGGGAAACGGGGGGCGACATCCTGGAATCGACCCGGGCGCTGGGGGAGTTCGTGGAGCGCCTCATAGGGAGGCACGGCCGGACTCATCCAGCGACCCGGGTCTTCCAGGCCCTTCGCATCGCGGTCAATGGAGAGCTGGAGAACGTCAAGAAGTTCCTCGAAAGTTTCGATAGATACCTGGGGGAAGGAGGCCGCTGTTGCGTGATCTCCTTCCACTCCCTGGAGGACCGGCTGGTGAAGCGGGCCTTCAAGGAGAAGGCGGCCGCCGGCCTCGTCCGGATCGTCACGAAGAAGCCGATCCAGGCGTCGCGGGAGGAGGCCGTCGCCAACCCGCGCTCGCGGAGCGCGAAGCTGCGCTGCGTCGAGAAAATCAGCGCGTAGGCCCGGCCGTCGGGTTCCTGGTCCTGGAGAGAGGGGCCATGAGGGGGAAGTCGTGAAGGTCGTCCGCGCCGCCATCCTCGCCGTCATCACGTTCAATCTCGCCCTGCTCGCGGCCCACGGGCCGTTCCGCGCGACCGTGCGGCGCTACGAGCTCGGGCGCAAGCAGGCGGAGCTCCGCCGGATCGCCATGGAGAACCAGGCGCTCCTCGACCGCGTCGCCGCCGCCCGCCGACCCGACCGCGTCGCCGCCCAGGCCGCCAAGCTGGGCGTCGACCTCCGTTGCGTCGAATCCGAAACCGCCGTGACCCGCGCCCAGCGCTGAACGTTTTACCCTTGGAGAGAGGGGGCATCTTGGACCCGAGTTCCCGCCGGCGCGCCGCCGTCGTCGGCGCCGCCTTCGCGGTGCTGTTCCTCGGGCTCATCGCCCATCTCTACGCGGTCCAGATCCTCGGCGTCTACAAGCGCGGCGCCGCGCGCGCCGCCCAGAACATCGGCCACTTCAAGGTCAGCACCCCGCCGGGCACGATCGCCGATCCGGACGGCCAGGTCTTCGCCCTGTCCGTGCCCGTCGACTCCCTCTGGGTCAACCCCTCCGCCTTCAGCGCCCCCGAGCGCGCCGAGGCCGCCCGGCGCCTGGCCGCCGTCCTGGGCCTGCGCGAAGCGGACCTGCGGACCAAGCTCGACTCCAGAGCCCAGCGCGAGTTCGTCTGGGCCGGCCGCAAGCTCTCCGAAGAGAAGTCCAAGGCCGTCCGCGACCTCCTCCGCGACCCGCTCTTCAAGGCGGGCGCCGAGCCGAAGGCCGGGTTCACCGTTGAGTACGCGCGCCGCTATCCGCACGGGTCGCTCATGGCCCACGTCCTGGGCCACCGCGGCGACGACCCGCGCAACCTCGAGGGCCTGGAGCGCTACTGCGAGGAGTGGCTGCGCGGCAAGGACACCACGTACGCGTCGGGGGTCGACGGCCTCCGCCGTCTCCTCGAGGTCCCGTCGGTCAACTACGCGGTCAACTCGGTCCAGCTGACCGTCAACCTCCACTTCCAGAAGATCGTGGAAGAGGAGGGCCTCGTCATGATGGGCGAGAACAAGCCCAAGTGGGCGTCGATCGTCGCCCTCGACCCCAAGACCGGCGCGGTCCTCGCGATGGCGAACTGGCCCACGTTCGACCCGAACCGCCCGGCGGATTCGCCCGCCGAGGCGCGCCTGAACCGCGCGATCGTGCTGCCCTACGAGCCCGGCTCGACGCTGAAGCCCTTCACGATCGTGTCCGCGCTCGATCTCGGCCTGCTGCGCCCCGACTCGAAGATCGACTGCGAGAACGGCATCTGGAAGCACGGCCCGCGGCTGCTGCACGACCACCACCCCTACGGCAAGATCAGCGTGGCGGACATCAACATCCACTCGTCGAACATCGGCGCGGCCAAGATCGGCGCGCTCATCCTCGGCGCCAAGCGCACCCACGAGGCGCTCACGAAGTTCGGCTTCGGCGTCCCGACGGGGATCGACCTCCCGGCCGAGGACAACGGCCGCCTCTTCCCGCTGAAGAAGTGGAACATCTACTCCGAGACCTCCGTCCCGATGGGCCACGAGATCATGGTCACGCCGCTCCAGCTCGTCGCCGCCATGTCGGCGATCGCGAACGGCGGGACCCTCTACCGGCCCTGGGTGATCAAGCGGATCGAGACGTCCGACGGCCACGTGCTGTCCGAGAACGGGCCCCAGCCGGTCCACCGCGTCGTGTCGGAGCGGGCCGCCCGCGAGATGGTCGAGATCCTCAAGCTGACCGTGAAGGACGGCACCGGCAAGAAGGCGGCCGTCGACGGCGTCGCCGTCGCCGGCAAGACCGGGACGTCGCAGAAGATCGACCCGGTCACCAAGCACTACACGCACGAGAAGTACATCAGCTCGTTCGTCGGCTTCGCGCCGGCGGACGACCCGAAGGTCTGTCTCGCGGTGATCGTGGACGAGCCGCAGGGAGCGTATTACGGCGGCGCCGTGGCGGCGCCGGTCGTCGGCCGGATCCTTCAACGGGGCCTGGTTCACCTGAGATAGGTCGGGTTCCGGGTTCCGGGTGGCGGGTTCCGGGGAAGGAGAGGGGGGATTCATGGCCCAGGAAGGGCGTCGATCGGTTCCGGCGTGGATGCGCCACGTCTACTTGTACACGTCGCGGGTGAGCTATCCGCGCAGGAGAGAGGGGGACAAGATGAGCGTCCGGCTGAGCGAGCTCGCGGAAGCGGTGGCGGGCGAACGGTGCGGCTTCCGGGAAGCCGAGATCCGCGGGATCACGTGCGACTCCCGCCAGGTGTCCGCCGGGTCGCTCTTCGTCGCGGTGCCCGGCCACAAGGCCGACGGCGCCCAGTACGCCGACGACGCGATCCGCCGCGGCGCCTCCGCCATCGTGGCCGAGAAGGCGATCCCCGGCTGCCCCGTGCCGGTGATCGTGGTCCCGAGCGCCCGCGAGGCGCTCGCCGACCTCGCCGGCCGCTTCTACGACGACCCCACCTCCAAGATGAACGTGGTGGGCGTCACCGGCACGAACGGCAAGACGACGACGACCTACCTGCTGCGCTCGATCTTCGAGGCGGCCGGCGAGAAGGTCGGCGTCCTGGGCACGATCAGCCACTCGATCGGCGCCCGGATCATCCCCAGCGACAACACGACGCCGGGGGCCGACGTCCTCCAGCGCTACTTCTCCGAGATGAAGGCGGGCGGCTGCTCGTCGGCGGCGATGGAAGTCTCCTCGCACGCCCTCGACCAGGACCGGACGCGCGGGATCCGCTTCGCGGCGGGCATCTTCACGAACCTGACGCGCGACCACATGGACTACCACCCGACGATGGAGCACTACCGGGACGCGAAGGGCCGGCTCTTCGAGTCGCTCCCGGCGAAGGGCGTCGCCGCCCTGAACGCGGACGACGAGGCCTCGGCCTGCTACGCCGGGCGGACGGACGCGAACGTCGTCTATTACGGCCTGAAGAAGCGCGCCGACATCTCGGCGAAGATCGAGCTCGGCACCTTCCACGGCACCCGCCTGCGCATGAAGCTCGGGACGGAGGAGGTCGTCGTCAACACCCGCCTCATCGGCACGCACAACGTCTACAACATCCTGGGCGCCGCCGCCTGCACCTGGGCGATGGGCTACGACCTCGAGCAGATCAAGACGGGCATCGAGACCCTGGGCGCCGTGCCCGGGCGCCTGGAGCCGGTCGACGCCGGCCAGGACTTCGCCGTGCTCGTGGATTACGCGCACACGGACGACGCCCTCCGCAACGTGCTGCACTGCCTGCGCCCGCTGGTCCGGGGCCGGCTCATCCTGGTCTTCGGCTGCGGCGGCGACCGCGACCGCGGCAAGCGCCCGAAGATGGGCCGCGTGGCCACGGAGCTCGCCGACAAGGTGGTGCTGACGAGCGACAACCCGCGCAGCGAGAGCCCGACCGCGATCCTCAGCGACATCGCCGCCGGGGTGGGCGACAAGACCAAGGTGCTGGTCGAGCCCGACCGCCGCGGCGCCATCAAGCTCGCGATGCAGCTGGCGGGGAAGGACGACGTCGTCCTGCTCGCCGGCAAGGGCCACGAGACCTACCAGATCTTCAAGGACCAGACGCTGGCGTTCGACGACCGCCTGGTGGCGAAAGAAGTGCTCGGGGAACTTGCGCGCAAGGCCTGAGCGAATCCGGCCGATATAGTTTCCGGCGACGTGAATCGGGTTGTCTTCTCGAGGGGGGCCTCGGGGAGAGGGGGAAGAAATGATCGGTCCATCTCAGCTTTTCGGCGGGTTCAGCATCTCTCCCGCCCTGGCGCGGCGCATGTTCGAGGCCGTCGCCGAAATCCACGCCGGCACCCTCGACATGTCCCTGTCCCACGTCGACGACGACAACTGCGACATCTGCAAGTCCACCCGCGCCGCGGCCGAGAAGGAGAAACCCCATGATGCGCCTGCGCCAGATCGCCCGGGCCGTGAATGGGCGGCCTAGCCCCGACGAGCTCGACGGGCCCGTCACGGGCGTCTCGACCGACACGCGCACGCTGAAGCGCGGCGACCTCTTCTTCGCCCTGCGCGGCGCCGCGTACGACGGCCACGCCTTCCTCCGCGACGCGTTCGCGAAGGGCGCCGCCGCCGCCGTCGTGGATCATCCGGTCGACGGCCCCGCCCTCGTGGTGGACGACACCCTCCGCGCCCTCGGCGAGCTCGCCGCGGCGTGGCGGATGGCGCTCAGCGCGCGCGTGGTGGGCGTCGCCGGGTCCAACGGCAAGACCACCACCAAGGACATGATCGCCCACATCCTGGGCCAGGACCGGCGGATCGTCAAGGCCCAGGGCAGCTTCAACAACTCCGTGGGCGTCCCGCTCACGCTCTTCCAGGCGGACGCCTCCACCGAGGTCGCGATCCTCGAGGTCGGCACCAACCACCCCGGCGAGATGGCCGCCCTCGGCCGCATCGCGCGGCCGGACGTCGCCGTCCTCGTCAGCGTCGGCGCCGAGCACCTCGAGGGCCTCGGCTCGATCGACGGGGTCGCGGCGGAGGAGGTCTCGTTCCTCGACCACCTGCGGGCGGGCGGGGCGGCGGTGGTGCACGACGACATCCGCATTCTTTCGCGGCTCAAACTGCCCTGGTGGCGGACGACGGTCTTCGGCTTCGGCGAGGGCGCGGACACGCGGCCGTCGGAAGTCGGGCCCGGCATGCGCTTCGTCCTGCGGGGCGTCGAGTTCACGCTCGGGCTGCTCGGGGAATGGAACCTGCAGAACGCCCTGGCCGCCGTCGCGACCTGCGAGCGGCTCGGCGTGCCCCTCGAGGACTGCGCGCGGCGCCTGCGGGACTTCAAGGGCCCGAAGATGCGGATGGAGCGGCTCTCGCTCGCGGGCGTGACCATTCTGAACGACGCCTACAACTCCAACCCCGAGTCGGCGCTGCGCGCGGTGCGCGAGTTCGGGCGCTTCCTGACCGGGGGCCGCCGGGTGGCGGTCATCGGCGACATGCGGGAGCTCGGCGAGCATTCCGAGCGCTACCACCGGGAGCTCGGCCGGGCGCTCGCGGAGACGCCGGTGGATGTCGTGGTGGCCGTCGGCGCCGAGGCGCGGGCGGTGGCGGAGGAGGTCGGGCCCGCCAAGCAGCTGCACAGGTTCGCGTCGGTGGAGGAGGTCCGGCCCCATCTGGGATCCCTGGTGCGGGAGGGCGACGCCGTCCTGCTGAAGGGGTCGAGGTCGGTGGGGCTGGAGCGCCTGGTCAAGTGGATGGGCGAGAGGGTCGCGTGAGATGATTCCGTTCTTCTTCGACGGCATGGACAAGCAGTTCACGCTGCGCGCGGCGATGGCCGGCGTGACGGCGCTGCTGGCGAGCCTGCTGATGGGTCCTCGCGTCATCGGCTGGCTGCGGGCGAAGAAGCTCGGCGAGCGGATCGAGAAGGACGATTCCAAGCGCCTCGACGCGATGATGAAGCAGAAGCAGGGCACGCCGACGATGGGCGGCGTGTTCGTGGTCGCGGCGATCCTGCTCAGCCTGGCCCTCTTCGGCAACTTCCGGAATCCGGTGCTGTGGGTGCTCACGGGCGTGATCCTCGGGCTCGTCGCGGTGGGCGCGAAAGACGACTGGCTCAAGCTGTCGGGGAAGAGCAAGACCGGGATGCGCGCGCGGACCAAGCTGCTGTGGCAGATCGGGATCGCGCTGGCGGCGGGCGTCGGGCTCCTCCTGGCGCACCGGGCCGTCGATCCGGCCGTGGCGGCCCGGCTCTACATCCCGTTCGACGGCCATGTCGACCTGGGCTGGGGCTACGCGGCGCTGGTGGCGCTGGTGATCGTGTCGACGACCAACGCGGTGAACATCACGGACGGGCTGGACGGCCTGGCGGGCGGCTGCCTGTCGATCTCGACGTTCGCCTACGCGGTGGTCGCGTACATGGTGGGCCGGCAGGACTTCAGCCGGCACCTGGAGATCGCGTTCGTGTCCTCGAGCGCCGAGGTGACGGTGTTCTGCACGGCGATGCTGGGGGCGACGCTGGGCTTCCTCTGGTTCAACAGCCATCCGGCGCAGGTCTTCCTGGGCGACTCGGGCTCGCTGCCGCTGGGCGGGGCGCTGGGCCTGGTGGCCTGCGCGACGAAGCAGGAGATCCTGCTGCTGCTCATCGGGGGCGTGTTCGTGATCGAGGCGGGCTCGTCGCTGCTGCAGATCCTGAGCTTCAAGGCGACGGGCCGCCGCGTCTTCCTGATCGCCCCGCTGCACCACCACTTCCAGTTCCGCGGCCTGCCCGAGACCAAGATCACCATGCGCTTCTGGATCGTCGGCGCGATCCTCGCCGTGAGCAGCCTCTCGCTGCTGAAGCTGCGATGAGGAGCTGGCACGTCTGGTTCGCCCTGCTGGTCGTCGGCCTGCCCTGCGCGGTGGCCCGCCTTTTCCGCCGTTGATTTCCCGGGCGGACCCGCCGCCTCCGTCGTTCGATGTCCGGGTGAAGACCTGGCACGTCCTGTTCGCGGTCCTCGTGATCCGGATCTCCCGGCTCTTCGGGCGAGCCTCTTAATTCTTGATTCTTGATTCATCCCCCCTAGAATCAGCCCCATGAAGAAGCCGATTCGCGTCGCCATCACCGGGGCCGGGGGGCAGATCGGGTACGCCCTGCTGTTCCGCCTCGCCTCGGGCCAGGTCTTCGGGGCCGACCAGCCGGTCAGCCTCGGCCTGCTCGAGATCACGCCCGCGCTGCCGTCGCTGGGCGGGACGCTCATGGAACTGGAGGACTGCGCCTTCCCGCTCCTGAGGGACGTCAAGGCCACCGACAAGGCCGAGGAGGCCTTCGGCGACGCCGACTGGGTGATCCTGGTGGGCGGCCTGCCGCGCAAGGACGGCATGACGCGGGCCGACCTGATCCGCGCGAACGGCCCGATCTTCACGGGCCAGGGCAAGGCGATCAACGCCGCCGCCTCGAAGGACGTCCGCGTCCTCACCGTCGCGAACCCCTGCAACACCAACTGCCTGATCGCGAAGTCGCACGCGCCGAACGTCCCGGCCGAGCGCTGGTTCGCCATGACCCGCCTCGACCAGAACCGGGCCGCCTCGCAGCTCGCGAAGAAGGCCGGCGCGTCGGTGGGGATGGTGACCCGGATGACGATCTGGGGCAACCACTCCGACACCCAGTACCCGGACTACAAGAACGCCCTGATCGGCCCGAAGCTGGCCACCCAGATGATCCCCGACGCCGCCTGGCTCGCCGACACCTTCGTCCCCACCGTCGCGAAACGCGGCGCCGCCGTCATCAAGGCCCGGGGGGCGAGCTCGGCCGCCTCCGCGGCCAACGCGGCCCTCGACTCCGTCCGCTCCGCCTCGACCGCCACGCCGCCGAACGAGACGTTCAGCGCGGGCGTGATCTCCGACAAGAATCCCTACGGCATCCCGGCGGGGCTCATCTACAGCTTCCCGCTGACGTCCGACGGCCGCGCCTGGAAGATCGTCGAAGGGTTCACGATCGACGCCGACGCCCGCCAGAAGCTCGACGCGTCGGCGGCCGAGCTGAAGGCCGAGAAGGAAGCCGTGAAGGACCTGCTCGGGCCCGCTCTGTAATGCGGCGCGCGCCCGCGATCCGCGGGGTATAGTCAGGGGGAGGAAAGGCCGGGGTCTATGGCGCTCCTAGCGATTGAGACGGCGGAACTGACGCCCGAGATCTGGGTGATCCGGATCCGGGGCGAGATGGATTCGTCCAACCTGGACAAGGTGAAGACCGCCTTCGACCAGATCTTCGCGAAGAAGATCTATCGGGTGGTGATCAATCTGGAGAGAACCAAGTATGTCGCCTCGTCGGGCATCGGCTGCCTGATCGGAGGCTTCACCACGGCCATCAAGAACGGCGGCCGGCTCGTCCTGGCCGCCACCCCGCTCCAGGTCATGGAAGTCCTCACCCTGATCGGCCTGGACGGCGTCCTCCGCTTCGCCAAGGACGAGAAGACCGCCATCGGGCAGTTCGCCTAGGCCCGCCGCTTTACTCCGATCACTTGAACCGGACGCAGACCGCCGAGATGTCGTCCTCCGACTCGGCCTTTCCGGTGAACCCGTCCAGATCGCTGGCGAGCTGGCTCAGCACCAGCGCCGGCGTGTAGCCGTACGTGGACCCGAGGACCTTGATCGTCCGTTCGACGCCGAACTGGTCGCCTTCGGCGTTCCGCGCTTCCACGAGGCCGTCCGTGTAGAGCAGCAGGATGTCGCCCGGCTCGACGGCGATCTCCTGCTGTTCGATCGTCGGCTCGAACATCGGGTCGCCCAGGATGCCCAGGCCCAGTCCGCCCGGCTTGATCTCCAGGCAGCGCCCCTCCCGCCGCGGATTGAAGAGGAGCGGCGGATTGTGGCCGGCCCGGACGCACGACAGCGTGCGCGCCGCCGGGTCGAAGACCGCCACGAACACGGTCACGAAGCTCACCCGGCCGAGCTCGCGGTCGACGTCCGCGTTCGTGCGCACCAGGGCGTCGACCAGGTCCTGGCTGTCCTGGAGGCGGATGGCCAGGACCTTCTTGGCCATGCCCATGACGATCCCGGCCTCGATGCCGTGGCCCGAGACGTCGCCGATGAGGAACGCCATCTTGCCGTCGTCGAGGGGCACGAAGTCGTAGAAGTCGCCGCTGACCACGGCCGCCGGCCGGTAGATGATCTCGATCTCGGCGCCGGGGACGTCGGGCGCCTTCGCCGGCAGCAGCCGCCGCTGCCGTTCCGAGGCCCGCCGGACGCTGTCCTCCAGCTCCTCCTTGCGGCCCTTCAGCGCGGCGATCTCCGTGGCCATCTTGTCCAGCTGGCGGGTGGGGACGACCGTCTTTTCCTGGTTGGCTCGGCGCAGCGCCTCCTGGAGCTCGGCGAGCGGGCGCAGCCGCGGCGCGGTCGGCTGGAAGTCGGGGCACTTGGACCAGAGATGCCGGTAGGCTCTCTCGATCACGGCGCTCGAGACCGCCATCAGCGAGGTGACCCGGACGTCCGTCTGCACCCCGGCGCAGTACGGGCAGATCCAGTAGCCCTCGCGGTCGACGAGCTGCCAGTAGCGGTTCGTCTGGAATTCCTTCCGCGTCCGTTCGAGCTGGCGGAGCATGTTCGCGCCGGCCTCGTCGGCGACGGGGGTCGACGCCGCCAGCTGGTCTTCCGCGTGGACGATTTCGACGGGCGACTTTCCGCCTCCCATGGACAGGAGGCTGGCCAGGGCTTCGGGCGGATGGATGAGGACGAGGCGCTTCTGGCCGGAGCTGAACGAGGCGGCGGTGTCCCGGAGTTCGCGCGCGAGGGCGGCGTTCGCGCCGGTGAGCGCGGAGAGGTCGAGCGCGTAGTCGCAGCGGTAGAGGAAGACTTTGGAGCGGAAGTCGTCGAGGAGGGCGTCGCCGCAGCGGCCGGAGACGGTGAAGAGCAGGAAGTCGCCGGAGCGGCGCTTCGTGATCCGGTACGCCTTCGTCTGGGCGACGATTTCTTCTTCGTCCGATTCCATGGGGCTCAGGCGGATGGGGCGGGCGGTCGGTCGGTCCTTTCGCGGACTTCGCACGCGTCCATCATCATCTTGATGATGCTCTCGGCGGGGCCGCGGGTGGGAGCGGCCGCGCCCGGCATGAAGAGGAACGTCGTGCCTTCCCAGCGGCAGAACTGGTTGAAGGCCTCCTGGCCCTTCAGGCCCGCGTATTCGGCGGACACGACCTCGCCCGCCTCGACGTAGACCTTCGCGTTCGATCCTCCGACGTTGATGTACAGGAGGCCGGTGCGGGCGCCTTCCTCCAGGACCTGGCAGATCTGGTCGAGCGGCACTTCGCCGAGGTAGCCGGCGATGGCGGCGTCCGAGACCTGGAAGTACTTGATGTCCGACAGGAGGGTGGACTTCCGGACCCCGTCGCCGAAGGCCTTGACCAGCGGGGTCAGAAGGGACTCGCGCGCGGCTTCGCGGACGACGGTGTCGGGGTCCTCGACGGAGCGGCGCAGGGCTTCGCGCGCCTCCGGGTACTGCGTGTAGGCGACGAGGGCGCGGACGCAGGCCGACCGGACGGCCGGGGGCGCGGCGTTGAGGACCAGGGTCAGGCCGCGGCCCTTCGTGGACGCGCGGACCAGGATGGGGATGGCCTGCGGCTTGCCGAGGCTGCCCAGGGCGGCGGCGGCCGTGCCGCGGACGTCCTCGCCTTCCGACCGGGATTCGAGGATCTGGCCGAGGAGGGGAAGGGCGGAGTCGTAACGGAGGTGGCCCAGCGATTCCACGAAGAGCGCCCGGGCCGTCGGATCGCTCTCCTTCTTGAGCGCCTCCATGAAGTAGGCGCCCGCGCGGGGGGAGCCGGCTCCCTTCAGGAAACCGGCGGCGCGCCGGCGGACGGCGAGCGCGGGATGTCGCAAGGTCATGCCCAGCGCGGCCTCGGCTTGCGCTTCCGGCATCGCCAGGCGGATGAGGTCGACGAGCTTGAGGGCCTCCGACGGGGCGAAGCTCATCTGCGTTTCCAGCGCCAGCACGTTCCCGGCGTCGGGACCCGCGCGGAGGATCAGCTGGGCCAGGCCGATCCGCTCGGCCATGCTGTCGGAGGCCTTCATCCGGTCCACGAGGCCCTGCGCGGCGGCGATGCCCAGCGCCTCGGCCATCTGGGTCGCGAGGGAATGCTTGGCGCGCATCTTCTCCAGCAGGGCGGGGAAGGCGGGGGGGCCGGCCAGCCGTTCCAGGCCGCGGTAGGAGAGGTCCCGGCGGTCCGGGAATTCCTTGTCCTCCGTCTGCACCTGCAGGCGGAGGGCGTTGAGGACCGCGGCGGCCGGCTCCAGGACGCCGCGGGCCAGCAGGCTTTCGATGATCGAGGCGGCCAGGTCGACGAGGATCGGATAGATGCCGCGGTCGCGCTCGAGGGCCAGGGCCGCCGTGACGCGGCCTTCGATCGAGACGCGGGCTTCCTTCACCTCGTTCGTGTCCAGGAGCGGGTACAGGGGGACCATCAGCTTCAGCGCCTTGGTCCGGTGCCGCGCGGTGACGTGGCGCGCGTGCTCGATCAGCGTTTTGATGAGGTCGAGGATCAGATCCGCGCGTTTGAGGCCGAGCAGGTCCTTCACGAGGGCGACGCCCTGGTCGGAGAGCGCGTCGATCCGGGCGTCTTCGGCCAGCGCCAGGAGGTCGGCGGCGCGCTTGAGCGGCGAGGGCGGGCCTTCCGGCTCCGCGGGCTTGGTCTCCTTTTTCTTCTCTTCCTCCGTCATCCAGGCGGGCATGAGGTCGATCGCCTCGTCGCTGAGGAACTTCTTGAGCAGCGCGGAGAGGAGGGGGTCGTAGCGGAAGCCGCCCAGGAGGAGATGGCCGAGGGCGCGCAGGCTCTCGCGTTCCGCGGGATCGGCCTGCTTGAGCAGCCGGGCGATTTCCGCCAGGCTCTTGCGCGCCTGATCGAAGGAGATCCAGCCGGGTGACTTGCCGGTGCCGAAAAGGGTCCGGTGAGGCCGCGGCCCCGTGCCGGTGCCGGGACGAGAGCCGGACCCGGACCCGGACCCGGACCCGGAACCGGACCCGGAACCGGACCCGGACCCGGACCCGGACCCGGAACCGGAACCGGAACCGGAACCGGAACCGGAACCGCCGCCGGAGCCAGTGCCTGTCCCCGTGCCCGTGCCTGTGCCGGTTCCTGTTCCAGTGCCGGTACCGGTTCCTGAACCCGTGCCCGTACCGGTTCCAGTGCCTGTACCGGTCCCGGTCCCCGTTCCAGGTCCGGTCCCCGTACCAGTCCCCGTGCCTGTACCCGTTCCGGTTCCTGTTCCGGATCCGGTGCCTGTACCGGTCCCAGTCCCCGTTCCTGTACCTGTACCTGTTCCGGTTCCGGTTCCGGAACCATCGCCCGGGCCTCCGGTCCCAGATCCGTCGCCGATGCCGACGCCGCCCCAGCCTCCTCCACCGCCACCGCCGCCGGCGGCATCCTCCTCGGCGATGGCGTAGGCCATCGCCTGGGCCTTCTGGATGAGCATGGGATCCTGTTCGAGCAGCTTGCGCATGATCTCGAGGCGGACCTGCTCGGCGATGCCTTCCTCGGCCGTGCCGTCGATCAGCTGTTCGAGCGTCAGCACGATCTCGGACACCCGGGCGCCGGCGGCCTCGAGCTTCTTGGCGGCGCCTTCGATGAGGAGGTCGCCCTTGGCCATGGCGACGAACTGGACCTCCTCCGTCCAGGCCTGCACCACCCCCAGGTCCCGCAGCTTCTGGTTGACGATCTTGCCTTCCTTGATGTCCCAGAATTTGCGGCCCAGGGCGTCGAGGAACGTCGTCAGCTCCTCGACGCTGATGGCGGTCAGGATGACCAGGGAGTTGACGTGGCAGTCCTGGAGGACCTGGAGCCAGGCCTTTTCGGCCAGGGCCGAGGCGTCGCCCGCGGGCGGGCGCTGGCCGTTGATCAGGAGCCCCCGGAGCGTGCGGGCCAGGGTGACCTTGCCGCTGGCCCCCGGGAAGGCCGACACGAGGGCGTGGGCGGGAAGAATGGCCTTCTGGGCCTGGGGACTGGTGGCCGGATAGAGCCTGAGCTGGCCCAGGGCCATCCTCAGCTGGGTCAGGAGCTCCAAAACCCCGGTCCGTACCTCGGTCGCTCGCTCTTCCACGGTGAACAATTATGTCCCATCGGGGGCGATCTGAGAGGGAGAACTCGGTTCTTTTTCGAAGCCGCGGAGGCGGGCTAGAAGATGGCTTTGACGAGCAGCAGGAGGCCGACGAGCAGCAGCGGGACGCCCGCCCACCAGATCTGCAGGGGGGAGACGCAGAGGAGGCCCGCCCCCATCAGCACGAAGCCGACCGAGCCGATGGTGATCCGGCCCGCGATGCGCACGAAGGCGCCCGCCATCTTGAAGGGGAAGCCCAGGATGTCGCGGATCTCGGCCATCTAGGTATTGGACGCGGCGGGGGCCCCCGCCGTTTCGCGCGCCTTGCGGTCGACCTCGGCGTAGAGCTTCAGCATCTCGGCCGCCTCCGCCGAATCCGGGAAGCTCTTCATGATGGCCTGGGCCTTCTGCCGGGCGAGCTCCCACATCTCCAGGTCCACGTAGGTCTTCACGTGCTGGACCATCGCCTTCAGGCCTTTTTCGCGCAGTTCCTTCTCCTGGTCGGCGGACATCGGCTCCTTCATCGACACGAACTTGGGCTCCGCCTTCCAGCGCAGCTCGCCCAGGTTCTTCGAGACCAGGTCCGCCTCGCGCGTGCCCGGGAAGTCGTTCACGACCGACGTCGCCTTCTCCAGCGCCAGCTCCCACATCTCCAGGTCCACGTAGGTCCGCATCTCGTGGTAGAGCGCGTCCAGCTTCGAACGCTTCGGCGCGGGAGCGGGCGGCTTCGCGACGACCGGCGCGACCTCGATCGCGACGGGTCGCGGCGGCGCCGCTTCGGAGGGCTTTCGGGCGCCCAGGAAGTCGATCGCCGCGGACGTCAGCGCGAACAGCGTCAGGAAGCCGAAGCCGAACACGAGGTGATGGTAGGCCCCGACGAGGCGCAGGAGGATGTCGGCCTGAGGGTCGAGCACATGGAGGATCGCGATGGCCGCCCCGCCGATCACCGACAGCGAGGCGCCCACGACGAGCGCCGCCTGGAACACGACTTTGAAGCGCATGGCCGTCAGCGTAACCGTTACGCCCCCCGGTATCAAGACGGACCCTTGACGCCCGATCCTTCGCCCCTATGATGGACCGCCTATGCCGCGCGGCCGCATGACCCTGGCGAGCCATTCGCATCGGGAGATCGAGCGGCTGTCGACGCCCGTCGCCCCGCCGATCTCGCTCGCGTCCGTGCACGCGTTCGACGATCTCGACGTCCTCCTCGACGCCTACCACGGCAAGCGCTCGAAATACGCCTTCTACCGGCGCTTCGGCCACGAGAACGGCCGGCAGCTCGAGGAGACGATGGCCGCCCTCGAGGGCGCCGAGGACGCGCTCGCCTGCTCCAGCGGGATGTCGGCCGTCCTCACGATCTACCAGACCCTGCTCGGGAGCGGCGGCCGGGTGGTCGCCTCGCGCGACCTCTACGGCGGCACCTACGCCTACCTGCGCACGCACGCGCCGCGCCACGGCGTGGGCGTGGAGTTCGCGGACCTCGACGTCCTCGACCGCAAGATCGTGAAGGGCGTCGACGTCGTCGCGATCGAGACGATCTCGAATCCGCTCGTCCGCGTGCCGGATTTCGCGCGGATCGCGAAGGCCTGCCGGAAGGCCGGGGCCCTGCTGGTCGTCGACAACACGTTCGCGACGCCCTTCCTCTGCCGCCCGCTCGAGTGGGGGGC
>DASVNH010000220.1:0-32719 GCA_036383955.1 Planctomycetota bacterium | reverse complement strand
CGCAGTTCGGCATGGGAAACTATGATAGGGCGCTCGCGGACTGGCGCGAGGCGGTGGCGGCCGATCCGACGCTGGACACGCCGGAGCTGCGCGAGTGGATGCGGCACGCGGAAGACAGGGCCGCGCGAAAATGAAGGCAGGGAATAGGGCCGTTTTGGCGTTCGCGCTCGCGCTGCAGCTGCTCTGCGGCTGCGACGTGGCGGTGGCCGGCCTGCTGGCCTCGCGTTCCGGCAAGAGCTCGTCCTCGAGCGGCGCCGCCGCGCCCGACATTACCTACAAGGTCTTCACCCGTAACCTTCCCAGCGCTGTCCCCGCCGACTTGGACACTGAACGTAACGCGATCATCGGGACGGGGGGGGTGCCGGGCGGGGCGTGGACCCTTGTGACGACCGGCACCGGAACTCAGAACTTCGACATCACTGGTCTCGCGGGGGGGCCCTTCAACGCCGTGTTGATCCAGGCTCCCGAGGCGGAGGACTACCGGATCGATTCCATCGAGCTCGTGGACGCCAACGGGATCACGATCGATAGCGCGGCCGCCGCGACGATCCGCTCCGACGAGGTCGTCAACGACGTCGAGGCGGCGGGCACACCGGACGGAAAGACGGCCAACACCGACTCGTTGCCCGCGGCCAAAGCATTCCTCTTCGCGCGCTTCACGACCTCCGTGACGCTCTTCCGCGTGACCCTGGCCGGCACGACGCGCTCGCCGGGCGACGTGGAGTTTGCGTTTACGCTTCCTCGCGGAGTAAACCAACTCTCCGGAGGTGTCGCGGTTGCTCCATCCGGTCAGATCATGCTTCCATTCGCCGATGAAGGCACCAGGAACATTATCCTCGCACGGTTAGAGGCGGACGGTGGCTCCGTGACCACGACCGCTGTCGAGCTTGATACAAACGTGACCGGCGGATTGCCTTGTGCACTCGTTGACGCGCCTCGCGATCGGGTATACGTCTCCTTCATGCGCGCTCCAGTACCGACTTCCGAAGAGAATCTGCGCGTGGTGCGGTATTCGCTCGCGACGCCGGGGGCCCCGACGACGGCGACTGAACTGGCGGTCCTCGGTATTGAGCGCGTCGAGGCCAACGCGCTGGCACTGGACCCCATCGGTGAGATGATGGTGGCCGGCGGACGTCCGGCGACCCTCGGCGGGCTGACGCACTGGCTGCGCAAGGTCAACATCGCGGATACGGAGGTATGGGTGACGCCTACCCCCGCGACGGGCACCGGCAATTACTTCCACGGGGTCGCGACCGACGGCTCGGGCAACGTGTTTGCCGTCGGCGACAACAACAGCGCCGCCGGTGACTGGCAGATCCAGAGGTTCAACTCGGCGGGCACACCCGCGCCGGCCTCGGCGGTCACCGAGGGCGATACCGGCGCCGATCGGGCAGTGACCGCGGCCGTCGGCGGGGCCAGCCTGTATGTGGGTGGCTACTTCACCCGGGCCGGCGAGGGCCGGAATGGGCTCATCTTTAAGTACAACGCCAGCGATCTGACCGACGACGCGGGCGGCGGCTTCCCGCTCGAGATCAACGGGTTCGACGACGCGAACGACGAGGTTACGGACATCGCCTTCGACGGCGGCGAGCTCTTCGTCGTCGGATTCACGACGGTCAACACGCCGGCGCAGGGCCAGAACTGGTTCGTCCGAAAGTACAGCACCGCCGGCGCGCTCGTCTGGGAACGCACGTACCATCACGGCTTCGGGAACGACCGCGCCATCACCGTGGCGATCAGCGGCACGCATATCGTCGTCGCCGGCGAAGTGACGATCACAGGTGGGACCACCACGGACCTCCACGTGAGGAAGTATGTTCGCTAGAACGCTCGGCCTGGCTCCAGGGCTCCTGGCGCTCGCCGGCTGCACGCTGGTCATGCAGGGCACCACCCAGGACGTCACGTTCAGCAGCGAGCCTCCCGGCGCCACCGTCAGCGTCGCCGGACTGACCGGCGTCACCCCCGTCACCCTCACGCTGCCCAAGGAGGATCACGCGGTCGACGTCCGCCGCGACGGCTACCGCGACGCCCAGGTCGTCCTCACCCGCAAGATCAGCCCCTGGTTCATCGGCAGCTGCGTCATGGGCGTGCTCGCCGCCGGGACCGACATCCTGGCCGGCTCCTGGAAGGAGTTCGACAGCACCGAGGTCCTTGTCACCCTCGAAGCCCTCCCCGGCACCGTCCAGCAGCTCGCGGTGGCCGTCGAATCCGACCCCTCCGGCGCCGAGGTGCTGATCGGCGACGTCCTCTACGGCCGCACCCCCGCCGAGCTCCGCCTCCCCTGGCTCAAGGGCGACACCGAGAAGACCCTCACGCTGCGCCTCGCCGGCTACCGCCCCAAGTCCTTCGCCCTCAAGCGCGACGAGCGCAAGATCGGCCCCGTCGCCCTCGATCTCGCCCCCGTCCGCGTCGCGACGACCTTCAGCTCCACCCCGCCCGGCGCCGAGGTCCGCGTCGGCGGCCGCGTCCTCGGCCGCGCGCCCCTCACCGTCGATCTCGAGTGGTCGCTCAAGGACGGCCCCCGCGCCGTGGAGCTGGCGCTCGACGGCCACCACGTGGAGAAGAAGCAGCTGGCACCCCGGCAGGCCGAGCTGGCGGCCGCCCTGCGGGAGATCGTCGACGAGATCCCGCTGAAGATCACGGTGGATCCCAAGGGCGCGAAGGTGACGATCGACGGCGCCGCGGCCGGCGAAGCCCCGCTCGAGGCGAAGCTCTCCTGGTCGGTCAGCCGCGTGAAGCACGTCGTGACCGTGTCTTACCCGGGCTACGCGACGAAGAAGATCGAGCTCTCGCGGGCCGACGCGGCCCGGCCGCTCGACGTCCGCCTTTCCGCTTCTCCCTGACGGCCGGATCGGGTAGGCTCTCGCTCCCATGTTCAAGGACGAAATCACCTTCCGCGTGAAGGCCGGCGACGGCGGCGTCGGCGTCGTCTCCTTCCTCCAGGAGCTGTTCATGCCCAAGGGCGGGCCGGACGGCGGCGACGGCGGCAAGGGCGGCGACGTCATCCTGGTGGCCGACCCGAACTACAACACGCTGTCCCACCTGGGCCACCTCCCCCGCGTGGTGGCCAAGAGCGGCCGGCCCGGCAGCAAGAAGAACTGCAGCGGGAGGAACGGCCTCGACCTCGAAATCCACGTCCCCGTCGGCACGCTCGTGCGGGACGTCGAGAAGGACGTCCTCCTCAAGGACCTCGCGAAGCCCGGCGACCGCCTGATCGTCTGCAAGGGCGGGAAAGGCGGGCTGGGGAACCAGCATTTCGCGACGTCCACCAACCAGACGCCCCGGATGACGGCTCCTCCCGTTCCCGGCGAGGAGCGGAAGCTCAAGCTCGAAGTCAAGATGATCGCGGATGTCGGTCTGGTCGGCCTGCCGAACGCGGGGAAGTCGACGCTGCTCTCGGTGGTCTCGGCGGCGCGGCCGCGGATCGCGGGCTATCAATTCACGACGCTGATCCCGAGCCTGGGCATCCTCAAGCTCGGATGGGACAGCCTGGTGATGGCCGACCTCCCGGGCCTGATCGAAGGGGCCCACGAGGGGAAGGGCCTGGGGGACAAGTTCCTCAAGCACGTCGAGCGCACGCGGATCATCCTCCACCTGGTGGACTGCTCGGCCGACGCCCTCCATCCGCCGGCGAAGGCCTACAAGACGATCCGGAAGGAGCTGGAGAGCTACAGCCCGGTGCTGGGCGCGAAGCCGGAGGTCGTCGTCGCCACCAAGATGGACGCCACGGGGGCCAAGAAGGGCCTCGCGGCGCTGAAGAAGGCCACCAAGAAGAAGGACATCCTGGAGATCTCGGCGGCGACCCGGCAGGGCCTGAAGGAGCTGGCCAGGGCTCTTTTCGCGGCCGTCCGAGGTGACGGCGTAGTAAAATAACTCCGTCCTGAGGGACTTGGGGAGCGAATCAGCATGGAACTCGCCAGCATTTTCGCCGCGATGGTCAAGGAGGAGGCCTCCGACCTCTTCCTCAAGGTCGGCGTGCCGCCGGCCGTGCGCTGCGTCGGACGCGTGGTCTCGATGGGCGGCAATCCGCTGACCGAAGAGAACATGATGGAGATCTTCAACGAAGTCTGCGACGACGTCGCGAAGAAGCGCTTCGCCGACAAGGGCGAGGTCGACATCGCCTACGAGATCTACGGGGTCGGCCGCTTCCGCGCCAACCTCTTCCGCCAGCGCGGCTACATCGGCATGGTGTTCCGGCACATCAAGGCCCAGGTGCCGACGATGGAGGACCTGAACCTGCCGAGCGACCAGCTCAAGAAGCTGGCCATGCTGCCGCGCGGCCTGGTGCTGGTGACCGGGACGGCGGGCTCGGGGAAGTCGACGACCATCGCCTCCATGATCAACTACATCAACGAGACCGAGGAGCGGCACATCATCACGATGGAGGACCCGATCGAGTTCACGTACACCGACAAGAAGTGCGTGATCGACCAGCGCGAGGTCGGCCAGGACACGGACTCCTTCGTGTCGGCGCTCAAGAACGCGGTCCGGCAGTCGCCGGACGTGATCTTCATCGGCGAAATGCGCGACCTGGACACGATGAACGCGGCCATCAACGCGGCCGAGACGGGCCACCTGGTCTTCTCGACGCTGCACTCGCTGAACGCGATGCAGACGGTCGACCGCATCGTGCAGCTCTTCCCGACCCACCACCACAACTTTCTCCAGCTGCAGCTCGCCCAGCTCCTCGAGGGCGTCATCTCCCAGCGCCTGATCCCGACCAAGGACGGGACCGCCCGCATGCCCGCCATCGAGATCATGATGGCCACCCCGACCGTCCAGGAACTTCTTCTCCACGGGAAAACCCGGGAGCTGTACAAGGCGTTGAAAGAGGGCAGTTATTACGGTTGCCTGACGTACAACCAGTCGCTGAAGGCCATGCTGGAGCGCGACCTGATCACGCTGGAAGACGCCCTGTCGGCGGCGGACAGCCCCGACGAGCTGAAGCTGGAGCTGCGCGGCATCTCGAAGGACAACCGGCAGGCCGGACTCAGCGGCGGGGGCGGCGGAGGCGGCGGGTTCAAGCGCTGACGCCCTTCACCGGGCCGTAGGAGAAGAACGTGCGTAGCGTCAAGCTGTACAACGCGCTCCTGTGGCTCGTGAACGCCGCCCTCGGCGCCGCCATCTGCCTCTTCTTCTTCAAGTACCTCCTCCATCCGGCGGATTACACGCGCGACGTCCGCCTGGACGAGGGGAACGACACGGCCTCCGTCGCGCCCAAGCCCCAGGTCTCCGACGCGTCCCTCCGGATCCGCAACCCGATCGAGCAGAAGATCGAGGCGACGCAGGGCCCCGCCGCGGTCAACTTCCACGCCATCCTGAAGGGGACGCTGCCGGGGGAGAAGGGCGACGGCCCGGGCGCGGCCTTCCTCAAGTCCAAGACCAAGCCCAACGAGATGGTGGCCTTCGTGGACGAGAAGATCCTCTTCGAGGGCAAGGAGTTCGACGATTTCCGCGGCTGGACGCTCGCCAAGGTCTGGAAGGACAAGGCCCTCTTCAAGGGCCCCAACGGGCTGACCCAGGAGCTGAGCATCGAGTCGGAGGCCATCACCGGCGCGCCGGGCACGCGGGTCGCCCCCGGCGTCCGCGGCGCCCGGGCGGGCCAGGCCTACCAGAGCGACCAGTTCAAGAGCCGCCTCCTGGCCTCGGCCGACAGCCGCCAGGTCTGGGGCCTGGATCCGGCGGAGATCGACTGGGCGTCGCAGAACGCCGACCGGATCATGGACTCCGACTTCCAGGTCTCGCCGAACGCGGGCGGCGGCATCCGCATCGAGGGCGTGACGCCGGGCTCGATCGGCGCGGCCCGCGGCATGCTGGCGGGGGATGTCGTGCGCGACGTGAACGGCCAGGCGCTGACCTCGATCGCCGACCTCCGCACCCTGATGAACAATCCCGCCTTCAAGAACCAGAACGGCCTCCGCGTCACCGTCGAGCGCGCGGGGAAGCCGGTCGTCCTGGAATACCGCCCGCTGCCGCGCTAGATGGACAAGGCCTGGTTCGCGGCGAAATCGCTCCACCTCCACCGGGACCTGGCCGGGGATCGGGGCGCCTCCTGCTTCGAAGAGCGGATCGTGCTCATCCGGGCCGCGAGCGTCGACGACGCGCTGAAACGGGCCGAGCGGGAGGCGGCGCGCTACGCCCGCGGACAGGCGGCGGTCGAGTTCCTGGGCTACCTGGCGGTCTTCGCCCTCTCGGGCGACGCGATGGAGGAGGGCCTGGAAGTCTATTCGATCCTCCGCTCGGTCGCGCTGTCGAAGCGCGACTTCATCCGCCGCTACTACGACGACGGCAGCTTCCACGTCGAGAAGCTCGGGACGTCGAAGCGGAAAAAGAAACGCTGAGCGTGGAGTACCGCGGGGCGGGCCCGTTCGCGTTCTCCTACCCGGAGGGGTGGACCCTGCGGGAGGAGGAGGGCGTCGTCAGCCTCTGGAAGACGGCCCGGGGCGGGGCCATCACCGTGTCGTCGATCCAGGGCGAGGAGCCCGCGGACGCGCTCCGGCACTGCGCGCGCTTCGTCGAGAAGCACGGCCTCGAGGATCCGCGGATCGAGGGGGACGCGTCGACCGCCGACGCGACGTTCGATCTGGACGACGGCGGCTGGTGCCGGGCGAGGGTCCTGGCCCGGGGCCCGCTGCTGGTCCTGGCCACCTACAACACCCGCTCGGTGAACCCCGCCGAGGAGGACGAAGCGCTGGCCATCTTCGCGAGCCTCGGGTTAAAATAATCCGGAATGAGCGCCCCCTCCTGCCTCTTCTTCTTCGGTGTCCGCTTCGAGGTCGAACGGACCGAGCTCGCCCTCCTGGAAGCGAAGACGCATCCGCTGATGCTGAAGGCCCACGAGGCCGGCCTGGGCCATTACTGGCACGACTTCGGGACGTCGGAGGACCGCTACTATCTCTTCGTGGGCCGGAAGCTGGCCGTGATCGGCGTGGAGGGCGAGCTGGGCGCCCGCTTCGACGCCGACAAGCTGCTGGACGAGGCGGAGGAGATCGGGGCCAAGCTCAAGCAGGCCGACCTCCCCGGCGACCCGACCTTCTGGCTGCGCTGGCAGCCCTAGGTCTTCCCCAGCTCGAACGCCTCGTGCAGGGCCTTGATGGCGGCGGGGCCGTCCTCGCCGCGGACGAGGAACGAGATCGACAGCTCCGAGCTGCCCTGGGCGATCGCCATGATGTTGATGCCCGCCTTGCCCATCGCGCTGAAGACCTTGCCCGCCGTGCCGGGATGGCCGCGCATGTAGCTGCCGATCACCGCGACGATCGACACCTTCTCGATCACGTCGACGTGCTTCGCGATGCCGGGGCGCAGGACGTGGGCGTCGAGCGCCGCGCGGGCGAGCGAGGCCTGGCTGCCCGCCACGCCGAGCGAGATGCCGCCTTCGCTCACCGAGAGGATGATCACCCGGATGTTGATGCCCTGATCGGCGAGGACCTGGCAGATCTTCGCCGCCGTGCCCGGCTTGCCCATCATCGCCGCGCCCGTGATGTTGATCAGCGCCGCGTCCTTCACCTGCAGGATCGAGCGGATCAGCTCCTTCGGCTCCGGCCCGTCGTCGCTGATCAGCGTGCCCGGGCCGTCGGGCGTGAACGTGTTCTTCATCCGCACCGGGATCTTCCGGTCGCTCGCCGGCTCGAGGGCCCGCGGGTGCATCGACTTGGCGCCGAACATCCCCATCTCGATCGCTTCGATGAAGCGGATCCGTTCGAGGAGCCGCGCCTCCTTCACGATCCGCGGATCCGCGGTCAGGAGGCCGTCGACGTCGCTCCAGATCCAGATCTCGTCGGCCTTGATCGCCGCGCCCACGATCGTCGCCGTGAAGTCGCTGCCGCCGCGGCCGATCGTCGTCGTCACGCCGTGCTGCGTCGCCCCGATGAAGCCCGTCACCACCGGCGCCTCGCCCGCCTCGAGCGGGGCTTTCAGGATCTCGGCGATCTGGTACAGCGAGAGCTCCATCAGCGGCTCGGCCTCGCCGAAGCGGTCGTTCGTCACCAGGCCGAGCTCCTGGCCCGTGTAGGCGCGCGTCTTCACGCCCTCGCCGGCGAGCACGCGCGAAAACAGCGGGGCCGCCAGCTTCTCGCCGTAGGCCGTCACCGCGTCCTTCGAGCGCGCCGTCAGCTCGCCGACCGCCGAGATGCCCAGGGCGAGATGGTCGAGCTGGTCGAGCAGGGGCGCGACCAGGCCCGGCTCGCCCGCCGCCTTCGCCAGCTCCTCGTGGCGGCGCCGGATCTCCTTCAGGCGCGCGTCCTTGGCGGGATGGTTCGACGTCCCCGCCGCGTCCGCCAGCGCCAGCAGCTCCTCGGTCATGCCGTCGAGCGCCGAGACCACCGTCACCACGCGGTCGCCCGCCGCGACCCGCGCCTTGACGAGCTTCGCGCAGCGGCGCATCTTCTCGACGTCCGCCACCGAGCTGCCGCCGAACTTCATGACGAGTTTCATGCCCACGCTCCTAGGAGATCAGGGGATGGGGACGGATCAACGAAAGGGGATCGGGCGATACGACGGATCGGGCGATCGGCGAGGCGCCGCGAAGGGGCGAGCCCGCACATCCGCCCCTCCGCGGCGCCTCGCTCCATCCCCGCATCCGTCGCATCCCCGGATCTCCTTCGTTCATCCGTCTCACTCCCCCGATCCCCTTGAATGCCAGATGTCCAGCAGGTCCCGCATGATCGCGGTGGCCGTCTCCGGGCCGCCCGCGCCGCGCCCCACCAGGAAGATCTCCCCCCCCGTCTTCAGCTCCAGGGCCAGGCAATTGAGGCTGCCGCCCACGTTCAGCGGGCTGTCGGACGCGACCTCCTCCGGCCTCACCGAGAGGCCGGCCGGGCCGATCCGCGCGATCAGCTTCACCGTCTGGTTCGCCTTCTTCGCGGCGTCGACGCGCTCCTTCTTCACCCCGCGGATCCCCTCGATCTTCACGTCGCCGATCACGCAGGGCCGCCCGAGCACGCCGTTCGCCAGGATCACGATCTTGGTGGCGGTGTCGATGCCGTCGACGTCCGCCGACGGGTCCGCCTCCGCGTAGCCGAGCTTCTGCGCCTCGGCCAGGGCCTGGTCGAACGTCCAGGCCTCCTTGTCCATCTTCGTCAGGATGAAGTTCGTCGTCCCGTTGAGGATCGCGCGCACGGCCACGACCTCCGCGCCGCTCACGACCTCCTCCGCCAGCGAGAGCACCGGCGTCCCGCCCCCGACCGTGCCCGAGTAGCGGAAGCGGCAGCCGTTGTGCTTGCTCAGCTCCTGCAGCGCGGGGAAGGCGACGGCCAGCGGCGCCTTGTTCACGCAGACCACGTGCTTGCCCGTCCGGAAGGCCGCCTTGAGGCGCTCCATCGACGGCCCCGGCGTCTTCACCGTCGTCGGCGTCGCCTCGATGAAGAGGTCCGCTTCGCTGGCGGCGATGAGGTCGACGTCCTTCGCGCCCTTCACGCCGTGGGCCGGGTACTCCGCGACGGAGCCCTTGTCCTTGGCCGCGAGCAGCGTCGGGATGTCGAGCCCCGTCGGCGAGATCGCCGCGCCCCGGGAGTCGATGGCGCCCACGATCAGGGGCGTGAGGCCGTGCTTGCGGTAGAGCATCGGCCGCTGCTCCTCGAGGAGCTGGACGGTCGAGCGGCCGACGACCCCGAAGCCCGCGAGGAGGATCTTCATGCGTCGAGCAGCCTCTGGAGGGCGTCGAGCTCCGGCTTGACCTTCTCCATGACGACCGGGGCCTTGCTCAGGGCGTCGGGGTCCTTGAGGCCGTGGCCGGTGGTGACGCAGACGACGCGGCGGACGTCCTTCATCGCGAACTTGCGGAGGAGGGCGATGGGCGTGGCGGAGGCGGGCTCGACGAAGAGCCCTTCCGTGCGGGCGAGGAGGCGCTGGGCGTCGAGGATCTCCTCGTCGCTCACGGTGCCGGCGTCGCCGCCGGAGTCCTTGATGGCGGCGATGGCCTTGCGCCAGCTGACGGGCTGGCCGATGCGGATGGCGGTGGCGAGCGTGTCGGGGTTGTCGACGCGGCAGGGCTTGGAGGGGTCCTTGAGGTGCTGGACGATGGGCGCCGAGCGCTCGGCCTGGGCGCCGACCATGCGGGGCAGGCGCTTGATCTTGCCGAGGCGCTTCCACTCGTTGAAGCCCTTCCAGATCGCGCTGATGTTGCCGGCGTTGCCGACCGGGAGGACCATCGCGTCGGGGGCCTCGCCGAGCGCCTCGCAGACCTCGAAGGCGAGCGTCTTCTGGCCCTCGAGGCGGTAGGCGTTGATCGAGTTCAGGAGGTAGACGCTCCGGCGCCGCGTCGACAGCTCGACCACCAGGCGCATGGCGTCGTCGAAATTGCCCTCGATCTGGGCGATCCGGGCGCCGTGGGCGACCGCCTGCGAGAGCTTGCCGAGCGCGACCTTGCCCGCCGGCAGCAGGACGAGCGCGGTGAGGCCGGCGCGCGCGGCGTAGGCCGCCATGGAGGCCGACGTGTTGCCCGTCGAGGCGCAGGCCACCGCCTTCGCGCCCGCGGTCTGGGCCATGGCGATGCCCACGGTCATCCCGCGGTCCTTGAACGAGCCCGTCGGGTTCTCGCCTTCGTTCTTGATGTAAAGCTCGGGCACGCCGAGCAGCTTGCCCAGGCGGTCGCAGCGATGGAGCCCCGTCCCGCCCTCGCCGAGCGAGACCGACTTCTTCACCGGCAGCAGCGGCTGGTAGCGCCAGACCCCTTCGCCTTCGAGGACGGGCGCCTTCGCGAAGACCTCGTCGCCGTAGAGCACCTCGAGCGGCGAGCCGCAGCCGTCCTTCGGGCACTGGTAGAGCAGGGGGTCGGCGTCATGCCGGGCGTCGCACGCGACGCAGCGCAGAATCATGGGCGCTCATAGTAGCGGCGAGGGAGGGATCTGGCAAGGCGGAGGGATGTAACGTTCCAGCGACGCTGCAACGTTACACGGCGGCATGGTAACATCGACGCCCATGCGCCTCGGGGTCGTCGACATCGGCAACACGCGCGTCAAGCGCGCGGTCTGGGACGGCCGCCGCCTGCGCCCGCACCGCGGCGAAACCGTGGAGGCCTGGATCGGCGCCCGCGTCGGCCGCGCGACCCCGCCGGCGGGAACGCTGCTGCTGGGGCGCGACTTCCCCCCGCTCGTCCGCAACCGCACCCGGACCCCCGCCACCGTCGGCGCCGACCGCCTCGCCCAGGCCTCCGCCGCGTGGGCGCGGACGAAGGGCCCCTGCGTCGTCGTGGGCATGGGCACCGCGATCACCATCGACGTCGTGAACCGGCGCGGCGACTTCCTGGGCGGCCTGATCGCCCCGGGCCTGCGCCTGATGGCCCGCGCGCTCCACGAAGGCACCGCGCTCCTGCCGGAGGTCGAGCCCCGCCGCACCCGCACGGCCCTCGGCCGCGACACGATCGAGGCGCTGCGCTGCGGGGTGTCCACCGCCGCCGAGGGCCTGATCCGCCGCGCCCTCGCCGAGCACAAGGGACGCGTCTTCGGCACGGGCGGCGACGCCCCGCTGTTCCGGGATCTCTTCGACGTCCTCGTCCCCGGCCTCGCGCTGGAAGGCGTCGTCCGCTCCTATCTATGTTCGCGGTCCTCCTGACCTCCCCCGGTCGCGGCGCGCTCGCGGTGATCCACGTCGCCGGCGCGGGCGCCCGCGCGCGTGTCGAGGCGCTCTGCGCCGCGCCGATCGACGACACCCTCCGCGTGCGGCGGATGGAGGACGTCGACGAGATCATGGCGCGGACGACGTCCGACGGCTTCACCGCGGAGGAGACGGTGGAGATCACCGCGCACGGCGGGACGGCGGTCGTCGAGCGCGTCTTCGCGGCGCTGGACGTCGAGCGGATCACGGTCGACGAGCTGCTGGACCGCGGGGTGTCGACGGGAAAGCTGGACCAGATCCGCGCGGAAGCCTGGTCGCTGCTGCCGGCGGCGAAGACGGAGCGGGCGGCGCTGATGCTGCAGGCGCAGGCGGAGGGCGCGCTGTCGAAGGCCGTCGCCGCCCTCCGCGGGCCGGGGGACGCGACGCGCCTGCTGGAGACGGCCGCCGCGGGCCAGGCGCTCGCGACCCCGCGCCGGGTCGTGCTGGCCGGCGCGCCGAACGTGGGGAAGTCGTCGCTCTTCAACGCGCTGGTCGAGCGCGACCGGGCGATCGTGTCGCCGATCGCGGGCACCACGCGGGATCCGGTGAGGGAGACGATCGCGATCGACGGCGTGCCGCTGGAGCTCGTCGACACGGCGGGCGTCGAGGAGCCGCGCGACCCGCTCGAGGCGCTGTCCATCGAGCGGACGCGGAAGGCGCTGTCGGCGGCGGACGTGGTGCTGTTCCTCTTCGACGCCGAGGCCGGCGCGCGCGGGCCGGAGCTGACGTTCCTCGAGCAGCTGGGGCACCGGCGCCTGGTGCCGCTGGTGAACAAGGTGGACGTCGGGACGAAGAAGCCGCTCCTCGAAGCGCTGCCGGTGTCGGCGAAGACGGGGCAGGGGCTCGACGACCTCCGCCGCAAGCTCCTGCGGATGCTGGACGTCGGCCGCCTGCCGGAGGCGGGGGCGGCGGTGGTCTTCACGCCGCGGCAGGAGCGCCTGCTGCGCGACCTCTTGGCGGGCCGCCTCGCGCTCGACGCGGCGAAGGCCGCGCTTACTTCAGGTCCGCGTAGCTGATGAGCTTGATGCCGCGGGTTTTCACGACCTCCTTGGCGCGCGGGCTGGTGAGGGCCCGCAGGACGCCGGCCCGGTCCTCCGCGACGTTCGTGTAGCCGCGGTGGCCCATCGCCCGGCTCTCCGGGCTGTCGAGGGCCGGATGCTCGACGATCAGCCAGGTGCCCGCCTCGAGTTTTTGCAGGACGTCGACCAGATCGGCCTCCTTCTGCTCGCCGCTTTTCCGGGCGCCGCTCCAGCCGCGGACGGGCTTGATGTTGCTGGTTTCGACGGCGAGGCCGTACTCCGCGCCGAGCTTCTGGACGAGGGCCTTGAGCTCGGGCGTGGAGACGGCCGTGCCCATGTGGCTGCTCATATGGCTGAGGCGGGGGAGGTCGCGCTTGAGCTTCTCGATCTGGGCGCGGAGCTCGCGTTCGACCTCCTCCGGCTTCGGGCCGGCCTCGAGGAAGCCGGTATCGGGGGGGAAGTCCTTGCGCTGCCGGGTCGTGGGGAAGAAGTGGCCGCCCGCGTCGACGAGGCTGGGGGCGTGGGTGAGGGGGCGCCATTTGACCTCCTCCCATTCGCTGGTGAGGCAGAGGTGGAGGCCGACGTCGATCTCGGGGCGCTCCTTGAGCATGCGGACGGCCTGGGGATACCAGGGGCCCGGGACGATGACTTCCACCGAGCGCGCCAGGCCGTCGACGCACGACCGCACGCAGCCCTCGTTGACCGCCTGGGCGACGCCCATGTCGTCGGAGCGCACGAGCAGGCGGATCTCTTCCTGGGCGAGGGCGGCAAGCAGCAGAAGGATCATGCGTTCTCCTATTCCTGTCGTTAGAAGCCCGGGGCCGGGAATCACTATAAGGTACGGGAAAGGTGGTCACGAAGGCGCGTCCGGCACGTAGGACTTGCGCGCAAGCGGTTGGGCGCTAGAATGTTGTATAGGGGCTGGGTAACGCCGAATCGTGTCACCTTCGGGCGAGCCGGTGACGTCTGTCCTGGGGTCCTATTTTCGAGGGTGCTATGAATCGCATGGCGGCGTGGGTGATTAGCGCGGGGATTCTTCTGGGGTCGACGGCCTGGGCTGGGGAAGCGCCGCAGCAGCAGCCGTTCCCTCCGTTCGAGGTCGATCAGCAGAAGGTCGACAAGGCGATCGAGAACGGCATCAAGAACCTGAAGAGCAAGAACAGTTCGCATTTGGCGAAGTCGCAGCACGCCGGCACGACGGTGTCGCGCCGTGAGCTGGTGCTGCTGACTTACGCGCACTCCGACGTCCCCGAGGCGGATCCCGCCTTCAAGGAGCTCTTCGACTCCATGATGGCGGACAAGCTGGAGGCGACGTACTGCGTGGCGCTGCAGGCGATGATCCTCGAGGAAATCCAGCGCGTGAAGCACCAGAACCGGATCTGGCAGTGCGCGCAGTTCCTGGTGGACAACCAGAGCGCCCAGGGCTACTGGGGCTACGGCTCGCCCTCGATCTACGTCGAGGACATCCCCACGACGACCGAGCGGAAGGACGTCTCCTCGGGCGGCGGCTCCGGCAGCGTGAAGAAGTTCGACTCGCTGCCGCCTCCGGGCGTCAAGGTGAAGCCCGAGGTGAAGAACAAGAAGAAGGTCGAGAAGAAGCGCGAGGGCACGGCGAACGACAACTCGAACTCGCAGTACGCGGCCCTCGGCATGCGCGCCTGCCATGACGCGGGCATCATCTTCCAGGAGAGCGTGATCGACAACGCCCTGAAGTGGTGGAAGGGCGCCCAGAAGGACGAGAAGCTCCCCGAGGAGCCCGTGATCGAGGGCGGCGTGGCCGGCCCCGACAAGCCCAAGGGCGGCGGCACGGTGGCGATGTCCCGCGCCGAGAACAAGGCGGCCCCGCTGGGCTGGTGCTACGTCAATCACGGCGAGCACAAGGCCTACGGCTCGATGACGGCCGGCGCGGTCGGCGCGCTCGCGATCTACAACTACATCAAGGACAACGACGGCGGGAAGAAGAAGTCCTGGAAGCGCGACAAGGACTGCCACGAAGGCCTGCAGTGGCTGGCGAAGAACTTCTCCGTGACCTACAACCCCGGCCCCTACGAGCACGCGAACATGGAGGAGAACTCCAAGCACCAGTACTACTACTTCCTCTACGGCATGGAGCGCGCGGGCATGCTGTACGGCACCGAGATCCTCGGCACGCACAAGTGGTATCCCGAGGGCGCCAAGCAGCTCATCGCCGACCAGAAGCCCGACGGCTCCTGGGGCGACACGGACAACACCTGCTTCGCGATCCTCTTCCTCAAGCGCGCCACCCGGCCGCTCGACGTGGCCACGCACAGCGCGGCCCAGATGAAGGCCGGCGGCAAGTAGACCTCACGAGGCCGCGGGGGAACGCCGTTCCCCCGCGGCCCCTTTTCCAGTATGGGACAGGACTCCGAGTCCAGGCTGATCGTCGCGGCCCGCGCGGGAGATCCGGCCTCCTTCGAACGGGCCCTGCGCCCCCATTTGCCCATGCTCTTCGCCTACAGCCGCGCCATCATCGGCGACTGGCACGCGGCGGAGGACGTCGTCCAGGAAACCGCCGAGATCGCCTACCGCAAGCTCAACTACTTCATCGCCGAGGCCGACTTCGCCGGCTGGCTCAAGGCCATCGCCCGCCGCCAGGCCCTCGCCGCCCGCCGCAAGCTCAACCGCGCGGCTCCCGCCGCCGAGGAGCTCATCGAGCGCGTCTACCAGGATCCCGGCCCGGCGGCCGTCGGACGTCGCGGCGAAGCCCTGCAGGAATGCGTCGACGGCCTGGAAGGCCGCTCCGCGACGGCCGTGAAGGGGCACTACTTCGACGGCTTCAAGCTCGCCGACCTGGCGTCCCGGATGGACATGACGCCGGTCGCCCTGCGCCAGCTGCTGCACCGGGTGCGGGGCGTGCTGCTCGACTGCGTCCGCCGCAAGCTCGGCGTGGAGAGCGCGTCATGAACGCCTGCGAACGCTTCCGGACCCTCGTGTCCGACAGCCTGGCGGGCGTCGATCTGCCCGAATCCGACGGCCCCTACCGGGCCCACGTCGGCGCCTGCGAGGACTGCGAGTCCTGGGCCCAGACCGTCTACTGGCAGGACCGCGTCCTGGCCGAGATGGCGGGCGAGGCGAGGCTCGACGTCCTGCTCGGCCGCGTCCGCGCCACGATCCTGAACACGGCTCCGGCCGTCGTCGCGGCCGAGACGCCGCCGCCCCTGCGCATCCGACGTCCCCGGACGGCCTGGCCGCGCCGGCTCGGCGCTGCCGCCGCGGTGGCGGCCCTGGCGATCGCCGTCTGGCTGCTGGCGCCCCGACGTCCCGAGACGCCGGTCGTCGTGAGGCCGGAAGTCGACAAGCCCGCCGGCACGCCGGCGGTGAAGGACGTCGACCCCCCGATCCCGGTCCCTCCCGAGGACTTCCAGCCGTCGCGGAACTCGCAGTCGCCGCCCGCGCCGCCGCCCCCCGTCCTTCCCGCGAAGTCGGAGGCGACGGCGAAGACGGAGCGGCCGCCCGCGCCGAAGCCGCCGGACGTCGCGGAGCCTCCGAAAGACAAGGTGGTCAAGGCGCGCCCGAAGGCAGACCAGGTGGGGCCGGCGATCCCGCCGCCGATCGACCTCGTGGAGCGGACGGCGGAGCAGGCGATCAAGCTGGGGGTGACCTATCTGAAGGGCAAGTGCGACGGCCTGGACAACCTGAAGTCGCACCGGGAGCTGCGGAGCACGGAGCTGGTGCTGTGGACGATGGCGCACGCGGGGGTGTCGCCCGCGGACCCCGACTTCCAGCGGCTCCTGAAGACCGTGCTCGAGCGCAAGCTGGAGCAGACCTACACGGTGGCGCTGCAGGCGATGCTGCTGGAAGAGCTGGACCGGGTGACGTACCAGTGGCGGATCCACCAGTGCGCGCAGTTCCTGGTGGACAACCAGAACCGGGCGGGGCTCTGGGGCTACGGGGCGCCCTCGATCTTCGTCGAGGACATCGCGACCGGGGCGAAAGCGCCGTCGATCCGGCGCCCGGCGGCGGACCTGGACGCGGCGGGGAAGCCGAAGGTGAAGGCGCGCGTCGAGGTGAAGAAGAAGCGCGAGAGCGCCGAGGGCGGCGACCACTCCAACTCGATGTACGCGGCCCTGGGCCTGCGCGCCTGCTTCGACGCGGGCGTCCGCATCCCGGTGGCGGTGGCGGAGCTGGCGCAGAAGGCCTGGCGCGACGGCCAGATCAAGGTCGACGGCGGCTGGTGCTACGGCCGGCACGAGGCGAGCGCGCACAAGGCGTACGGCTCGATGACCTCGGGCGGCGTGGGCAGCCTGGTGATCTACGACTACATCCTGGGCAAGGACTGGAAGAAGGACCGCGACATCCAGGAAGGCCTGGGCTGGCTCGCCAAGAACTTCTCGGTGACGTGGAATCCGGGCCAGCACGAGCACGCGAAGGCCGAGAACTCGGGGCACCACCTCTACTACTACCTCTACGCGCTCGAGCGCGCGGCCATCCTGTACGGGACCGAGCAGATCGGCAAGAAGGACTGGTACGCGGAAGGCTCCAAGTCGCTCCTGGGCGCCCAGCGCCCCGACGGCGCCTGGCTGGCCAAGGAAGGCGGCCAGGAGGTCTACGACACCTGCTTCGCCGTGCTCTTCCTCACCAAGGCCACCCGCAGCCTGCTGCTGGACGTGCCGACGGGCGTGAGGAAGTAAGACCGGAATCCGGAATCCGGAATCCAGAATCCGGGAGAAGCCCGGAAGCCCCCCTGCCCAGCCTGCCTGTATTCCATTCTTGATCCCCATCCCTCTCCGGGGGGGTGTAGATTTGATAGGCACGCATCTTGGATGGGTAGTCGCGAGGGTCGGCATGGGGACGGGGCCTGAACTGCCGGGGAATGGAATCCCCCACGACGCGCAGCTGTTGCGTCTGCTCATGGATCACCTGCCGGATTCCATCTACTTCAAGGACGCCGACTCCCGTTTCACCCGCGTCAACCGCGCCCAGGCCGAGTGGCTCGGCATCGGCGATCCCGAACGCGCCGTCGGCAAGAGCGACGTCGACTTCTACCCGGCCGACTTCGCCGCCGCCACCCGCGCCCTCGAGATCGAGATCATGCGCACCGGCCGGCCCGTCCTCGACCTGGACGAGCACGTCCGCGCCCCCGACGGCCGCGAGCGCTGGGTCTCCACCTCCAAGCTTCCCCTCGCCGGCCCCGACGGCCGGATCATCGGCGTCTTCGGCCTCTCCCGCGACGTCTCCAGCCAGCACGCCGACCAGGACCGCGTCCGCGATTCCGAGGCCCTCTACCACTCCCTGGTCGACACCCTCCCCCAGAACGTCTTCCGCAAGGATCTCGACGGCCGCCTGACCTTCGTCAACCGCAAGTACTGCGAAACCACCGGCCTGCCCGCCGAGGCCCTCCTCGGCAAGTCCGACTTCGACCTCTATCCCGCCGAGCTCGCCCGGAAGTACCGCGAGGACGACCTCCGCGTCGTCAAGGCCGGCCGGCTCATCGAGGCCGTCGAGGAACACCAGCCCCCCGGCCGCGAACGCCGCGTCATCCGCGTCCTCAAATCGCCGGTGCGCGATTCCCGCGGCTACATCCTCGGCGTCCAGGGCGTCTTCTGGGACGAAACCGACCTCGTCCGCGCCCAGGAGGACCTCCGCCGCAGCGAGGAGCGCTTCGCCCTCGCCATGGAAGGCGCCCACGACGGCCTCTGGGACTGGGATTTCCTCAAGAACGAGGTCTACTTCGCCCCGCGCTGGAAGGCCCAGCTCGGCTACGAGGACGGCGAGATCGGCCACAATCCCGACGAGTGGTTCAACCGCGTGCATCCCGACGACGTCCGCCGCCTCCAGGAGGAGGTCGACGCCCACGCCGAAGGCCGCGCGATCCACCTCGAGTGCGAATACCGCATCCGCCACAAGGAAGGCCATTGGGTCTGGATGCTCGCGCGCGGCATGGCCGTCCGCGCCCCGGGAGGCAAATCCGCCCGCATGGCCGGCTCCCAGACCGACATCTCCCAGCGCAAGCGCGCCGAGGAGCAGCTCGTCCGCCAGGCGTTCACCGACACCCTGACCGGGCTCCCCAACCGCGCCCTCTTCATGGACCGCCTCTCCCAGACGCTGCGCCGGGGACGTCGCAAGGCCGAAACCCCCTTCTCGGCGATCGTGCTGGACGTCGACCGCTTCAAGGACGTCAACGACAGCCTGGGCCACGCGAACGGCGACCAGCTGCTGGTGGCGATCGCGCGGCGCCTCGAGAACTGCGTGCGGCCGGGCGACACGGTGGCGCGGCTGGGCGGCGACGAGTTCGCGATCCTGCTCGAGGACATGCAGGACGAGGGCGACGCGGTGACGGTCGCCCGCCGCGTCCAGAACCAGGTCGCGCTGCCCTTCGTTCTGGAGGGTCAGGAGGTCTTCACCTCGGTGAGCATGGGCCTCGCGCCGGGCACGGGCTACGAGAAGCCCGAGGACCTGCTGCGCGACGCCGACACGGCCATGTACCGCGCGAAGGAGCGCGGCCGCGCCTGCTACGAGGTCTTCGACCAGGGCATGCACGCGCGCGCGGTGGCCCGCCTCCAGCTCGAGACGGACCTGCGCCGCGCGCTGGAGCGCAAGGAGTTCCGGGTCTTCTACCAGCCGATCGTCTCGCTCCGGACCGACCGCCTGGTGGGCTTCGAGGCCCTCGTGCGCTGGCAGCACCCCAGCCGCGGGCTGATGTCGCCCGCCGAGTTCCTGCCGCTGGCCGAGGAGACCGGGCTGATCCTGCCCATCGACCTCTGGGTGCTGCGCGAGGCCTGCCGCCAGACGGGCTACTGGCAGATGAAGTACAGCCAGAACCCGCCCCTCCGCGTCAACGTCAACCTCTCCAGCAAGCAGTTCGTCCGCTCCAGCCTCCTCGGCGAGATCAAGGACATCCTCGCGGAGTCCGCCTTCGATCCCGCCAGCCTCACGCTGGAGATCACCGAAAGCGTCCTCATGGAGGACAGCGCCGCCGTCCGCGCGATGCTCGAGCGCATCCGCGGCCTCGGCATCAAGCTCTACCTCGACGACTTCGGCACCGGCTACTCCTCCCTCGGATACCTGCATCGGTTCCCGATCGACAGCCTCAAGATCCACCACTCGTTCGTCGGAGCGATGGGCCAGGAGGAGCACGGCCAGCTCGTCCGCACGATCACCACGCTCGCCGAGAACATGAGCCTCGGCGTCGTGGCGGAGGGCGTCGAAACCGCCGACCAGCTCCGCCGCCTGCGCGAGCTGAACTGCGACCGCGTCCAGGGCTACCTCTTCTCCCGCCCCGTCGCCAGCCCCGCCGCCGAGCTCCTCGTCGCCCGCGGGCCCGCCTGGCAGGCCGCCTGACTGGAACACAGGCCGGACGCGTTGGCGTAGGGGTATAGTCGTTTCCAGGCGTGGGCTTCCTTCCTCTCGTCCTCCTCCTCGTCGGGATCGGCGCGCTGTCCTGGCTCGCCTGGGTCAGCCTCCAGAGCCTCCTGCAGGCCCGCCTGCTCTACCGCCTCGCCCGCCTGGAGGGCGTCGAGCCCGACGCGTTCGGCCGCCAGGCCGTCCACGGCCGCGTCCGGGTCGGACGGGCGCTGCAGAAGGGCTTCGGCGACCTCCTCTGGTGCCGCACCGTGAAACAGGTCTATCAGCGGCGGCGGAAGAATTCCGGCTGGTCGACCGTCAGCACCGAGGACGAGATCGCGTCCTTCACGCTCGAGGCCGACGGCGCCGAGATCGTCGTCGCCGGCCATCCCACCGAAGTCCAGGCGACCGCCTCGCGGACCGACACCCACGAGCGCAGCGGCCTCTTCGGCTGGGGGCACGGGCACGGCGACCGCCGGACGGTCTACACCTACCTGGCCGTCCCCCGGTCCGCCACCCTCGTCGGACGTCGCGTCTCCGCCACCACCCTCGGCCAGGACAACAAGCTCGGCCTGCTGCTCTCGCCCCACCAGCCCGGCCAGGCGGCCTCCATCGAGCTGGGGAAGGGCGTCGCGGGCCTCGTCCTCGTCACCGCCGCCCTCGTCATCGGTCTCGTGATCTACTACGGCCGGATTTGATATCCTGCCGGCGATGAGAAACACCGCCTGGCTTCTCCTCGCCTTCGCCGCCGGATGCGCCGCGCGGCCGCCCCGCTTCGACGACCAGAAGCTCGCCGCCGTCGACGCCCTGATGAAGGAGAAAACCGCCCAGAAGAAGCTCGCCGGCGCGATCATCCTCGCCATGCGCGACGGCCGCGTCGAGGTGGAGCGCGCGTACGGCTCCCGGGACCTCGAGGCCTCCAAGCCCATGCTCTTCGACACGATCTTCCGGATCTACTCCATGTCCAAGGCCATCACCACCGCCGCCGCCCTCACGCTCGTCGACGAGGGCAAGCTCAAGCTCGACGACCCCATCGGCCTCCACGTCCCCGAGCTCAAGGACCTGAAGGTCGTGGAGGCCGACGTCCTCCGCGCGCCACGGCGGGCCCCCAACGTCCGCGACCTCATGCTCCACACCGCCGGCTTCACCTACGGCGGGCTCTCGACGGCCAAGCGCTACGCCGAGAAGAAGCCGCTGGAAGCCGCGAATCTCGACGAGTTCGCGACGCGGCTCGCCGACGTCCACCTCGCCTTCGATCCCGGCACCGACTGGCACTACGGGATCAACACCGACGTCCTCGGCCTCGTCGTCCAGCGCGTCGCGAAGAAGCCCCTCGGCGAGGTCCTGCGCGAGCGGATCTTCGCGCCGCTGGGGATGATCGACACGGCCTTCTGGGTCCCCGCCGACAAGGTGGAGCGCTTCGCCGCCAACTACCGGCGGGAAGCCTCCGGCCTCAAGCTCATCGACGCCCCGGGGACGTCGAAGTATCTCAAGCCCCCCGGCCTCGAGTCCGGCGGCGGCGGCCTCGTCGGGACGGCGGCCGACTACCTCCGCTTTCTGAGCATGGTCGAGAGCGGCGGCGGCAAGATCCTCAAGCCGGATACCGCGCGGCTCATGACGTCGAACCAGCTCCCCCCGGAAGCTTTTCCGATCTACTTCGGGAAGGAGAAGCGGCACGGGGTCGGGTTCGGCCTGGGCTTCTCGGTGCGCACGGCCGACACCGAGTGGGATCCCGCCGGCCGGACCGGCGAGTACGGCTGGGGCGGCGCCGCCTCCACGCATTATTGGGTGTCCCCGCGCGACCGCCTGATCGTCGTCACCATGGAGCAGACGATGCCCTACAACTGGGATACCGAGTTCGGAGTCAAAGGCCTCATTTACGGAGCTCTCAAGTGATTCGCCTTTTCGCTTGCCTCGTTCTCCTGGTCCAGGCGCCTCCGGCGATCCAGGTCGTCCAGGACGTCGCCTCCGGCGTCTACGAGCCCGGCCAGAAGGCGACCTGGGCCATCACGATCCCGGGCGGCTCCGGCAAGGCGAGCTACGTCGTGCGCCCGGGGGGCCTGGGCGAGGTCGCGAAGGGGGACGTCGAGCTCGTCGACGGCAAGGCGACGGTCAGCGCGACGCGGCCGGACGCCGGCACGCTGCTGCTCGAGGTGAGCTACCAGAAGGCCGTCGCGCGCGGCGGGGCCGTCTTCGCGCCCGACAAGATCCAGGCCTCGGCGCCCCTGCCGGACGACTTCGACGCCTTCTGGGCCGCGAAGATCAAGGAGCTGAACGACGTCCCCCTGAACGTCCAGCTGGAGAAGGTGGACGTCGGGGACCCCTCGATCGAGTACTTCAAGGTCACGCTCGACAACATCCGCGGCGCGAAGATCCAGGGCCAGATCGCGAAGCCGGCGGGGAAGAGCGGGCTGCCGGCGCAGCTGCAGGTGCAGTACGCGGGGGTCTACGGGCTGAACCGCGGCTGGGTGACGGGCCCGGCGAAGGCCGGGTGGCTGACGCTGAACATCCTGGCGCACGACCTGCCGATCGACGAGAAGAAGGAGTTCTACGACGAGAAGTCGAAGAAGGAGCTGGCCGACTACACGGTGATCGGCGCGGAAGACCGCGAGAAGAGCTACTTCCTGAAGATGTTCCTTTCGTGCTACCGGGCGGTGGACTACCTGACGAAGCGCGAGGACTGGAACAAGGGCGCGCTGGTGGTGCAGGGAGGGAGCCAGGGCGGCTACCAGGCGATCGTGACGGCCGGGATGCATCCGGCGGTGACGGCCTTCGCCGCGAACGTGCCGGCGGGCTGCGACCACACGGGGAAGCGGGCCAAGCGCGCGCCGGGCTGGCCGAACTGGACGGGCCGGGAGTGGATGAAGCGCGACGCCGCGAAGCTCGAGGAGACGGGCCGCTACTTCGACGCCATGAACTTCGCCCGCAAGGTGAAGGTGCCGGCGCTCGTCGGGATCGGCCTGGTCGACACCGTCTGCCCCGCGGAGGGCGTCTTCGCCACGGTCAACCAGTTCCAGGGGCCGAAGAAGATCATCGTCATGCCCCAGTCGGGCCACGGCGGCGAGGGCCCCGGCCACAAGGACTACTACGCCGTCTACGGCGGCTTCCTGGAAGAGCACAAGAAGAAGTAGCGACGCGGAATCCAGAATCCGGAATCCAGAATCCAGGGGACGCGCCCCCTGGATTCCGGATTCTGGATTCTGGATTCTCGTTCAGGCCGCTTCGACGTGCTTCACCGCGTCGGGGAAGGCCTCGGCGGGGACGGCGGGGGAGAAGAGGAAGCCCTGGGCTTCGTCGCAGCGCTCGCGGCGGAAGAAGTCGCGCTGCGGCTCGGTCTCCACGCCCTCGGCCGTCACGTCGAGCTTCAGGTGCCGCGCCATCGAGATGATGGCCGCCGCGATCGCCGCGTCGTCCGGGTTGGTCGCCACGCCCTGCACGAACGAGCGGTCGATCTTCAGGGTGCGGAACGCGAAGCGGCGCAGGTAGGCCATCGACGAATAGCCGGTGCCGAAGTCGTCGACGGCGAAGCGGACCCCTCGACGTCCCAGCTCCTGGATCAGGCGGGTCGCCGGCTCGCCGGGCGCCGCGAGCACCGACTCCGTGAGCTCCAGCTTGACGCGCCAGGGGTCGTCGAGGCTGAACTCCTCGATCGCCTGGAGGATGTTGTGCGAGAGGTCCTTCTGGTTGAACTGCCGGGGGGAGAGGTTGATCGACATCTCGAGGGGCGGCAGGCCGGTGTCCCGCCAGGCGCGCTGCTGCGCGACGGCCGTCCGGAGCACCCAGTCGCCCAGGTCCACGATCAGGCCCGTCTCCTCGGCGACGGGGATGAAGTCGGCCGGAAGGACGAGGCCGCGCGTCGGATGCTGCCAGCGCACGAGCGCCTCGCAGCCCGTCACCTTGCCCGACTCGAGGTTGACCAGCGGCTGGTAGTAGACCACGAGCTCGTGATTCTGGATCGCGCGGCGCAGGTCGCGCTCCATCATCAGCCGGCGGTAGGAGCGCTCGTAGAGGGCCTCGTCGAAGATCTCGTAGCGGCCGCGCCCCAGCTCTTTGGCGCGGTACATCGCCGTGTCGGCCTCGCGCAGCAGCGACTGCGTGGACGCGTGCGCCTGGGTGCCGTAGGTGATGCCGATGCTGGCGCCCGCCACGATGTCCTGCCGGCCCACCTTGAACGGCTGGGCGAAGCCTTCCAGGATGCGCCGCGCGACGAGCGTCGCCTGGACGTCGCCCACGCTCTCGAGCAGGATCGCGAACTCGTCGCCGCCGAAGCGCGCGGCCGTGTCGCCGGGGCGCAGGAGCCGCTCCAGCCGGCGGGCGAAGGCCGCGAGCAGGCGGTCGCCCGCCGCGTGGCCCAGGCTGTCGTTCACCACCTTGAAGCGGTCGAGATCGAGGAACAGCACCGCGAACGGCGCGTGACGGCGCCGCGCCTGCCGCAGCGCGCGGCCGAGCCGGTTCTCGAAGAGCGCGCGGTTGGCCAGGCCGGTGAGCGGGTCGTAGTACGCGTGCCGGAGCAGGGCCTCCTCGGCCGTTTTGCGCCGGGTGATGTCGGTCTGCGAGCCCGCCATGCGGACGGCGCGGCCGCCGGGCTCGCGCACCGCGACGCCCCGGGACAGCACCCAGCGCCAGCCGCCTTCCTTGTGGCGCATGCGGTACTCGCACTCGAACGGCTGCTGCCCGGCCTCCAGGTGCTCGTCCAGCGCCTGCTTCAGGCGGGGCAGGTCCTCCTCGTGGACGAGCCGGTGCCAGCCGTCCAGGCTGGGCTCGACCTCCTCCTCGCCGTAGCCCAGCATCTCGCGCCAGCGCGGCGAGAAGTAGATCCGCCCGCTCCGCAGATCCCAGTCCCAGAGGCCGTCGGCGGCGCCCTCGACGGCCAGGGCGTAGCGCTCTTCGGCGGCGCGGCGCTCGCGCTGCTCGCGGGCCAGCTGGAGGGCGCGCTCGACGGCCGGCACGAGGCGGGCCAGCCGGTCCTTGAGGATGTAGTCGGCGGCGCCGTTCTTGAGGCTCTCGACGGCCAGCTCGTCGCCGAGCGCCCCGGAGACGAGGATGAACGGGGTGTGGGGCCGCTCGCGGTGCGTGATCTCGAGGGCCTCCCGGCTGTCGAACCCGGGGAGCGAGTGGTCGGAGAGGACGACGTGGGGGTCGTCCTCGCGGAGCCCGCGGATGAAGTCGTCCTTCGTCTGGACGTTGTGATAGGCCATTTCCATCCCCGCGCGCTCCAGGGTATGGCGCACGAGGAAGCTGTCGGCCTCGGTATCCTCGAGGTGCAGGACGCGGAGCGGCGATTCGCTGGACGTCATATCGCCGGAGGCGAGCCGTCTTGGACCGAAACAGCTCGGCCCCGGTTCTCCTCGAATTCAATCGTAGACGATCGCGCGCTGAAATGTCCATAGCGGACTCGTGTATGGTTAAGCATGATGATTCTGATCGCCGCGCTGGCCCTGCAGGACCCGTGGGTCGGCTATCCCGGCACCGGGAAGCACGTCGTGTTCATCGCCGCCGAGGAGTCGTACCGCTCGGAAGAGTCCATGCCGCTCATGGCCCGGATCCTCTCGAAGCATCACGGCTTCAAATGCACGGTCTTGTTCGCCGTCGATCCCAAGGACGGGACGATCAACCCCCTGATCAAGGACCGCATCCCGGGACTGGAGGCGCTGGCGACGGCCGACCTCCTGGTCGCCTTCTTCCGCTGGCGGGAGCTCCCCGACGAGCAGATGAAGCGGATCCTCGACTACAAGGGGCCGATCGTCGGCATCCGCAACGCCACGCATCCCTTCCGCTACGCCAAGGGCTCCGCGAGCCCCTACGCGAAATACACCTGGGACAGCAAGGACCCGGCGGGCGGCTGGGGCCGCGAGGTCTTCGGCGAAACCTGGGTCTCGCACTACGGCAAGAACCTCGTCGAAAGCACCCGCTGCGACGCCGCCGCGGACCATCCGGTCCTGAAGGGCGTCGCGAAGAGCTTCTGGATCCCCGACGACGTCTACGGGATCTCCACCCTGCACGGAGACTGCGCGCCGGTGCTGCTGGGACAGCCCCTCGTCGCCTGGACCTCCGACGCCGCCCCGCACCCCGACAAGAAGGCCATCCCCATCGCCTGGACGAAGACCTACAACGGCGCCCGCGTGTTCACGACCACGATGGGGCACGGCGACGCCTTCAAGGTGGCCGACTTCCGCCGCCTGGTCGTGAACGCCTGCTATTGGGCGACGGGGCAGGAGGCGAAGATCGATCCGACGTCCTCCGTCGAGATCGTGGGCGCCTACGATCCGGGCCCGGTGGGCGGCAAGGGCCTCCGCAAGGGCGTCAAGCCCTCCGACCTCCGGTAATTCACCACCGAGACACCGAGAACACCGAGACGACCCTGTAGACGTCCCCCCCCCCCCGTCCCCCCCGGGGGGGGCAGGGGGGGATCTCAATAAAGCGCTCTCGGTGTCCTCGGTGTCTCGGTGGTGGACGTTCGTTCGTTCGTTAGAGCTCGGACGCGACCTTGCGCATGAAGTCGAAGGACTTCTTCATGCCGGGCAGCGGGGCGTCGGCGTCGATCTCGTACTCGAGGTTGGCGTAGCCGCTGAAGCCCTGCTTCACGAGCTGCTGGAAGATCTCCTTCACGGGCATCTTGCCGTCGCCGACCGGGGCCTGGGAGTTCTTGTTCATCAGGTCCTTGAGGTCCTTCATGTGGAGGTCGAGCACGCGGGCGCCCGCGTCGGCGATCTCCTTGACGACGTCCTTCCCGGTCCGGGTGGTGTGGCCGATGTCGACGCAGAGGCCCACGCGAGGGTCCATGTCCTTGATGAGCTTGAGGGCGTCGCTCGGCGCCGGGAAGATCTTGTCCTCGGGGCCGTGGTTGTGGATCGCGACCGGGATGCCGCTGGCTTTGACCGCCGCCTCGATCTTGGGAAGGAGGTCGGGGGCCGGCGCGATGACCAGCAGGAGATAGCGGGCCGCCTTCGCGTGGTCGAAGAGCTTGGCGATGTCCGCTTCCTTGGCGAGGGAGTTGTTGCCGCTGCCGACGACCTTCAAGCCCGCGTCGTCGAACTCCTTGCGGGCCGCCGCGACCTGCTCCGGCGTGAGCTCGTAGGGCAGGTGGAAGGACTTGATGTTGATGTAGGGCGTCCCGCAGGCCTTCACCATCTCGATGCATTCCGGTCGCTTGAACTTGCGCAGCGAATAGGAGGCCACGCCCAGCTTGACCTTCTCGTCCCGGAAGCCGGGCAGCCCCCACGCCGCCGCGCCCAGCGCCGCGGCCTTCAGCACGTCCCTTCGGTTCATCATGATTCGTTCTCCCGTCGACCCCCTATATTAGCCGCCCTTGTAGAGAGATGAGGGGGAGCCTGATCATTCGCCGAATCCCGCGTCATACTGGATGCGTGGTGTGCGTGCTCATCCTCCTGGCGGCGAGCCAGGACGATTCTCTCGAAGCACGGGTCCGCTGCGGGGTGGAAGGCTTCGCGTCGAACGACCCGGAGGTCCGTGAGCGCGCCACCCGGACGCTTAGGGCCCTCGGGTCGTCGGCGCTGCCCGCCCTGCTCGCGATCCTCAAGGAGCCCCGGGATCCGGAAACGCACGCGCGGATCAGGGACGTGATCAAGGATCATTGGGTCGCTCAGGCGAACACGTTGTTCAGCGAGGGGCGCCTGAGGGAAGCCCTGCTCGCGCTGGCCGGCGCGGAGAATCCAGGGAATCCCGAGGCCCATTTCAAGACGCGCCTGGAGCTGGCGAGAAAGGATCTCCTGTCGGAGATCGAGGATCCCGGCGAAGTCCCGATCAACCGCAAGCCTCCCTCCGGAAGCGCGCTGAAGGAAAAGCACGGACGCTGGGGGCTCGCGGTCGTTCTCGAGCTGCTCCATCCGAAAGGCTTGGACCGTCCGTCGCACGCGTTCGACCTTCTGAAATCTTGGAGGGCGGATCCGATCTTCGTCCCCGTCTTCGTGGTCGCGCTCAAGGATCCTAACGACCTCTTCGTGGGCCGGATCTGCGACCTCTTGCTTTTCTTCGGACGCAATTCCGCTGAGGTTCGGACCGCGCTGGCCCTGCTGGAAAGGGATGACGCGCGAGGCGAACGTCTGCGTTCTCTGGCCCGTGACGTCCTGATCGAGCTGGGGGGCAAGCCGGAGAAGCGCTAGAAGGGGAAGCCGACGCTGATGTGGGCCTCGACCGCGTGCTCGCCCTCCTCGCGGTCGGGGTTCCAGCCGACGTCCAGCACCAGCGCGCCCGCCGGCGTGTAGTAGCGGATCCCCGTTCCCACCGACCAGCGGATGTCGTCGACGTCGAAATCGTCGTACTCGAACCAGACGCCCCCGCGGTCGTGGAAGACCGCGCCGTGGAGGCCGCCCCAGATCGGGAAGCGGAGCTCCGCCTGCAGGGCCAGGAAGAGCTGGCCGCCCGTCGGGTCGTCGTCCACCTCCGGCCCGATGGAGGCGAACTCGAAGCCCCGCACCGTCGTCAGGCCGCCCGCGAAGTAGCGCAGCGCGATCGGGATCTCGTCGGTCGTGTCCAGCGGGCGGATCCGGCCGCCCTGGAGGCTCAGCGCCCCCACCAGGTCCCAGGGGAGCGGGACGTACGCCGCCGCCCGCCCGTTGAAGTTGACGAAGCGCAGCTCCGACTCGAGCGGCCGGTCCGACCACTCCACCCGGCCGCCCAGGAACGTCCCCCGCGTGGGCAGATGGGGGACGTCGCGCCCGTCCCAGCCCGCCGCCGCGAACAGCGCCGTGTACTCGAAGTCGAGCAGGTCGCCCGGGGGGACGCCTTCCTCGACGTCCGTCGTCCGGATGATCGAGCGCAGCAGGCCGAGCGACGCGTGCAGGCCGTGGCCGAAGTCGTAGGACAGGGAGGCCTCGCCCCCGTAGCTCGCCGCCTCGAAGCTCGGGTAATCGCGCAACTCGTAGAACGCGTTCACGCCGGGCCGCAGGTCCGTGCCCAGGAAGTAGCGCAGGGCGAACTCGCCGTCGGCGCGACGTCCGAAGCGGCCCAGCGTGCCGCCCACGCGGACGAGCTCCGCGCCGCCGAAGACGTTGTCGTACGACAGGTCCAGGCCGATCCGCTCGCCGTCGAGCGTGCCGTAGCCCAGCTTGACCGCGACTTCGCCCGGCTCGCGCTCCTCGAGCCGCGCGACGACCGGCACCTGGCCGTTCTCGAAGCCGCCCTCGTCCGGATCCAGCCGCGCCGTGCTGAAGAGGCCCGTGCTCAGCAGGCGCTTCTCCGCTTCCGCGAGCTTCGAGGCGCTGAACGGCTCGCCGGTCGGCAGGCCCGCCCGCGCCCGGATGAAGGACTCCCGCGTCCGGAGCTTGCTCTCGACGTCCAGCTCCCCGAGCAGGGCCGTGGGGCCCGGCTGGACCTCGACCTTGATCCGCGCACGGCCCTTCAGGCGGTCGAGAGTCGCCGTCGCCTGGGCGCGCGCGAAGGGCCGGCCCTTCTCGCGGAGGAGGTCGGTCACCCGGGCCTCGACGACGCCCTCGCTGCCCGACGCGAAGGGTGTGCCGATCAGGTCGGCGGCGGCTTCCGAGGCGCCCTCGATCGCCTCGATGACGTAGGGGAGGCCCTCCTCGATCTGGAAGGTGACGTGGACGCGCTCGCCGTCTTCCTGGCGGTTCAGGAGGGGCGGCTTGACCACGGCGTCGATGAACCCCTTCGCGCGGTAGATCGCCAGGAGGTCGGCGCGGATCCGGGCGAGGAGGCGCTCCGAAAACGGCAGCGAGCTGCCCGGAAGCGCGCCGGGCTCGACGCCCTCCAGCTCGCGGTCCTTGAGGTGGACGTTGCCCCGGAAGTGCACCCGGCCGAGCAGGTAGGCGCCGCCCTCGCGGATCCGGAAGTAGACCTTGTCGGGGGCTTCCTCGACGTCCACCGCCGCGTCGGCGTAGCCGGCGAGGCCGTACGCGTTGACCATGCGGAAGACGGCGTCCTGGAGGGGGGCGGGCCGCTTGTCCTCCAGGTAGCGCGCGAGGTCGGACGCGACGAGATCGCGGAGCCGGCTCTCCGAAATCGCGTTCGCCCCTTCGAACACGAAGCGCGGATCGCCGGCCGCCTTCGCCTCAGGCTCGGTGGAGGCGCAGCCCGCCAGGACGGAGAGGAGCAGAAGGCGCTTCATCGAAACCGCAGCCGCAGCTTGATGTCGCCTCCCACGTTGGCCTCCCGGTCCGCTTCGCCGACGACGGAGAAGTAGGGGGTCCAGAGGTACTCGGTGCGGACGATCATGCCGCGGGCCGTGCGGCCCGTGGGCAGCTCCCAGGGCCGGCGCGGCGCCTCGTCGCCCTCGGCGCTCAGGACCGTGGGCTTCAGGCGGCTCAGCACGCCTTCGGAGGGGACGGCCCGCGGCCAGTCGGCCGAGTACTGCTCGAAGAGGCGGAGCGCGAAGGCGCCCAGCGCCGCGCCCGAGACCTGGCCCGGAGGATGTCCGAACGCCAGCCGCGCCATCAGCTCCTCCTTCGGCCGGGGAGGATCGGAGGCGAGGTTGAGCTCGGGGCGCGCCAGGGGGCCGTCGACCCTCACCTCAATCGAGCCGTCGCCCTTGCCCACGCGGCCGACGAAGTGGACGGAGGGATCGGCGCCGGGCTCGGCCGGGATCGTCACGCGGGCGTCCTCGACCCGGACGTAGATGGCCGCCGGCAGCTTGACCTCGCCGCTCCTGGCCTCGACCGTGCCGTCCGCTGACGGCTCGGCGAGCGTGCCGCGGAGCCGCCCCTTCGCGCGCAGCATCGCGCCGACGACGCTGTTTTCCACCCGGATCTCGCCGGCGGTCGACACCGCCAGGTCGAGCTCGACGTTCTCCAGGCCCTCCATCCCCCGCACGCCCGGCACGAGCACGCCGCCGCCGCGCGCGGGCCGCAGGCGCAGGCCGCCCACCGCGAGGTCGCCGCCGCCGCCCCCCGACGGCGTCCCCGGCTCCTCATGGATCAGCGCCATCGGCACCGTCACCGTCCCGTGGAGCCGGGCCGGCCGCCCCTTCTCCCAGTGGAACGAGACGTCCGGCGACAGCCGGATGTGGGACAGCCGCGTCGAAACCACCAGCAGCTCGCGCCCCCGCAGCACGCCGCGAATCGAACCGGTCGATTCGCGGCTCAGCGAGGCCTCGAACAGGCCGCCGCCCAGGCGGCCCAGGAGCGTCTCCACCCGCGCGCCCGAGGCGTCGATCGCCGCCCGCGCCCGCAGGTCCTTCAGCGGCGGGAACGGCTCGGGCAGCCGGGCCACCGGCACCAGGAGCGAGGCCGTCGCGCTCCAGCGCGCGCCGACGGTGGAGGCCTCGACGTCCAGCTCGCCCTCGGGCACCCAGGACCGGAGGACCTCGGGCACGAAGCGGGCGAACACCGGCAGGTCGCGCGCCTCGAGCCGCACGCGGCCTTCCAGGGGCTCCTCGGCCCCGGGGAGCGGAAGCCGGGCGTCGAGCGCCAGCCGGCCGTAGGGCGTCGCCGTCGCCGGGAGCTTCAGAACCACGCGACGTCCCTCGTTGCGCAGGGGGATGTCGAGGCGGAACGGCGCGCCGCCCTCGACGGCCCCCGCGACGCCGAGCCGGCCCTCGACCTCGGGGCGCTCGGCCGAGCCCGTGACGCGGGCGTCCAGCGAGAGGGCCCCCTGCACGCTCGGCAGGCCCTGGAGGAAGCGCCGGGCCCAGGGGTGGGTCAGGTCGGGCACGCGGGCCTGGAGGCGCAGGTCGTTGACGGCGCCCCAGCGGCCGCGGAGCTCGGCGCCGATGCCGGCCTCGACGGCCCACGCCGCGTCGATCTCGACGTCCGTCATCCGGGTGAACGACACGGCCGCCACGCCGAACGGCCGGCCCTCGACCGTGATCGCGCGGAGGCGGAGCTCGCCGGACAGGCCCTCGTCCTTCCAGGCGGCCGTGCCGGACAGGCGGCCCGACGCGTGGCCGAGCTCGACGTCCGTCTCCTCGAGGGCCGCCCGGCCCTCGCTCAGGCGGATCTCGAGCGGCCCGTGCCGGACGCCGCGGAGCTCGCCGGGTTCGAGCGCGACCCGGGTGGACGTCGTGTCCTTCACGATCCGCCCGGTCGCGCGGAGGCCGTCCACCTGGCCGGAGACGTGGCCGTCGAAGCGGCCCTGGTCGATCGTGCCGTCGAAGTTGACCCAATCCTGTCCCGCCCGCAGGCCGGCCCGGACCGCGGCGCCCCGCGGGTGGAGGTCCGCGCTGCCGGAGACCCAGGCTTCGGGCGCGTAGGGGAGGCCTTTCACGAGGAGGGCGGGGACCTCGACGCTGTGCGGGCCGAGGACGAGGTCGCCCCCGATCGAGGACCAGGTCGCGCCTCCGATCCCGCCGGCGCCCGCGTCGACGCGGCCGGCGAAGTGGAAGCCGTCCTGGATCCGGATCCGGCCGGCGACGCGCAGGTCCTTCGCGGCGAGCTCGGGGAGGTAGGGCTCCGCCGACGCGATCGCGGCCCGCAGCTCGCCTTCGATCGCGCCGCCGCGGAACGTGCCGGTGCCCTCGACGCGGTCCGGCCCGCGCCGGCCCGAGGCCCGCCACGTGAGGGCGTCCAGCGTCGCGTCGGGCACCTCGACCCGGACGTCCTCGAATTCCAGGGTCCGCCAATACACGCGGCCGGCGGTCGCCAGCGCGTCGTCGAGCTTCCAGGCGCCGCGCGGGCCGAACATCGGGCCCGTCACGCGGCCCGTCACGGTCACCCGCGCGCGGACGGGGTCGTCGAGCTCCAGGGCGAGCTGGCCGCGGGCCTCGACCGCGCCGCTCAGGAAGTCCGCCGTCACGCGCGCCCGGCCGATCTTCGCGGCGGCGTCGCGTTGACGTTCTGAGGCGGTCATTTCGTCAACGCGTTGACGAAATGACCGCATCAGAACGTCAACAC
>DASVNH010000219.1:0-76119 GCA_036383955.1 Planctomycetota bacterium | reverse complement strand
CGAAATGACCGCGTCAGAACGTCAACGTGTCGCGATTCGACAAGAGTGTGCCGTCGGGCCCCCGCGCCGGGCGGCGTTAGGTACGCGCAACGAAAGGAGCGCGGGATGCGGGGTCTGATGATCGCGGCGATACTGTGGGCGCCCATCAAGGACAAGGACAACCAGGGGCGCTGGGAGAAGCGGGTCGAGAGCGGGCCGGACGCGGAAGTGCCGGGCTTCCTCGTCAACCTCGGGCCGACCGGAGCCCGCGCGGCGCTGACGGAGAAGACCTTCGTCGTCAGATACGTCTTCAAGGGCTCGCCCGCCTACGAGCGGCTGCGGCTCGGCGACGTCGTGAGCGGCGCGTTCGGCAAGCCCTTCGCCGCCCACACGTTCGGCGGCTCCCCGCACGGCTATGAAGGCCCGATCATGGACTTCGGCGACGCCATCGAGCGGGCCGAAGCCAAAGACGGCAAGCTGGTCCTGAACGTCGTCCGCGGCGCGGAGACGATCGAGGTCGCGATCCCCCTCGAGGCGATCGGCGCGTTCAGCCCGACGTTCCCGACGAACTGCCGCAAGTCGGAGCTCCTGCGCGCCCGCGCGCTCAAGTACCTCGCCGCCCATCCCGAAGGCCACGGCGGCCCCGCGCACGCGCGCGCGGCCGTCGCCCTCGCGTTCCTCGCGGCCGGCGACGACACCGGCAAGCGCCTCGCCCTCGCCTGGAACCAGGTCCCCGCCCCCGGCACCTGGACCTGGGGCGTGTCCTACCAGCTCATCACCCTCTGCGAGTACCACCTCCTCACCCAGGACCCCGCGGTCCTGCCGACGATCAAGGCGCTCGTCGACCTCCTCCGCCAGGACCAGTACGACGGCCGCATCCTCGTCTGGGGACCCGGGGCCGTCCAGGGCGACTACGCGCGGATCGACGCCTCCCAGCAGCTCTATCTCGGCGGCTTCGGCCACGCGCCTTACCAGGCCGGCGCCGGCAAGAACGGCTACGGCCCCATGCAGTACACCACGATCCTCCCCGTCATCGCCTGGCAGCTCGCCGCCGCCGCCGGCGTCAAGGTCGATCCGAAGGGCGTCGCGAACGCCCTCGATTTCATCCATCGCGGCACCAACGAGGCCGGCTACGTCGCCTACGGCGGCGAGTTCACGCTCAACAACGGCTACGTCGATCCGGTCGCGTGGAAGAAGTCGACATCCGGCATGAACTACGTCGGCCGCGCCGGCGCCTCGCTGCTCGCGCACAAGCTGAGCGGCGACGCGGCGTCCTTCGAAAAGAACAAGAGCTACATGAAGCGGGCCTACAAGAGCCTGCCCGACGGCCACGCCTGCTCCGTGCTCGGCTTCCTCTGGGGCCTGATGGGCGCCGCCGCCGCGGAGGACGAGGCGCTGCTGCGCGCGACGTTCGACTACCACAAGGCCTGGTTCAACATGATGCGCTGCCACGACGGCTCCTTCGTCGTCCAGCCCGGCCGCGACTACGCCGACGGCGGCTACTACCTCTCGTCGCGCTACAACCCGACGGCCGTCATGGCGATCGCCCTGGGGCTCGGCGATCCGCGGCTCCAGATCCAGGGCATCCAGGTGAGCATTCCCGGCGTGAACCCGAAGGCGCTGAAGGGCCCGGCCCTCGCGGCCTACAAGGCCATCGTCGCGAAGAAGTACGGCGAAGCCGCGCGCCTGCTCGAGGCCGGCGATCCGATGGCCGGGTGGCTCGACGGCCGGGCGCGGCGGGTGATCGACACCCTGAGCCCGCTCGAGAAGGCGGGCCGCTGGCTGGACCTGAAGGACCGCCTGGGCGAGCTGAAGAAGTCCTACGCGGGCCTCGCGCTCTTCGATCAGGCCGCCGCGGCGTGGGAGGTCGCGATGAGACCCCATCTCGCCGGCGACAAGCTGCTGAGCGAAGGGCAGTACGCGAAGGCGCTCGCGGCCGCGCCCGCCCTCGAAGGCCGGATCCGCGCGGCGGTCGCGGAGGTCGTCGCCCGCTGGACCACGCTGCGCGACGCGGGCCGCTGGCACGCGCTGAAGAAGGATGTCGACCTCCACCGCGAGCGCGTGAAAGGCCTGGCGGACCCGATCGACGTGGATCCTTTGCTCGTCGAAGGGGACCGTCTCCTCGAGGAAGGCGCGTACGGGCCGGCGCTGGCGGCGACGGCCCTGCTCGACACGGAGCCGGCGAAGGCGCTGCGGGCGCGCGCGCTCGAGGGGGCGCGGCGGACGCGGGAGGCGCTCGACGTCCTGGACCGGGAGGGGCGCTGGCATACGCTGCGGCTGGAGCTCGCGAAAGCCCGGCCGAAGCTGGCGGGCCTGATCGAGGAGCGCGCGAAGGAGTGGGAGGCGGCGTTCAACACGCCGAGCGGGCGCGCGTGGATCGAGGCGGAGCGGCTCTACCTGAAGGGCGACCTGGGCGCGGCGGCGAGAGGCGCGGCGCCGGAGGTCCTGCGGCGGATCAACGAAGAGGCGCGGACCAGGCTCAAGCCGCTCCTGGAGCTGGAAGCGAAAGGCGACTGGTACGGCCTGGAGCGGGAGCTGGCCGCCCTGCGCAAGAAGCTGGCGGGGGCGCCGGCCTTCGACGAGAAGGACGTCGCGTGGCAGGCCGCGTTCAAAGTCGAGCCCGCGAAGACCGGCCTCCGTCTCGGCGCGGCCTTCTCCCGGCTGCGGACCCGCAAGGAGATCGAAGCGTTCATCCAGCAGGCGGGCGACACCTACTACGGCCGCGAGGCGCGCGAGCTGTTAACGAAATGACGCGGTCATTTCGTTAACACGCGGCGCAGACGCTCGATGGCGACGATGCCGAGGGCGGGGCCGGCGGCGAGCACGGCGAAGGCCCAGGACCAGCCCTGGACGTCGGCGATCCGCGGCACCAGCTGGATCGTGGCCATGCTCAGCAGGAAGCCCAGCGAAGTCTGCAGCGTGAGGGCGGTCCCCACGGCGTCGGGCGGCGCGTGCTCGGTGACCAGCGCGGAGAACTGCGCGGAGTCGGAGACGACGAAGAAGCCCCAGACCAGGAGCAGCGGGATCAGCAGGACGTCGGGGGCGACCCCGACGGCCAGCGCGCAGGCGCCGCTCGCGGCCATCGACGCGTTCGCGACGAACGCGCGGCTCCGGCGGTCGCCCAGCCACCCGCCCCAGACGGAGCCGAGCGCGCCCGCCGCGATCGCGGCGAACGTGAGCGCGCCGGCGGCGCCGATCTTCGACGCCCGGAGGAACGCCGGCAGCCAGGTCCACATCGCGTAGAGCTCCCACATGTGGCCGAGGTAGCCGGCGATGGCCAGGCGGGTCGGGCGGTGCTTGAGGATGGCCGGCACGAGGCTCCACGAGAAGCGGCGCCGCGGAAAGGCGTGGGGGCCGTCGAGGTAGCCCGCCGCCACGAGGAGCCCGGCGAGGGCCGCCCCGGCCGACGACCCCAGCAGCAGCCGCGGCCAGGGCACGTGGCCGACGAGGTACGGCAGCGCCTTGCCGGCGACGAGCCCCGCGACGATGACGCCGATCGCGAGGCCGCGCGCGTCCTTGAACCAGGTCGACGCCATCTTCATCGCGGGCGGATAGACGCCGGCGAGGAAGAAGCCCGTGAGGAAGCGCGAGAGGAGGCCGGGGCCGAAGCCGGGCGCGACGACCGGCAGCGCGTTGGCGAGCGCGACGAGGAAGGCGCTGCCGCCGAACAGCGCGCGGGCGGGGATGAGGTCGGGGAGGTTGAGCACGGCGGACGTCAGCGTGCCCGCCACGAAGCCCAGCTGCACCAGCGCGGCCAGCCACGCGAGGTCGCCCGTGGTCAGGCCCCACGCCTCGCTCAGCTGGCCGGACGCCGCGCTGAAGAGGAGCCAGGGCGACATCCCCAGCAGCTCCGCCAGGGTCAGCAGTCCCAGCATCGTCCAGCGCTTCATACGTGTTGACGAACTGACGCGGTCATTTCGTCAACGCCAAATCCTACCGGCGCGTAGGACCACGTGTTAACGAAATGACCGCGTCAGAACGTTAACATATGGCGTGCGGAAGAAGCTCGCGCTGGCCCTGGCCGTCGGGCTCTCCGCCCTGGCGCTCGGCCTGCTCACGCGCTTCGTCGCCGCGAAGCCGTACCTGCGGCCGTGCCGCCTCTGCGTCGACCTCCCCGCGCTTCCGCCGCCGGAGCCGGAGGAGGGGCATGAGAAGCTCGGGCCGCCCAAGCCGGGCGACTGGCGCTTCAGCTACCCGGAGGAGCCGCAGACCCTCGAGCAGTACGCGGCGTCGGACGTCAACCGCCGCTGCCCCCACCGGACGACGCTCTACATCCAGGTCCTCGACAGCCGTCCGGGCCGCCTCGCCCTGAAGCCCGTCTGCGCCGCGGCGTATCCGAAGGTCGTCGAGCGCATGAAGGAGTATCTCGAGGCGTTCTTCGGCATGCCGGTCGTCCTGCTCCCGCCCGTCCCGATCCCCGAAGAAGCCTTCGTCGAGGAGCGGGACCAGTACGACGCGGACGCCGTCACGGACCGCCTCGCCTTGAAGGTCCCGGCGGACGCCGTCGCGTACGTCGGCCTCACCACGGAAGACCTCTTCGCGCCCGGCCTGAACTACGTCTTCGGGGTGGGCAGCCTGGGGTCGCGGGCCGGGGTCTACTCGATGCGGCGGCTGCAGACCGACGACCTCCGCCTCTTCCTCGAGCGCGCGCTGAAGCTGGTGGTCCACGAGACGGGGCACATCTTCTCGATCCACCACTGCGTGACCTGGCGCTGCGTGATGCAGGGGGCCAACTCGGCCTCGGAGCAGGACCAGCAGCCGCTGCGGCTCTGTCCCGTCGACCTCCGCAAGCTCGAATGGAACGTCGGCGGCGACCGCGCCGCGCGTTACGAGCGCCTGCTCCGGCTCCACCGCGACTACGGCTTCGCCGACGCCGACTGGATCGAAGCGCGCCTGAAGCGCTGAGCGCGCGCCGTCGTCCCCCCGGGGGCTGGGGGGATCCCTTGGCTCTTGGAACTTGGCTCTTGGCCCTGCCGCCCGCCGGAGAGCGGGCGGCTAGGCCGCCTCGACTCTCTCCTGACACTCGACGCAGCGCGACGTGGTGGGCAGCAGCTCCAGGCGGTCGCGGCCGATCGCCCGGGCGCAGTCCTCGCAGAGGCCGTAATGGCCGTCGATGAGCCGCCGCAGCGCCTCGTTGATCCGGGACAGCTCGGCATACTCGGCCCGCTCGAGGTCCGCCGTCCCCCGCTCGACCGGCACCGTGGTCTCGTCCTCGAGCTCGGCGTCCTCGACGGCCTCCTGCCGCAGCCGCTCGATCGTGACGACCTTCAGGCGCCGGCGCTCCTCGAGGACGTGGCGGAAGTGGTCGACGTCCCGCGCGCTCAGCCCGCTTTCTTTCTTCGCGACCATCCCACACAGCGATCCATCCGGCGCCGCCGCGTTATGCGCGGTCATTTCTTTCATTTGAAAAATACTCGACGTCCGGCGGCGTAACGTAGGCGGACTTTAAAGAGGGGCCAACCATGCGCAGCAATCGCCGCGACTTCCTCAAGGCGTCGACCGCCGCGGGCTTCTGGGTCGCCGGGGTCCAGCGCGGCTTCGGCCAGGAGAAGTCTCCCAACGCCAAGCTCAACGTCGCCTTCATCGGCTCGGGAGGTCGAGGCGGCGCCAACCTGGGGGTCGTCGGGCCCCTCGAGAACGTCGTCGCGCTCTGCGACACGTTCGCGCCGAACGTGGAAAAAGCGGCGGCGAAGTACCCGGGGGCGAAGAAGTACGTCGACTTCCGCAAGATGTGGGACGACGAGAAGACCTACGACGCGGTGGTCGTCTCGACGGCCGAGCACACTCACGCGTTCGCGACGCTCCCGGCCCTCAAGCTGAAAAAGCACGTCTACTGCGAAAAGCCCCTCACCCACGGCGTCTGGGAGGCGCGCGTGATCGCGGAGGCGACGGCCCAGGCCAAGGTCGCGACGCAGATGGGCACGCAGCTGCACGCGAGCGACAACTACCGGCGGGTCGTCGAGCTCATCCAGGGCGGCGCCATCGGCAAGGTCAGCGAAGTCCACGTCTGGGTCGACCGCGCCTGGGGCCTGCAGTCGCCCGAGGACGCCGCCGCGAACGGCGACATCGTGAACGTGCAGAGCCGCCCGGCCCAGGCCTCGCCGATCCCGGCCGGCCTCGACTGGGACCTCTTCGTGGGCCCGGCCCCGGAGCGTCCCTTCCACAACGTCTACCATCCCGGCCCGAAGTGGTACCGCTGGTGGGACTTCGCGAGCGGCACGATGAGCGACCTGGGGAGCCACTGGAACGACCTCCCCTTCTGGGCCCTCGGGCTCAAGCACCCGAAGACGATCGAGGCCTTCGGCCCGCCCGCCCACGCCGAGCTCGCCCCGGCCTCGTTCCGCGCGACCTACGAATACGCCGAGCCGGCCGTCAAGCTGACCTGGTACCAGGGCACCGAGAAGCCGCCCGCCTACACGGAAGGCAAGCTCCCCAAGAAAAAGGACGGCTCGCCCGACTTCAAGAGCGGCTGCCTGTTCATCGGCAGCGACGGCTGGCTGCTCGCCGACTACGGCCGCAACATGCTGCTGCCCGAGGACAAGTTCAAGGACTTCAAGCGGCCGCCGGAGTCGATCGCCAAGTCCCTGGGCCACCACCAGGAGTGGATCCACGGCGCCAAGACCGGCGCGCCCACGCTCAGCCACTTCGGCTACGCCGGGCCGCTCACCGAGGCCAACCACCTCGCTTCCATCGCCTACCGCGTCGGCAAGAAGATCGAGTGGGACGCCAAGGCCCTGCGCGCGACGAACGCGCCGGAGGCCGACCGCCTGATCAAGCGCGAGTACCGGAAGGGCTGGGAGCTCGCGTAGGACCCGGAACCGGAACCGGAACCGGAACGACGGCCGGGCCCCCCGAACAGGTCAAGGTCAAGGTCAAGGCCAAGGAACGATGGCCGGGCCCCCGCGTTTTGGCGGGGGAATGACAGACCGGGAACAGGGATTCCCCCCCTGCCCCTCGGGTGTGAGAAGACGGGGACGAGGGTGATGGGATGAAGCGTCGCGACTTTCTCAAAGGCGCCGCGGGGTTCTGGGTCGCCGGCGTCGCGCGCGGCTACGGCCAGGACAAGTCTCCCAACGCCAAGCTGAACGTGGCGGTGGTGGGTGTCGCGGGCATGCGCGGCGCCGACCACCTGAAGAATCTCGCCGGCGAGAACATCGTGGCGCTGTGCGACGTCGACGCCACCTTTCTCGGCAAGGCCGCCGAGAAGCTGCCCAAGGCGTCGACCTGGGCCGACTTCCGCGAGATGCTCGAGAAAGACAAGAGCATCGACGCCGTATGCGTCTCGACGCCCGACCACCTGCACGCGCCGATCGGCATGGCGGCGATGAAGGCCGGGAAACACCTCTACAGCGAGAAGCCGCTCTCCCATTCGATCTACGAGGCTCGCGTGATGCGGGAGCTCGCGTCGTCGAAGAAGCTCGCGACGCAGATGGGCACGCAGATCCACGCGGGCGACAACTACCGGCGGGTCGTCGAGCTCATCCAGGCCGGCGCGATCGGCAAGGTGACGGACGTCCACGTCAACCTGGGCGGCGTGCGCTGGACGGCGGGCGGCTGGCCCAAGGACGATCCCCTGCCTCCGACCCTCAGCTGGGATCTCTGGACGGGTCCGGCGGCCGAGCGGCCGTTCTCGAAGGGCTTCCATCCGACGGGCTGGCGCAAGTACTGGAATTACGGGGGCGGCGACCTCGCGGACATGGGATGTCATCACATCGACCTCCCCTTCTGGGCCCTCGGGCTCAAGGTCCCGAAGACCTGCGTGGCGGAAGGCCCGCCCGTGAACGAGGTCGGCGGGCCGCCCTGGCTGAAAGTCACCTGGGACTTCGGCGACGTGAAGGTGCACTGGACCCACGGCGAGCAGAAGCCCGAGATCTTCTCGCAGGACCGCCTCAAGTGGAACAGCGGCAACTGCTTCGTCGGCGAGAAGGGCATGCTCTTCGCGGACTACAACAACCTGAAGCTCTGGCCCGAGGAGAAGTTCATCGACTTCGAGGCGCCCAAGAAATCGATCCCCAGCTCGCCCGGCCACCACAACGAGTGGATCGCCGCGTGCAAGGGCGGCCCGCCGGCCCTCTGCAACTTCGACTACGCCGGCCTGCTGACCGAGTGCGTGCTGCTCGGCAACGTCGCCTATCGCAGCGGCAAGAAGATCGAGTGGGACTCGGCCGCCCTCAAGGCGAAGAACTGCCCCGAAGCCGACGCCTTCCTCCGCCGCGAGTACCGCAAGGGGTGGACGCTCTAGAAACCCTTCACGGCTCCCGGGGGTAGGTCCGGTGCGCCGTCCGGTTCGTAGCTCGAATAGCGACTCTTCAGTTTCTTTGTATCGAAGACGGCCCACAACTCTCCGCGGATCTGAAGTCCCACGCGGGTGCCCGTCTTGTCCCACACGAGATGGAAGTCTTTGCTTTTCAGGCCATGCCCGCGCGAACACACCTTCAAGGCCGTCACGATCTTCTTTGATTCTTCGCGATGGTCGTCGAAGAGGTAGAACCAGACGACGCCGCCCTCTTCTTCAAGGAAGGCTCCGACACCCTTCGGACCCAGCGAGCTCTTGTACATGCGTCCACCCCAGACCCGTCCATTATGGAGCATGCTCTCGCCAAAGGGGCGCGGTTCGTGGATCGATCAAGGTCGACGTCCCGTCGGGTAACATGGGCGGCCGATGAGCGTGCTCGTGGCTCTGGGCGCCCTGGCCCTGCTGATGTTCGTCGCCTACCGCGGGATGAGCGTGATCCTGTTCGCGCCCGTCTGCGCGCTGCTGGCGGTCCTGCTCACCGATCCAGCGTTGGTCCCGCCGATGTTCAGCGGGATCTTCATGGAAAACCTCGTCGGCTTCCTCAAGCTCTACTTCCCCGTCTTCCTGCTCGGCGCGGTCTTCGGGAAAGTCATCGAGCTGTCCGGCTTCTCGAAGTCCATCGTCGCCGCCGCGGTCCGGGTCGTCGGCGCCGAACGCGCCATCCTCACGATCGTCTTGGTGTGCGCGCTGCTCACGTACGGCGGCGTGTCGCTGTTCGTCGTGGTGTTCGCGGTCTATCCGTTCGCGGCGGAGATGTTCCGGAGGAGCGACATCCCCAAGCGCCTCATCCCGGCGACGATCGCGTTGGGCGCGTTCACGTTCACGATGGACTCCCTGCCCGGCTCGCCCCAGATCCAGAACATCATCCCGACCACGTTCTTCAAGACGACCGCCTGGGCCGCCCCGTGGCTCGGCCTGATCGGCTCGATGTTCATCCTGGGCGTCGGGCTCGCCTACCTGGAGTGGCGGCGCCGGCGGGCCGTCGGGGAAGGTTACGGTGTCGACCTCAAACAAGAGCCCGAGCCCTTCGCCGAGGAACGGCTGCCGCCGCCGGCCGTCGCGCTCCTCCCCCTGCTGCTCGTCGGCGTCTTGAACAAAGTCTTCACGATCTTAATCCTCCGGTCTTATGGGACGTCGCACTCCACCACGCTGGCGTCGGGCAAGACGCTGACGACGGACGTCGCCAAGCTCGCCTCCATCTGGGCCGTCGAAGGCGCCCTCCTCGTGGGGATCCTGACGGTCGTCGCCCTCGCCTTCAAGCCGATCCGCGCCCGCTTCCGGGAAGGCAGCCAGGCCGCCATCGGCGGCTCGCTCCTCGCCTCCCTCAACACCGCGTCCGAGTACGGCTTCGGCGGCGTCATCGCGGCGCTCCCCGGCTTCCTCTCCATCGCGGCGGCGCTGAAATCGATCCCCCACGTCCTCGTCAACGAAGCCGTCACCGTCACCACCCTCGCGGGCATCACCGGCTCCGCGTCGGGCGGCATGAGCATCGCCCTCGCCCTCATGTCCGACACGTTCATCGCGGCCGCCCACGCGGCCCAAGTCCCTCTCGAGGTGCTGCATCGCGTCGCCTCGATGGCCAGCGGCGGGATGGACACCCTCCCGCACAACGGCGCCGTCATCACGCTGCTGGCGGTGACCGGGCTGACGCACAAGACGTCCTACGTCGACATCTTCGCGATCACCTGCGTGAAAACCGCCGCCGTCTTCGTCGTCATCGGGGCCTACTGTCTTTTCGGGATCGTCTGATGAAAGCGATCGTGACCGGCTCCACCAGCGGCATCGGGCTGGGCATCGCCCGGGCGCTCGCGGCGAAGGGCATCGACCTCCTCATGAACGGCCTCGACAACGAGCACGAAGCCGCGCGGGTGGCCGCCGAGTTCAAGGTGAAGGTCGACTACAGCGGCGCCGACCTCTCCAAGCCCGAACACGTCCGCGCGATGATGGAGCGGGCGGGGGACGTCGACATCCTCGTCAACAACGCCGGCATCCAGCACGTGTCTGCGGTCGAGTCGTTTCCCGAGGAGCGCTGGGACAAGGTGCTGGCGGTGAACCTGAGCGCCTGCTTCCACACGATCCGCGCCGCGCTGCCGCGGATGCGGTCGAAGAACTGGGGCCGGATCATCAACATCGCCTCGGTGCACGGCCTGGTCGCGTCGCCCAACAAATCGGCCTACGTGGCGGCCAAGCACGGGCTGGTCGGGCTGACCAAGGTCGTCGCGCTCGAAACCGCGCGGACCGGCATCACCTGCAACGCGATCTGCCCGGGCTGGGTCCTGACCCCGCTGGTGCAGAAGCAGATCGACGACCGAGCGAAGCGCGACGGCATCCCGTCGGAGGAGGCCCGCGACCTCCTGCTGGGAGAGAAGCAGCCGTCGATGGAGTTCGCCACGCCGGAGCAGATCGGCGCGCTGGCGGTCTTCCTCTGCTCGGACGCGGCCGCCCAGATCCGCGGCGCCTCCCTGACCGTCGACGGCGGCTGGTCCGCGCAGTGACCGGACCCGGATCCGGAACCGGAACCGGAACCGGAGGGTAGACTACGGGCGCATGTTCGGGCAGACGCACGCGGCGCTCGGGTGGGTGGTGGGGGTGGCGGTCCCGACCTCCGACCGCCGCCTCCGCGCGTGGTGCACGGCCGCCGCGATCCTGCCGGACGTCGACGCCCTCGCCATGCTCGCCGGCAAGGAGAACTACGATCGCTGGCATCACACGTTCGGGCACAACGTCTTCACCGGCGCCCTCTGCGTCGCGCTGGCGGCCTGGCACTTCTGGAGCTATCCCGCGAAGAAGCGCGCGACGGCCGTCGTCCTCGTCGCCGCCTGCTTCGCCTCCCATCTCCTGACCGACGCGAAGCTCTCGGGCTGGCTCATCCATCCGTGGTGGCCGCTCAACAACGCGGGCTACCAGTTCCACCCCAACTATCAGCTCGGCGCCCCGATCAACATGTGGCTCGTCTACATCTTCATGACCCTGCCGTGGCTCCTCGCCTTCTGGAAGCCCGTCACGCCCCTGGAGCTCATCAGCCCGCGGCTCGACCGCCTCGTGGTCAACGCCTTCCGGAAGCGCGATCTCGCCTGCGGGACCTGCGGCGCGCCCTGCAACAACCGCTGCGACGGCTGCGAGGCGCCGGTCTGCATGAAGCACGCGAAGGTCGACTTCCGTTTCCGCGTCAACTGCCCCCACACCGCCCCGAAACAGGTCCAGGTGGCAGGTCCAGGAAGTCCCCCAACAACCTCCGGGGGGGAACGTCCTAGACCTTGACCTCATCCGGATCCCTGCCGGACGGGTAACATAGTCTTGGCGATCTCATGCCGAGCGAACGTGACCGGATCATCGCCCGCGTCTGCCTGGAAAAGGGCTACGCCACGCCCGACCAGGTCGGGCAGGCTCTCAAACGGGCGGAGACCGAGCGGGTCGAAGACATCCTCCGCCGCCACGGCTACATCTCGGAGAAGATCTACCTCGAGCTGACGGCCGCCGCGGCCAACGCCGAGACGATCAAGCTCCCCAGCGACCCGCAGCTCCGGACCGCCGAGCCCCTCGAGCCCGACATCGAACGCGCCGCGGCGGATCCGACGAAGCGCTTCGGCAAGTACATCCTGCTGAGCGAGCTCGGCGCCGGCGGCATGGGCGTCGTCTTCAAGGCCTGGCAGACCGACCTCCGCCGCCTCGTCGCGCTGAAGTTCATCAAGGGCGTCGAGACCCACCAGGACCGCGAGCGCTTCCTCCGCGAAGCGCAGCTCGCCGCCACCCTCTCCCACCCCGGCATCGCCCCGATCTACGAGAGCGGCGCGCACGAGGGAAAGCACTACTTCGCCATGCAGTACATCGAGGGATCGACCCTCGACGGCCTCCTGGCCGCCCGGCCCCCCGTCCGGCAGGCCGTCGAGCCCCTCGCCCGCGTGGCGGAGGCCGTCGGCTACGCCCACGAGCACGGCATCATCCACCGCGACCTGAAGCCCGCCAACGTCATGGTCGACGCCCGCGGCCGCGTCTTCGTCATGGACTTCGGGCTCGCCAAGTCCGTGCGCACGGGGTCGAGCCTCACGGGGTCGGGCTTCGCCGTCGGCACGCCGGCCTACATGTCGCCCGAGCAGGCCCGCGGGCGCGCCCACGAGATCGGCCCGCGCAGCGACGTCTACTCCCTCGGCGCCCTGCTCTATGAGATTCTCGCGGGACGTCCTCCGTTCGTGTCCGACGACGTCGCGCAGCTCCTGGTGGACGTCGCGCACGCCGAGCCCCTGCCGCCGCGCAAGCTCAACCCCGCCGCGCCCGTCGAGCTCGAGACCGTCGCGCTCAAGTGCCTCGAGAAAGACCCGGCCCGCCGCTACGCGACCGCCGAGGAGTTCGGCGCCGACCTCCGCCGCTGGCTCGACGGCGAGCCCGTGCAGGCGCGGCCCGTGGGGGCGGTCTCCCGCCTCGTGCGGAAAGTCCGCAAGCACAAGCTGGCCACGGCCGGCGCCGCGGCCATCGCCGCGGGCCTGCTCCTCGCGGCCGGCACGTGGTCGCTCCGCGCCGGCGAACAGCGGACCCGCGCCGACGCCAAGCCCTACTTCGAGCTGGCCGCCGACCTCTTCGACTCGGCCGACAAGATCCGCTTCACGGCGAAGGCGTCCGACGACGTCCTCCGGCAATACAAGGCCCAGCTCGGACGCGCGGAGGCGAACGCCGCGCGGGCCGTCGAGCTCGACGCCCAGTTCGCCGACGCCCACTATCTCCTGGGCCGCGTCCGCCGCCTCCTCGGGCAGGACGCCGAAGCCGATTTCTCGCGGGCCATCGCGCGGGACCCGGCCCATCTGCGCGCCTACGTCGAGCGGGCCCTGCTCCGCCTCGACCGCCTCTTCATGAAGCACGGCCTCAAGACCGTCTCGCTGCGGACGTCGACGGCCCTCCCGCAGTTCACCTGGAACCCGGAAGGGGGCGACGTCCTTCGCGCCGAGATCCTCTCCGACATCGAGGCCGCCGGGCGCCTCGCGGCCCGCGACTTCGAACAAGCGCTGCTGCAGGGCGCCGCCGAGCTGGCGCGCTGGCGACCCGGCCGCGAGGAGCGGGCCGAGGAGCCGCTGCTGCGCGCCCGCTCGCTGCAGGCCAACGATCCCGCGCCTTTGCGCCTGCTCGGGCACGCGCGCCTGCTGCGGGGCGACTTCCCCGCGGCCGCGGATTACCTGGCGGCGGCCGTCGAGATCACGCCCAACGACCACACGCTCCTGTACCACGCGGCGACGATGCTGCTGTTCGCGCGGCGGCTCGATCCGGCGCTGGAGGCCGTCGACCGGGCCCTCAAGATCAATCCCGGATCCTCCGACCTCTTCAACCTCCGCGGCAACATCCTCACGCAGAAGAAGGACTTCGCCGGCGCCCACGCCGTCTTCGAAGAGGCCTTGAAAGCGCAGCCGCGGAACACCACGCTGCTCTGCAATCTCGGCTATCTCCGCTACCAGATGGGCCGCTTCGCGGAGGCCGTCGAAGCCTACGCCCGGGCGGTCGAGGCCGAGCCCGCCGACCCCGACAGCCGGGAAGGCCGCGCCCTCTCGTCTCTCGCCCTCGGAAAGTTCGAGGAGGCGGAGCGGGACATGGATCACGTGGTGCGCGCGCGGCCGACCGCCGACGCGTTCACCAACCGCGGGGCGATCCGGGCCCGGGCCGACCGCCTGAAAGAGGCCGGCGAGGACTACGCGAAGGCGCTGGAGCTCTCGCCGGACTACGCGGAGGCCCACTTCAATCTCGGGATCCTCCGCCAGCGCGAGGGGAAGCGGGCCGAGGCGGCGAAGGCCTACCGCCGGGCGATCGAGTTGGGCCACAAGAGCCCGGAGGGCGTGCTGGCGCTGGCCCGGGCGGCCATCAAGGAACGGCGCTTCTCCGAAGCGGAGGACCTCGCCACCGAGGCCCTCGAGGTCGCGCCCGACAGCGGCGCGGCGTACGCGGACCGGGGGCACGCGCGCGAGCAGCAGGGACGCTTCGAGGACGCGATGGCGGACTGCCTCCAGGCGCTGGAACGGATGCCCGACAACGCGGGCCTCCTGCGGGACATCGGCCTTCTGCACCTGAAATGCGGGCGGGCCGCGGAGGCGGTCCCGTGTCTCGAGAAAGCGCTCGCCCTGGGCCGCGTGGACGCGGCGGTGCTGCTGGGCGAGTGCCATCTGCGGCTGGAGAAGCTCGAGGCCGCGGAAGTCGCGTTCACGCGGGCGGTCGACGGCCTACCCCAGGACCCCATGCCGCGGTTCGGGCGCGCCCGCGTCCGGCAGGCGGCGGGACGTCGAGCCGACGCGATCGCGGATCTCGACGCCGCCCTCGCGCTCAAGCCGTCGTTCGCGGCGGCGCGGGGCTTGCGCGGCGTCCTCAAGCTGGAAGCGGGCCATCGCGCGGAAGCGCTCGCGGACCTGAAGCGCGCGATCGAGCTGGACCCCGCCCTCCGCCCCGCCTTCGAGCCGTACCTCCGCGAGGAGTGAGGGTCACCCCCGCTCCTCCGCCAGCTTGCGGTCGACGGACCAGAAGAAGTAGACGAAGCTGAGGGCGGCCACGCAGAGAGCGGTGATGCCGACGCCGAACTTCAGAAAGCCGTCGTAGAGGCCGTGCAGGAGGATGGATCCCGCCGAGGCCGTCAGCATCGGCCACAGCCCGCTCCACGCGTGTTCGGCGTCCCCGATCTCGTCGCGGCGGGTCCACAGCCACGCCGCCGCCGTCCCGCTCCACGCCATGTGCAGCGCCACCACGCTCACGAAGCGCACCACGTAGATCCCGCCCGGCCGCAGGCCGTTGTAGGCGTTGGCCGAAAAGAAGACCGCCTCGCTCACGCCGAAGCCCGCGCCCATCGCCAGGCCCCACGCCACGGCGCCGCGGACGTCGAGCGTCCCCCCCTTCCGGAACACGACCGCCAGCGGCAGCAGCTTCACCAGCTCCTCGCAGACGCCGATCCCCAGCGTGTAGCCGACCAGGCTGGTGACGAAGCCGGTCTCGCCGAACGCCGCGTCGTACATCACTTTCACGAACGGCAGCCGGTGCAGCCCCAGCAGCAGCAGGATCCCTCCCGTGCCGATCAGCAGGCCCACCGTCCACAGATGAAGCGAGTTCGCGCGGCCCAGCGGGAACAATCCCACGATCAGCGCCCAGAAGCCGGCCGCCGCCAGGGCCGCGTAGAGCCAGTGCGCCCCCGTGAAGCGGGAGTGGAACGCGCCCTCCACCCTCTCGATCCGCAGCACCCGGAACAGGTCGTCGACCGTCGCGATGATGACCCCCGGCTCGACCACCACCGGGTTCTCCTCGACCGCCCGCCGCATCAGGTCCCGCACCGACGGCTCGTCGCCCGCGTGGAACGTGTGGATCAGCAGCGGCAGCAGCGTCAGCGGGAAGAGCCAGCGCAGGCGGTCGCGGATCCCGCCGGAGACGGCCGTCGACGTCCCCCGCGGCGGCCGCTTCAGGACCGGCGGCGCGGGCGGCGCGTCCGGAGGCACCGCGACGCGGAGGAAGCAGCCGGCGCAGGGGATCGACGTCCCCACCTGCCCCGGCGCGGCGAGCGCGGTGGCGCCGCACGCGCAGCGGACCGCGCGCCAGCCGGGCCGAAGGTCGTAGAGCGCGCCGCAGGCCGGGCAGCCGGGCCCCGCGATCTCGCGTCCGCACGCGCAGCGGAACGTCATGCCAGAAGGATAACTCTCAGAAGCTGACCCGGAGGCCGGCCTCGTAGATCTGGTCCTTCTCGGCGTCGAAGGGCAGGTGGCCGCCGGCGTAGCTCGCGTAGACGCCCGTCGCGCTCACCACGGTCACCGTGTAGTAGCGGTAGGTGTCGAGCTCGGCCGTCCGCACCTCGCGCGAGGGGCCCAGCTCGCGGTCGTAGCGGTAGTAGGCCTCGAAGTGGACCGTGCTGCCGGCCACGCGCGCGACCGGCGTGCGGAAGCCGGCTTTGAGCGTGTAGCGCCAGAACGACGAGTCGTCGCCCACGTCGTCGCGCGGATCGCCTTCAAACGGATCGACGAGGCCGATCGCCGCGCGCAGCACCGGAATCGTCGAGCCGCGCACGCTCACCTTCTCGTCGTAGCCCGTCATGAAGCGCAGCACCGCGAAGGGCCAGTCGAAGAGGTTCAGCTGCGCCAGCGGGTCGCCGTCGTTCCACGCCTTCACGTCGAAGCCGAGTTTGGCTTCGAAGACCGCCTGCTTCGACGTGAAGCCCTGGTTCGCCTCCAGGCCCGCGTCCACGCCCAGGTCCACGTAGACTTGCGTCGTCAGGTAGCGCCGCACGATCTCGTCGAAGGCCCGCCAGTGCTCGGACCGGTCCAGCTCGCGCGCGTCCTTGATGTCGACCAGGACGTCGACCAGCGCGTTCAGCTTGTCCTGCGTCGCCGCGTCCGCCTCCCCGACCACGCCGCCGAACGACGCGAAAAAGCTCAGCCCCACCGCCGCCTTGAGGAAGTCCTTCGGGTTCTGCTCCCGGTCGAACGCCGCCGTCCCCTCCGACTCCACCCGCAGGTCGAACCCGTGCGTCGAGGGGAGGTCGAACGGCAGCGACGTCACCACCTTGTCGTAGGTCCAGCCCACGCCCAGCACCGTCTCGCCCTCGTTCGCCTGCAGCGCCTTGATCTCCAGCTTGAGGTCCTTCAGCAGCCGCAGCCCGTGATCCCCCGCCAGCAGCGACTTCAGCACCGCGTTCAGCGTCTCGGGATTCTCGAGCGCGCGCAGCACCGCCTCGCCCGGGGCGTCGCCGTCCGCGGGGCGGGCCGACAGCCCCTCGACCCCCGACGCGAAGCGCAGCAGCGCGCCGGCGGGCGTTTCGTCGACCTCCGGCTCCTCCTCCGCGGGCGGGGCCGTGATCTTGATCCTGTTCGACTCCGTCAGGAGCGTCCGCGTCCGCGGCTTCGACGCGTAGCGCACCGCCACCACCACCGCGATCGTCTGGTTCGGCTCCAGGCGGAGGCCGGAGATCACGATCGACGTCTTCCCCGCCGGCACGCGCACGAAGTCGCGGAGCACGACGTCCGTCGCCCCCTCCTTCGAGATCACGCGGTAGTGGTAGCCGAGGATGTCGTCGCCCGCCTTCTCGAAGCCCTTCCACGACACCTTGAGCGGCTGCCCCGCCGCGGCGTCCTCGAGCTTCACCTCGGGGCCCGCGAGCAGCGCGGCCAGGACGAGGCTACTCGCCTTTGAAATAAAACAAAGCATCGACCTTCTCCGCCAAGTCGGCCATCGTCTTGTTCCCCTCGATCAGGACGCCGCGCATGCCCTCGACGGCCTGGGGGGCCGCGACGTCCTTCTCGAACTTCGCGCCGAAGAGCTTCCGGAACATGTCCGAGAGCTGCGTGGCGAGCGCGCCCGCCTCGATCTTGCGGAGGTCGAGATCGTCCTTCCAGAACTCGAGGCCCCGCATCTTGAGGGCGCCCGCGTCGTCGAAGACCTCCGAATACTGCTTGAGGTAGCGCGCGCTGACCCACAGGGTCTTGCACGCCCGGTTGTTCTTGGACCAGAGTCCCATGCTTTTCCCTCCTCAGATCTTCGGCCGCGCCCGCAGCTCCGGCGTGGGCTGCGGCGAGCCTTCGGCCAGCTTTTGCGGCGAGGCCGTCCATTCCATCGAGATCGCGCGCAGCTCGGCGAGCGCTTTTTCCGCGCGCTCCCGCTGCTCGCTCCGCTCCCAGTCGTAGCTCACCGCGTCTTTCTTGGACACGAGCTCGCCGTAGGGGACGTCGCCGGCCTGAAACGGCGGCGCGGCGGGGTCGAGCTTCTTCGCGAGCTTGGCGAAGAGCTCCTCGAGCGTGGCGAGCGACGAGCGGAAGCGCACCCAGCGGTGGTTCTCCCAGTTGAGCTTCTCGGCGCTGCCCGGCGTGAAGCGCGCCGCGAGCGTCTCGCCCGCTTTTTTCCCGCGGCCGGAGAGCGCCGCGATGCGCTCGGGCGGCATCGCCAGGTTGAGCCCGCCCTCGTCCGGCCCGAGCCCCACGTGCGCCACGCGGTCGCGGTAGCCCGGCATCCGCAGCTGCGTGTTGTCCTGCCAGTTCTGCATCGCGTCCAGGATCGAGCCCACGAAGCCGGCCGTCCCGCGCCCCTCGAAGCGGTTCCACCACTCCCGCCGCCCCTCTTTGTTGTCCTTCGGCATCCAGACCTCCTCGTCGGAGGTCGGACGTCCCGGGAACGCGCGCAGGTTGATGGCGAACGTGGGCCAGCCGGGCAGCGGGGCGTCGAAGAAGTGCACCGGGAAGTTCGACGAGATGCCGCCGTCGGAGAACCAGCAGGGCTCGGGCTTGCGCTCGCCCTCCGGGCGGTCGAAGTCGATCGCGTAGAGCGGCACCGCGCTGATGAGCAGCGGGAAGGACAGGCTCAGGCGGGTCCCGACGACCACCGGCAGATCCTTCGCCTCCGGCCAGCGCAGGAACTCGTCGGCCGCCCGCGGGCCCGTCTCGGCGGGGGCGTGGGCTTTCATCCAGTCGACGACCTCCTTCGGGAAGAGGCGGAGGAAGTCGGCTTCCCGGAAGTAGAACGCCTTCCCCTCGAGCGGCACGCGGTAGGGCCGGCCGTGGGTGAGGCTGGTGGTCATCATCTGGAGGTCGATCTGGTCGCCCTGGAGGTCGCCGAACGTCAGCGGCCCGTCTTTCTTACCGGAGAGCTTCTGGAAGAGCTCGTAGAGCCAGGGGGTGAGGGCGCCGTCGCCCAGGCCGCTGCAGAGGCCGAACAGGTTGGCGGGGATCTTTTTCTGGAGGTCGCTCTTCACCCCGAGCGCGACGCCGACGGCGAACCCGACGGCCGACAGGAGCAGCCAGGGGAAGACGCCGAGGATCACGGCGAAGAAGTTGCCGGCGAGCAGGTTGGCGAGGCTGAAGAACGGCATCAGGATGACGAGGATCGGGAGGGCGCCGAGCAGGCCGGCGAGCGCGTAGCGGCGGACGGCCTCGCCGACGGCGGCGCCGACGCCCTTCAGGCCGGCGAGCAGCACGTGGAAGAGCGGCTCGGTTTCCGTCTGGGGCTTGAAGAGCGAGAGCAGCTTGGGCGCGCCGTTCACCGTCTCGCCCAGCTGGTCGGGCAGCTTCTCGAGCTCGTCGAAGGCCTGGGCGTTGCCGTGCCGTCGGCCGTACTCGGCGGCGGCGGTGGCGGCGGCCGCGATGGCGCCCGCGGACGTCCCGCCGATGGACTGGAAGGCGTAGGTCTTGGCGAGGGCGGCGACGGCCTTCGGATACACGATCCCGCTGGTGATGCCGCCCTTCATGACGACGTCGCACTTGAGCATGCGCTTCCTCCCTCGGGAGGAGCGTGAGCCGGGAGATACGACGCCGCACGCTCCCCCGGTCCGATGTTCGGGGATTCTAGGACGTCGACGGCTTGACCGTCAACGAATCCCCGAGCAGCTCGCGGCGCCAGCCGTTGAGGGCGTCGAGGGCGGCGCCCTTCCCGGCGGCCGCGACTTTCTTCGCCATGGCGCCGATGAGGCGGCCGGGGAAGACGAGGTCGGGGGAGATCTCGAGGGCGGCGCAGGCGCGCGCGGCGGCGTCGCGGAGCCAGCCTTCCGCGAGGATGTCGGGCCAGGTCGCGTAGGGCGGCGGCTCCAGCGGGACGAAGGGGTCCTTGCGGGAGTCGAACGAGACCCGCACGAGCGTGTTGGCGAGGGCCTGGCCGTGGCGCTTGACCCAGGCGAACGGGACGCCCTTGATGCGGGAGAACTCCTCGGCGGACTCGGGGATGAGCTTGGCGACGGAGAGGAAGGCGCGGGTCGGCAGGGCGAACGCGCGCTCCTCGGCGGGCAGGGCGTTATGGGCGTCGATGAGATGCTTGAGGACGGCGAGGCCGGAGGCGTCGAGCTGCCACGCGTTGCGGAAGTCGTCGAGGGTGACGGCGGCGTCCATGTCTTCGGCGCAGGCTTCGGCGGAGGCGGCGAAGGCGGCGGCTTCGCGACCCTTCTCGCGAAGCTTGCCGCCGAGGGCGTCGCGGAGCTCGGGCAGGTGGGCGACATCCTCCGCCGCGTACGCGATCTGTTCGGGGCTTAGCGGCCTGCGGATCCAGTCGCCGGCCTGCTCGCCTTTCATGCTGCGGAGGCCGAGGAGGCGGTAGAGCAGATAGGCGAGGGAGACGGGGAATTCGGGGCCGAGGAGCCCCCAGGCGACCTGGGTGTCGAACAAAGCGGGCGCGGCCGGCAGCTTGAGGGCGGCGAGCAGAAGCTCGACATCCAGCTTCCCCGCGTGAAGGACCCATTCGGTGTCGGCCCGGCCGATGGCCGCCCCGAGCGGCTCGAGTGCGGTGAGCTTGACGGCGTCGACCAGGAACGCCTCATCCCCCCCGCGCGACACCTGGATAAGCGCCAGCCGCCGCGTCCCCGGCCCGAAGTCGAACTCCGTGTCGATGAAGTAGCGAGGAGCGCCGGCCAGTGCGGCGGCGGCCGTCGCGAGCTCCGCCGAGGTGGACACGAGAACGGGTTTCATGGCGGGCATCTTACCTTTCGTTAGGAAGCGTTCGCTATACCCACCCCGCGAGCAGCTCCGCGTCATATGGAAAGCTGAGGGCGCGGATTCTTTTTAGCACGACTGAACCCCGCCCGGTCTGGCAACCGTAGAACATGTGGAGAGAGGCGAGTTGTTCGCCTCCCAGGAATGGGGCGTTAGGGAACAGAATCACCAGCAGGCACGCCGGTACTCCGAGCACGCCGTCGCAGTGGTTCCCCCTGCTCGACCCGAGTAAATGGATCTGTTCTTGCAGGAGGAGTCATGCCTCGAGTGTCGCTTACCGAGTTCGTGGATTACTTGCTCAAGACGTCGGGGCCACGGCTCACGCAAGTGCGCCGGATCAAACACAAGGACAACTACAGCCCCGCTCAAGATTTTTACAAGATGCTCCGTGACGGCATCGTGAGGCACCATTCACAGGGGGAACTCGACAAGACCAAGCTCGACGTCTTAGTGGAGAACGCCCACGCACCCAAGAAGCTGAATTACTCCCGAGTGGTATCAGGCTATAAGAAGTTTCTCGGCCGCAAGGACATCGCATGGACAGGAACTCTGCGAGAGGACTGGACCTACAACAGCCTCAAGGTGGTTGTGAACCCAGAACTTGGGATGGAGATCGACGGCAAACATCATCAGATCAAGATGTACTTCAAGGACGAAGACCTGACCAAGTCGAAGGTGGCCGTGATTCTCCAGCTCATGAAGTCGGCGCTTGATGACGGAGCCGAAGCCGGAACAGTGTTCGGTGTGCTCGACATCCGCTCGAGCAAGTTGTATACGCATTCGTCCAAAGAGAAAGATCTCACGGCTCTGCTCGAAGGCGAAGCGGACGGCTTCATTTCCATCTGGAACAAGGTGTAACCATGGGCCAAGCATCGCGCGAGAAGAAGGCCCGGCGGGAGAAGAAGTGGGAACTCATGGAGCAGGTGGTCTGCTTGCTCGAAAAGAGCCTGGAGCCCAACGCCCATGTGGAGCGCGATCAGAGGCTTACTAACCATAGGACGGCTGGGACCGCGAACACGCCCCACAAGAGGCAGTGCGACGTCGTCATCAGACGTGGCCCACCAGAACGTGAAAGCGTCTGGATCGTCGAGGTGCAGAAGCGGGTCCGGAATGTCGACCAAGGAGATTACGACGGCTGGATTACGAAGCTGGACCAAGTCGGCGCGGCGGGCTTGATCTGCGTTGCGGAGAAAGGGTTCCCCCAATCCGTTATCGACGACGCCAAGACGCGAGGGCCGCGCATCAAGCTTTTGACACTTTCCGAGCTTGAGGGTAAGGATTGGCCGTTCACGCTCGGCGACAAGACGATGTGGTTCTCGAAGCTCGACATCACGATCAAGACCGCCACATTCGCTCTCATTGTCAAGCGCATGCCGTTGGAGCCGGTCAAAGACGCGCCCATCGGCTCCCGAATCCTCCGCCGCGTAGACACGGGCGCACTAATCACAGCCCAGTGGTTGTCGCAGATTGAGAGTCAGAAGCACCGGGACGCAATCGACAAGCTTCAGGATGGGGAGTACCCAGGCCACCAGTGGACCTTCAAGTCCACGCCTTTCCTCCCCGTGGAGCTGCAGCACGGCTCCGAGTGGCTGCCGGTCGAGGCTATCGACTTCACCGTCAACCTCACACTCAAGCGCTACTGTTTGCCTCTGACCTGCTCGAAGTACGAACCGGTCGACTTTGGCGGAATTCTGGCCTACGCACTAACTGCGGGCGGAAAGATTGATGGCAAGGAGGTCAATTCTCGCATAATCTTGCGGCCCACCAAGGAGGGAGGGCTCAAGTACATCACTCACGAGGTGACGGGCTTTCCAAACTACCAAATTGGTCTCAAGGTCAGCACCGAAACACCGGGGCCCATGGCTCCGGCCAACTCATCCACAACCTGAGCTGTAGGTTCTTGCCCCCACTCAACGCATCTCGACTTCTGGCGTGTTAAGAGTTGAAATAGGGTTGGGATAGGTGTCAAAACTGGGATTCTAGGACTAAGGCTTTCCCAAAAGTTCGTCACGGTGTCGCCCTCAGGTAGTCAAAGCACATGGCAGCACGTTCTTTGGAACCTGGAAGGCTCAGGGCAGGATTGCCTGCGACCGGAGGAGCACCCCTAGCACCCGACCGTCGGCGGCTTCGTAAGCCAAAGAAAGGTATGGTGTCTATGGACAATAGCAACTGCGGACGCTCGTTCAGGTCCTGGTTGTCCCTGGCGATAGGATGGCTCGCTTTCCTAGGAGCTGCTTTTCTTACACAAGATCAGTTGGCTCTAAAGATCGCTTGCGCGTCGGTTGCTAGGGTCCTCCCCTGAGCCTTCCCCACACCTCCTTCCCAGCTTTGTATTTCCCAGTACCTCCCACAGGCTTTCGCTTGAAACCCTGTGATAGCCTCCCGCGTGGTGTAATCTTAGGTTCATATGGTCGTAGTACGCCCGGTTGAATTCCAATCGTGGCCGGCGAACCCGCTTCGAGATGTGTTCACGACGCAAATCATTGCGCACTGGAAGCGATCACCCACCAAAGAGCTAATTGAGCGCTGCTCTATCCTTGAGGCCGAAGGAATCTATCCCAGCACGCGCGCTGTAGCCTCTAAAGTCCGGTACTGGCGTGCCAGACGAGCTGCCTGGGAAACGTACCTCACGGCAGCATTTGCATGCGGACTCATGGATGGAATCAAGGGAAAGGAACTCCGGGCACGTCTTTGCGATAGGGACGAGGATAACTTTCGCTCCGCACTTGCAGAGTGCCTCACATGCTGGTACTTGGCTGGCAAACGTAAGCTGCCAATCAACCCCCTTGCACCAGGTCGAGGCGAAAAACACCTCGAAATGGTCGTATTTGATAGGGACCAGAGCATTGGAGTCGAAGTTAAGGCTCCCCACCAGGAAGAGTCCCTTAACGGCATCAGCTGGGGTGATGGGTCGGACAAGATTGAGGCTGCCGTTTCAAAGGCCAACAAGCAGTTTGATGAGAAGGGGCCGAACCTTCTCGTAATTACCCCTAACCTACGGCTCCAGTTGTGCCACCACCGCTCGGCTTTGGCCCGAGCACTGTATGGCCAGAGCAAGATCACCATTCCCATCAGCCGCGAGACAGGCACTGCAATCAGCGAGGCGAGGGTTGAGTTCTTCCCCGACGGAAAGCTCTTCAAGAGGCAAAAGTCAGACGGTTCGCCTGGCTACCGCAGAATCAGTGCACTGCTCTGCATTGAGGAATGTGGTATCGAGGCATACCCCTCCTGGCACTTCGCAGACGCTCGGCTAATTCCGTCCTGGTGGCCCGAAGCCAAAGAACTCCACGACAGCGCCGTCAATCGGATCTGGATTGAGCACAACGCTATCGTTCTCCACAACCCGTTTGCCTACTATCCAATCGATTATCAACTCTTCAGCGACATTCCTCAATGCTTGCCGAATGGAGACGTCATGCGGTGGACCGACGGACACGATGCCACTGTCTAAGGGCCCGAGCCTATGCGTACGCGTATGCCGTGTGCAAGCTGCAGGTGGGCAACGACTTAGTCCAGAAATAGGAGTTTGGGGGGCATCACCTCGCCAGCGGTACGGGCCGGGTCCCGAGCGGGAGGCGTGGGCGACATGGCTGGATAGCAGTTCCACACCCCAGAGCATTAGGACTCAAGCTAAGGCAGCGATTAGTCCTCGTGGTGGATTCCCACCATGACCCTACGCGCGACTGCTTCAACTCCCAAGCCTGAAGGAACGGCAACGCGGTCAAGGAGTCGGGGAGAGTATTGGTAGACCTGTTCTTTCGTGACATTGTGCCAGACTGGAATGAATATGTTCTTCTTCTCGAGGATTTCCCTGGTGTAAATCGAATCAAACTCGGCCTTGGTCCATCCTTCATTAGCCATGAAGTTAGGTGACATTATAAGTACGCACCTCCTGCAAGTCTTGAGCCCGTTCTCGATCCCCGCACGTAGGCTTTGACCTGGCAGAAGAGAGAATTCGTCATACCATACGGTGCAAAGCATTCGTTGCAGCGCATTGGCCAACTCTCGGACAAAAGGCTCCTTGTCACGCGAGTCGTGCATTATGAAGGCCATGGGGATTTCGATGGCAGCTCTGGCTGCTATATAGCGACCATCTCTCAGGACAAGACTTAAGCCGCGGCTAGCCGCTAGCTCCGATAAGGATTTCTTCTCTCGCGAGTCGAATTCATACCCGGTGTAGATCACAAACCGCTTTGAAAATATCAGGTCGCTTGAACGGACCTTTTCATCCGTACCTTGGTAGCCACTATCAATCTCTACTCCCTTGCCTACATTTAGGACATGGTCTGGATCTTCCAGGTACTTTCTGACTAAGGAAGCCGCCATCGGAGTGCTTTCGAAGAAAATGGAGATGTACTGAACACCAGCATCGAAATCGAAGACGAGGGAGGCGATTGCTTCGACGCTCTCGCCCGTTTGGCTATCCTTTAGAACATCTACCCGATGAGCTCTAAGATGTCTCGACGAGTCTTTCTCCCAGATCTCCCGTGGCGTCGTCATCAGGGTATCCCAACATCTCCGCATGAATCTAGCAGAAGGCCTATGCTGAATATCCTCACCCTGTAGCTTCGCAATTGGTTTCCCTCCGTGGAATCCCCCTCATCCCTGCAGAGCTCTCGCGCAACAACCTTCCGCGCTTCCGGCACCGCCAGTCCAATGGGCCTTGGTGAGTTTGCTGGGTCCGATGCTAAACGATGGCGTCTAAAGGTATGCGCGCATTCCACCGAGCAGCCCGGAGATCGTCAGGCAGCGCCCAGAAAGCATCGATTTTTGCATCGGTGTCCAAGTCAGCCAGAAGAGTCGAGTCGCCGATGATCCTCCTATAGACTCCAAGTGCTAATACCTCAAGCTGGCGAAGCCTTCGTTCCCGCGTTTCCCTTCTTGCAACCGAATCAGCAAGCCGGCGCGGCTCCGGATCCAGATCGTGGATATGCTCAATGGTGTTGCGGATGTAGTACATATCCTCTAACGCCGTGGGGTTGTCAGGATGAGGCGCTAAGAACGTTGAGTTACACCGGTCCCTGAAAGTTACCCGCCCCTGTCCTTGTGAAGTCTTCACCACAGCATCAAGTGCCCTGATGAACATGTGGAAACGATCTTCCATCCAATCGACGATTAGAGCGGTCCACAAGTAGTGGAAGCCACGCGCAATCCGGTTCCAACCTCCCGCGTTTAACGCGAGGATCTTCTTCCCTAAGTCATACGCGGTTCGTAGCCGAGCCTCGTCAAAGTGATCGGCACGCGGCAGGCCTAGATCTAGGTGGAATTCTCTAAGTTCTTGAATCTGGCGGATGTCGGTACGATCTGCATGCACACCGCCGGTGAATAAGTATTGGCCGTCGGACCAAGGAATACCCGTTAGGAGCAGGCCACGTAAGAATGCGATCGCAGGCTTCTTAATTGCGTCATTTGGCAACAATCCAGGGTCGTTTCCTGGCTGCCTGAATACTAAGAAACACCGCGTATCGTCAACTGCCTGCCAAAACAGCCTTCCCTTATCCTCTTTCCACTGCTCGTTGGGCTCAACCGGGCATGCGTCGACTAGTTGGAATGTGTCCGAGAACACCAATGGCAACTGTACCCCTTGCGTGGCCACAGTCTCGAGGCCGAGCACGCAGTACTGGTCATTTACCTGGAGAAAGGGTGGCATGCCCTGATTCTACCCCAACGTGATTCGAGAACTTCCGTTGAGGGAGCGAAGACCCACTAAGGGGATGCCTCTCACTTGCGCCTGGCGCTAGCCCGGCCAGCTCCGCGGTTGCGGGCGCTGGCCGGGGTCCCAGCCGGAAGCTTGGGCAGTGTCCCCTTTGCATGATGACTGGGCGGGTCGAACTGACTCAACTCGAGGCTGCGACCGGCCCACTCCACGCGAATAATCAGGCGGGCTCCGAGCGCTCGTATCACTCGATGAAGGGTGCCGATCTGGACGTTGTTCTTCCTCTCCAGCTTGGATACCGCCGGCTGGCCGACATGAAGGCGCTTCGCAAGCTGCTCCTGCGACATCCCTCGCAAAAGCCTGATGAGGCCAATAGGCGCTTCAGTCGGACAATAGGTGAACGCGTTGTCCCGAAGCAATTGGATCGTGCGACGAGCTGCGGCGGCTAGGTCTTGATAAACCTCGTGGGGTCCCTCTCCGAAGATATCCTCCAGCGCCCTGGTCAATGCGAATCCTTTCCTTGAATGCCATTGCACGACTACGCGCCGGCCAAGGTAGTGCACGTCTAAAAACCAGATCCCTCCGGAACGCAGGGGTTCATCGTGGTTCACTCGAACACCAGGAAGTCCCGCCTCAACCGTCGAGGCAAACTCACGGACCCGCGTCGCTATCTTCATCCACGTACTCCCTGCTAATACATCATTCCTATTAGGGAATGTAGTATACGCATCGGGCCGACCCTAACTCCAAGGCTTTCGGCTTGTCACAAAAGTGGCGAACACCGACGGCGGAACGTAGGATACGCGGCCTGATGATTCTCGCCCTGCTCCTCGCCGTCGCCCAGGACCAGCAGCTCGGCGCCCGCACCAAGGCCATGGGCGGCAGCTACACCGCCTTCGAAGACGATCCCGTCTCCGTCTGGCTCAATCCCGGCGGCATCTCCAGCCAGCCCAACTCCGTCAGCGTCGTCTATCAGACCTACACCACCTATCCGCTGCACGAGGCCGGCCCGGGCGGCGGCGGAACCACCTCCACGTCCGCCGAAGCCGAAACCAGCTTCGTCGATCCCGTCCTGCTTCCGTCCTATTTGGGAGCCGTCTTCCAGGTCGGCACCGCCAAGAGCCCCATGGCCGTCGGCGTCTGCTACGCCCGCCCCTATCACCTCAACTACAGCTTCGACAAGGTCAGCGACCCCTTCCAGACCGTCTTCGATCCCGACAGCAACATGGAGCAGTCCTTCAGCCGCCTCCGCGTCGCCTTCGCCAAGGACTTCCTCTTCGCCGGCCCCGACGAAGGAGGCTTCCTCACCCACGTCTCCGTCGCCGTCGCCCTCGACGCCGGCTTCGAAACCTGGGAGTTCAACTCCCCCGGCGGCAACCGCTCCGACAACGCCACCGGCTTCGGCGGCGGCCTCGGCCTGCTCGTCGGCGTCTACGACATCCCCGACCGCCTCAAGCTCACCTTCGGCGCCGCCTGGCAGTCCGGCCTCAAATGGGACTTCAACGTCGAGCCCGACCTCTTCCCCGCCTTCAACATGCCCCAGCAGGTCAACGTCGGCCTCAGCGCCTACATTCTCGAAGGACTGCCGCTGCGGGCGACCGTCGACGTCCAATGGATCGAATGGAGCGAGACCGCCGACGCCCCCCTCTTCGCCGGCAAAAACGAGTTCGAGGACGTCGTCAACGTCTCCTTCGGCCTCGAAGTCCGCGTGCCCCTCGACGCCGTCCTCACGATCTACCCCCGCGCCGGCGTGCGGCGCTTCGACGCCCCCTGGAGCGACGCCGACGCCCTCCCCGCGACCAGCGACTACCAGCTCGTCCTCGACACCGACGACGAAGTCTTCACGATCTTCACGTTCGGCCTCGGCCTCACCTGGCTCTCCGCCGAGTCCAAGGTCCGCTCGATCGACGTGGCGGGGGACGTCGGCGGCGACGCCTACAACCTCGCGATGGGCTTCACCTATGAGTTCTAGGCTCCCCGCCCTCCTGGTCCTGGCGGCCGTCTCGACGGCCTCCACCTGCGACTCCAACGTGGGCGACGGCGCCACGCGCTCCCAGGAAACGGTCCGGATCTCGGTCCCCGCGGCCGGCGGCGAGTCCGTCCTGGACGCGACGCGGCCCGCGGTGTCGGCCGACGGCCGCTACGTCGTCTTCGAGTCGGCGGCCGACGACCTGGTGGTGCCGGACGGCAACGGCTACGTCGACCTCTTCCGCAAGGACCGCCTGACGGGCGAGCTGAAGAACCTCACGCGGCACTCGCCCACCCTCATCTTCGGCACGGACGGGGTGCCGTACGACTTCCTCCTGGCCGACGCCACGTCCGCGGCCGTGGCGCGCGACGGCTCCGTGGCCTTCCTCTCCAAGGGAAAATTCGACATCACGACCCCCATGCCGCTCGGCCCGGGGCCCACGATCAACGCCTGGGTGTACGGGAGATCCTTCTTCGCCTTCGACACCTGGTGCGACGCCGTCCCGATGCACATCTACGGCTGGCCCAACCGGGACTGCTCCGACATCTCGATCTCCGATGACGGCCGCTGGGTGGCCTTCGTCACCGGCGCGTCGAACCTCGGCTACAGCAACCCGGGCTTCATCCCGCAGGTCTACGTCTGCGACATGAGCCTCATCGAGCCCATTCCGCGGCTCGTCTCGCGCGAATCCTTCGGCCTGATCGCCAACGCGGCCTGCAGCGACGCGCGGATCTCGCGCGACGGCTCCAGCGTCGTTTTCATCTCCAGCGCGTCCAACCTGGGCAACGGGCAGCGGCACGTCTTCGTCGCCACCGCGCCGCACGGGTTCACGGTGCCCCAGATGGTCACGGTGCTGCCGGGGACGTCGACGCCCGCCGCCGGCCAGTTCGCCGTCCCCGCGATCTCGGGGGACGGCCGCTACGTGGGCCTGCTCGCGAAGGGGAGCGACCTGGTGCCGGGCTCGGTCCCCACGAACGTCTACCTGACGCGGATCGACCGCGGGCCCGCGCCCTCGGCGCAGAACGTGACCCAGTTCGCGTGGGTCACCCCCGGCGTCTTTCCCAGCGGGGCGCCGTTCTCCATGTCCGACGACGGCACGATCGCCTTCCGGAGCGCCGGCGGCGCGCCGCAGATCCTGACGGCGAGGCCGGATTCCAGCGAGCTGACGTCGGTGTCGATCTCCTCCGCGGGAAAATTCGCCGACCTGTCCTGCCAGAACCCCATGATCTCGAGCGACGGCCGCTGGGTCGTCTGGGACAGCGTCTCGACGAACCTCGTGCCGGACGACACCAACGTCAAGAAGGACGTCTTCCTGCGCGGGCCGCTGCGCTAGGCCAGGTCGTAGACCGTCACCGCGAGGCCGGCGAGGGTCGAAGTGATGATGGGCTCGACGTCCTGCCAGCGGCCGCCGGCCAGGCCGCAGGCGATGCGGGGCATGTGGACGCTCGCCTGGCGCTCGCGGGCGTAGACGGCGACCTGGGACAGGGCCTCGCGCAGGGCGTCGTAGCGGATCGGCGGCTTCTTCCCCACCCGGCGCACCCCGTGCATGGCCACCATGCTGGCCACCGTCAGGGAACCCCCGACCTCCACGAAGCGCACGCTCCCCAGCGCCAGGCCGCCCGCCGCGTGGGTCTTGAGATAGTCCCGCTCCGGGCCCGGCCAGCGCGCCGAGACCGCCAGCACGAAGCCCGCCCCCCAGAGCCCCAGGTCGTTGCAGACGTGCGCCAGCACCTTCGGGCCGTCGCCCTCCGGCCGCGTCGCGTCCCCCACGACCGTCCGCATACCCTTATGAACACGCCTGTTCCCGGGCGCTTGCATGCAAATTGGACGTCCGACCGCCCCGCGATCGGTCACTTTTTCATCGCCGCTCGCGCGATTCGTCGACAGAGTTTGTCAGGCCGACTGTTTGTGTAACGTAATACAGTTGCCCGGTGGGACAGGATGCCCGCCCACCGTATCCTTTTCTGCGCACTCCGGCCGTCGAAGGCCCCGTTCCTCGCGTGGCACGCCGGTTGCTGTCCTAGCCTTTCATGAAGACGAGCGCCTTCACGGCCGGCTGGGCCGAGCGGCTCCGCGAACCCCTCGGGAAGTTCATCTACGGCTTCGTGCGCGACCGCCACGTCGCCGAGGACCTCGAGCAGGAGACCCTCCTCAAGGTCGTCCGCAACCTCCACCGCTACCGGGCCCAGGCCGCCCTCAAGACCTGGGTCTTCTCCATCGCCCGCAACCTCTGCCTCGACCACCTCCGCAGCGCCGGCCGGACCCGCCTCCGCCTCATCGGCACGCTGGACCCGTCGGAGATCGAGACGCCCGACGTCCCCGACGCGCGCGCCGAGACGGAAGAGAGCCGCGCCCGCGTCGCCGAGGCCCTCAGCGGCCTGTCCCCCGACGCCCGCGAGCTGCTCATCCTGCGCAACTACCTCGGGCTCAGCTACCGGGAGATCGCCCGGCGCCGCGGCGTCGCCGCCGCCGGCATCGGCACGCGCCTCCTGCGCGCCCGCCGCGGCCTCCTGAAAAAGCTGCGGAGGGAATCCTGCGGATAACCTAGGGGCATGCGCTGGCCCCTCGGCCTCCTCGCCCTCGCCGCGCTCTCTCTCGTCTTCCTCGGCGGCGCGTGGGGGAATCTCGGCCTGCTCGCGTACCACGGCGTCTGCGCGACGTCCCTCTTCCGCCATCGCCGGAGCCTCCGGCCGCTCTTCGCGTGGCGCGACGGCCTCGGCGCCTGGACGCTCGGCACCACCCTCGCGTTCCTCGCGGGCCTCGGCCTCCTGCTTCTGCTCTGGGATCCCGCCCGCGCCCGGGGCGTCCTGTCCTTCCCCAGCGCGCGCGCCTTCGCGCTCACGGCCGCCTACACGATGCTCCTCCACGCCTCGCTCGAGGAGATCTTCTGGCGCGGGGCCTTCACGGACGTCGAGAACGCCCGCCCCGCCGCCGCCCTGCTGGGCAACGCGCTCACGTTCTATCTCGTGCACGTGATCGCCCTGACGAACGCGGTGGGAGGCTGGGGCTGGGTGGCGGCGCTTCCCACGGCGGCCGCGGGTCTCGCCTGGGGCTGGGTGACGCTCCGGACCCGCTCGCTCTGGCCCGCCCTGGTGAGCCACTGGGCCGCGGACGCGGCCATCCTGGCGGCGATGGCCTATTACTACCTCCCCTCGTAGCTATACTCGGGACGTGTCACGCGGCGCGCGCGCCTGGATCCTCTGGACGTCGGCGCTCCTCGGCCTCGTCGCCCTCGCGTGGATGGGGGCGGTGGTGTACGTCGACGTCCAGGCGGGCCGGGAGATCGCGGAGCTCCAGCGGACCTACCGGACGTCCTCCGGCGGCCGCTTCGAGCGCCGGGCGAGCCCCTTCGCCCTGATCCTCCTGCGAGGCTGCCCGGCGCTGCCCCGGCTGGTCGGCGCGCTCGATCCCGCCGACGACGCGAGCTATACCGCGACCCTCAGCACGCTCATCCACTCGATCGTCACGCAATCGCACGGCGAACGGACCGTCAGCCCCGAAGCGGCGAACTTCCGCATGCGCATGATCGACCTCCACATCGACGTGGCGGATCCTCCGGAGGAACGGGAGCGGAAGATCCGGGAGCTGCGGCGCTGGTGGACGGAAGAGGGCGCGGCCCGACATCCCGCGTGGCGCTTCTGGACGTCGGGCTGCCCCAGCCCGATCGTGGACCCCGATCCGAACTAGTGGTTCGACTGACTTGATTCCGCGGGTTGCCCCCTTCGGGCGCAACCCGCGGAATCAAAGTTGACTCACCACTAGGGTTCCTCTCCCATTTTTTTCCTTGAACCTTCCCGCCCCCGCCGTGTTTGAGAAGACACGATGGCACTCTTCGGAAAGACCCTGACGGTCCACGTGCGCTACGACGGCAAGTCGTACGACCTGACGCTCGAGGACCTGATGCTGAAGGCGAACATGTCGGACGACGACGTGCGGGAAGCGCTCGCGCGTCACTTCGACGTCTCGCCCCGGGAGTTCCGCCCGTACGTCGTGGAGCGCCACCGGACGGGCAATCTCACGGTCCGCCCCGAAGCGGTCTTCGGTTGAACACAACGGGCCGAGCCGGCCCGCGAAAAACCGGCTCGGCCCGCTCTTTGAAAATGAGATCCCGACAAGCCCCCCGCGGGGCCCAGGCCCGTACCCCATCGCCGGAAGCCTACAAACACTAATTGGACTAGTGCGCAAAACGCTTCCCGAACTCGTACGGGCCCGGATCCCGCGCGGCGCGGGTCGAGACGTCCCCCACGCGGAATGCCTACAAACTGGATATGCCGGGGCTTTCTAAGCCCCGACTTGCAGGTTCGACTCCTGTCCACTCCTCCACGTCCCGACGAGCTCGGGACGTCGGGGAGTGGAAGGCCGAAAGGCCAGCACTCCCGACTCGGACGTCTTCACCCGCCCCGCCCGCGGCCACCCCGGGCGGATCTTGTCGAGGCGTCCCCTACCTGGAATTGCCTACAAACGTTCGGGTTTCCAACCCCGAGGCAGCGGGTTCAACTCCCGTCCGATCCATACGCGGGTCGGTAGCTCAACGGTAGAGCGCGGTAAAAAACGAAAGAAACGCAGTCCTCACTCGGACGCCTCGATACGGCCCGCCCGCTATACTTCTCCGATGATGACTCCGCAGGAACAGGATCTCCGGCTCCGCGTCCTCAACGCGCTCCTCACCACGCCGCACCGCGAGCTCGAGAACACGCATCCCGTCCACGCCGACCTCGTCAAGCAGGATCCCCTGTTCTACGGCCACCTCGCCGCCTGGTACCGGAATCACGGCGACGTCCGCGATCACGTCGACACCTTCGTCGTCACGCTCTGCCTCTCCGACTTCCCCGGCCACCGCGACGCCGGCCTCGCCATGCTCCGCGAGCTCCCGCCCTACCAGGTCGGGCGGGTCGTCGACTTCGTCCGCAAGGGCCTCAAGAAGAACGTCCCCCGCTCGCTCAAGACGGAGGTCGAGCGCTACCTGCGCGAGCGCGAGGCCGATCCGCTGCGCTTCGACGGCGCCGCGCTCCAGGCCCGCAAGGTGCTGAAGGAGCTCTACGCCGTGCTGCACATCAAGCCCGGCCCGCGCGCCCAGGCCATCCTCTTCGACGACGCGCCGCCGCCCGACTCCCGTCTCGCCGTCCTGAAGACCATCGCCAAGTCGAAGGACCCGGCCGAGCAGGCGAAGCTCATCGTCGAGCACCGGATCCCCTACCGGATCGCGGCGACGGTCGTGGCCCAGATGACCCCATCCGTCCTCGTCGCGCTCATCGAGACGATGACCCCCCAGGAGCTCATCAACAACGTCAAGTCGCTCCAAAAGCGCGGCGCGCTCGACCAGCCCGAGGTCCGCGCCCTCATCGAGGAGAAGCTCGAGAAGGCCAAGGGCGCCAAGCGCGTCTCGGCCTTCAAGGCCAAGGAGGCCGTGAAGGCGGCGGACGTCGACGACGCCCTCGCCGAGAAGCTCCACGCCGTCACCCAGTCCCAGGTCAAGGCGAAGGGCGCCATCAAGCGCTCGACCGCCCTCCTCGTCGACAAGTCGGGATCGATGGACATGGCGATCGAGCTCGCCCAGAAGCTGGGCGCCCTCGTCGCCGGCGTCATGGAGGCCCCGTTCCACGTCTACGCGTTCGACAGCATCGCCTACCCCGTCGCCGCCGCCGGCGCGGACCTGCGGGAGTGGGAGAAGGCGTTCATGGGCATCAAGGCCCACGGCAACACCTCGGTCGGGGTGGCCGTCGACGCCCTCCTCCGCCGCAAGCAGGCCGTCGAGCAGATCGTCATCGTCACCGACGAGGAGGAGAACGCGCCGCCGTTCTTCGTGGAGACGCTGTCGCGCTACCGCGCGGCCCTGAAGGTCGATCCGAACGTGGTCTTCGTGAAGGTCGGCAAGGCGCTCGACACCCTGGAGAAGCAGTGCCTGGCGGCGGGCGTGGCGTTCGACGCCTTCCACTTCAAGGGCGACTACTACGCGCTGCCGAACCTCATCCCGATCCTGTCGCGGCCGAGCAAGCTCGACCTCCTGATCGAGATCCTGGAGACGCCGTTGCCGGCGCGCAAGGGATGAGCCGCGCGCGCGACCTGATCGACCGCTTCGGGCGGGAGGAGGGCGACTTCCTCCGCGCCGAGTTCATCGCGCCCGTGACGGGCGGCGGGGCGGTGCGGGCGCGGATCGCCGGGATCGCGTGCGAGCTGAAGGTGAAGGATCCCCGGCCGGGGCTCCACGTGCTGAAGCCGACGTCCCCCCGCGAAGCCTCGATCGTGCGGGAGGCGAGCGCGGCGGAGTCGAAGCGCTACCTCGGGCTCTTCCCGAAGGCGAGGGTCGTCGCGACCGTCGCCCACGGAGCGACCTGGCTCGGCCTTCCGGCCGCGCCTCCCGCGAAGGGGATCCGGATCAAGGGCCTCGTGCCGATCGCGCTGGGGCGGGGCCTGCGCCGCTTCGACACGGCGGTGGTGCGCTTCGACGGCGCGCTCTTCCTCCACGAGAGGACGGAGCGGCCCGCCGAGGCGAAGCGGCTGCGCGACGCCTTCGAAGCGCGGAGCGCGCCCGCCTCCGCGGGGCTCGTCCCGGCGGAGCGCGCGGCCTTCGGGAAGGCCGTCGAAGCCCGCGAGGAAGAAGAGAAGTCCCACGACGAGCGGCGCCTGGAGCGCGCCCTGAAGGCCGCCGGCGCGGAGCTGGTCGGCTACGACGACCGCCGCGGCGCGTTCACCGTGAGATACCGCGTGGACGGCCGGAGCTTCGAGTCGGTCGTCGACGCGCGCGATCTGACGGTCGTCTCGGCCGGCATCTGCCTGTCCGATCAGGACCGCGACTTCGACCTGACCAGCCTGGTGGGCGTCATGCGCGAGTGGGTCCGGAACGAGGAATGAACGAGCGGGCGGCGGTGCTCCTGGATTCGGGCCGGCTCGTCCGCTGGCGCGAGGGCGGCGCGGCCCACGTCGTCGCGGACGGCGCCTGGGCCCTCCGCCGCGAGGAGGCGCGGGGGGACGTCGCGGGCTTCTTCCACACGCATCCGCCGGGCGTCCCGGGCATGAGCGCGCGGGACCGCGAGACGATGCGGGCCTGGGCGGGCTCGTTCGGGAAGCCGCTGATCGCGGCGATCCGCTGCGTCGACGCCGTCCGCGTCTGGATCTGCGACGCCGACGGCGTGAACACCGAGGTGACGCGGATCGCGCTCTTGAGAAAGCTCTTCGAACGATGAAGGACAAGAAGATCGCCGTCTGCGGCGCGGGAGCCGTCGGCTCCACCCTCGCCGACTCCCTCGCGCGGCAGGGCGTCGGGCATCTGCGCGTCATCGACTTCGACCGCGTGGAGGCGCGCAACCTCGCGACCCAGACCTACACGACGGAGGACGTCGGCGCGCTCAAAGTCCAGGCCTTGAAAGACCAGATCTTCCGGGCGGCGGGCGTGGAGATCGACGCCGTCCCGAAGAAGCTCACGCCCGAGAACGCGGCGAAGCTGCTGAAGGACGTCGATCTCGTCATCGACGGCTTCGACAATTCCGCGGCGCGCCGGGCCGTGACGACGGCCTGCGCGTCGACGCCCTGCCTGCACGTGGGTCTGTTCGCGGGCTACGGCGAGGCGCGCTGGAACGAGGGCTACCGGGTCCCGAACGATCCCGCGGAAGGCGACCCCTGCGACGTCCCCCTCGCCCGCAACCTGATCCAGCTGACCTGCGCGGTGGCCGCCGAGCTCGCCCTCCGCTTCCTGCGGACGGGCGCGAAGGAAAGCCGCTCGATCACGCTGGGCGACCTGCGGATCAACCCGGAGGAGGCTTAGCCGCGTGATCGCGCACCAGGCGAAGGGCCGGAGTGTCGTCAGACCCAGCGGCCGCGAAGACTAGGGCTTCTCTTCCTCGGGCTTCGATGCCTCGCGGCTCCAAGTCCCGGACTTCATTCTGATCTCGCCGCTCTGCCGTTGGCGGTATGCTCAACGCATCACGACCAACGAAGCCCTCGCGTGCCTGTTCCGCGATCACGGGCTGTCCCCCGTTGTCGAGGGAGAGTGGCTGTCCTTCCCCTCACGCGGGCTGAAGATGAGCTCCCGCCTGGCCAACGAGCAAACCGGCCAGGATCTTTCCTCCGTGCAGCTCGACACCTTTTTCGTCCCGGGTCCCGGCCAGGAGATCGTGGAATCCTTCGGCGGATTCGGTGCCACGCGGAATGAAGCGATCGACGACGCCTTCGAGAACTTCGTGGCCGGCACGCTTCACGTCCTTCTCGCGGCGTTCTTTCCGGACCTTCCGACGGACCAGGCCGACATCGAGGAATGGATCGTCGGCGGAACGAAGAAGCGGGTCGTCGTCGGCAACTTCACGACGAGAGGCCAACTCCCCGCCCTGCGGGAGTTCATACCCGCAATCAACCGGCTTTTGGAGAACGAGGTGAAGGCCCGCGTCCTGTCCAAGGGCACTCACTGGATCCGGCTGTACCAGGCCCGCGGCCCCACTACGAACATCAATGAAGTGCTTCTGAACAATGAGCCCGACCCCGGACTCCAGGCCGCGATCGGCTTGATGCCGTGGCCTGCCTCGACGTCCTTCTATAGCGTGCGGCTCTTCCTGGTCGTACAGGACCGATCAGATGAAAGCCGACCGATGGATTCCAAGGACGTCGGTCCCCGCCCTTGGTGGAGGTTCTGGCGCTGACCGTAGCGGGGGCTTAAGGCTTCTTTTCCTCGGGCTTCGGGGTCTCGGCCTTGGGGGCCTCGGCGGGCTTTTTCTCCTCGACCGGCTTGGCGCCGTCGGGGGGCTTCGGGGCGTCCGACTTCTTCTCGTCGGGAGGCTTGGGCGCGTCGGGCTTTTTCTCGGGCGGCTTGACGGCGTCGGGCTTCTTCTCGTCGTGCTTGTGGCCGTCCTTCTCGTCGTGCTTGTGGCCGTCGTCCTTCTTGTCCTCGGGCTTGGCCTTGGGGCGGACGAGCGAGGGGCGGTCGAGGCGGAGCTTCTTGAAGGACTCGCCGGAGATCACGTAGTACCACTCGCTCAGGCGGGTGGCGAGCTTGTCGGCGCGCTTCTTGCCCGCCTCCGCCTTGTCCGCGAGCTCCTTCGTCTTGCGCTCGTAGTCCTCTTTCTCTTTCTTGGCGGCCTCCTCGGCGGCCTTCTGCTCCTCGGGCTTCTTCGCCGGGTCGGCGACGTAGGCCTTCGGCTCGGCGGGGGCCGCGCCCAGCAGGCTCGCGTCGAAGCGCACGGTCACGAAGAGGTAGCGGTTCTCCGTGCCGCTCTTCTTTTCGTCCTTCTTGTCGTCGGGCTTCTTCTCGTCTTTCTTCTCTTCTTTTTTCTCTTCCTTCTTCGGCGCCGCCGGGCCGCCGGCCGTCACCTCGTCGCCCGTGCCGTAGAGCACCTCGCCGAAGCGCAGCTGGTAGACGATCCCGTCGTCGCACGAGACCGTCATCTCGCCTTCGTTGCAGATCAGGCTCAGGTCCCGCGTCAGGAAGAAGCCGCGCGACGCCAGGTCCTGCACCGCCATCATCGCCTGGCCCCGGTTCGCCTTCTTCAGCTCCTCCAGGTCCTTCATCTTCGCCAGCAGGCCCGGCCGCGGCCGCACCCCCGCCAGCTTCAGGTCGTCGAGCGCGCCCGTCATCGCGCTCACGTTGTCCGTGTGCACTTCCTCCGTGTCCTTCAGCTCGCTCAGCGTCCAGGGCTTGGAGGAATCCTCGCGCGCCAGCGTGTTCACCTGCCGGTCCTTGATCGAGCCCGCGTCCTCGTCGAACGAGTACTTGTCGATCACCACCCGCCGGATCGCCGTCGCCGACGCCTGCAGCAGGTCCGTCTCCACCCAGTCCTCGAACTTCGCCGAGATCTCCCCGGGCGTCTTCGACACGTAGGTCCGCTTGTCGCCGGGCATCCGCACGTACTTCTTCCCGTCGCCCGCGTCCTTGCCGAAGATGAAGTCCGCCGCCGGCGTGGTGCCGGCGAAGAATTTGACCCGACGTCCCCGGCCCTTCGAGCCCGTCACCGTCGCGTCCTGCGGGTCCACCACCCCGAGGGACTCGTGGTCCTTTTCGGTCGTCGAGGCGATCTGGTCCTTCTTCAGGTCGATCACCGCCGTCGCCGTCTTCGCCAGCCGCTCCTTCGCGTCGGCGGGATAGTTGCTGTGCGAGGGGATCACCCAGCGGCCGCCCTCGAAGGCGACCCGGAAGGGCTTGGCCATCGCGGTGGTCTCGTCGAAGTCCCAGACTTCCAGGGCCGTGGCCTTGAGGGGGTCGACGAAGTCCGGATAGAACGCCTTGCCCTGCGCGGTGAACACGTCGGCCTCGCGGGCGCGCGAGCCGGTCAGGAGGACGAGCAGCAGCAGCCCGACGGCCGTTCCGGCGAACGCGATCGTCGTGCGCGATTCGGGGTTCATGCCGACCTCCTCTGCGCCGCCCGGCGGCGGCCGAACACGATGGCGGCGATCAGCACCGCCGGGATGGGGGGCACCAGCACGGAGACCCACTTGATCGTGGCCCGCACCGTCCCTTCCGAGCGCCGCTTCTCCCCTTCCGCCTCGTCCATCTTCTGCTTCTTCTGGTCCTCGACCTCCCGGCGCCGCACCTCGAGCCTGCGGTTTTCCATCTGCCGGACGGCCTCTTTCTTGTTTTCCTTGGCGACCGGATCGAGGTTCTCCTCCTTCTCGATCGCCGCCACCGTCGCGTCGAAGCGCTCCTGCGCCTTCTTGAGCTCCTCCGACGCCGAGTCGTCCGCCTTCTGGCGGGTCTCCATGAACTTGTCCACGTACTGCTTGGTGATCGCCTCGTAGCGCTCCAGCGTGCGGTGCTTCGGGCGCCGCTTGCGCAGCTCGACGTAGCTGGTGTCGCCGGCCACGACGTCCACCGCGTTCAGCACGAACGTGAGGTTGTCGAACTCGAGGCCCCTGGGGGCGTCGTCGCGGATCTGGTGGAACCAGGGGCTCATGGCGTCGAGGTCCGCCACCACCACGGCGTTGATCGACGCCGCGTCGCCGCCGCCGGCGGGCGCGGGGATGGAGCCGCGCACGCGCGCGGCGAGGGTGGACTGGCGCATCGCGGGGATGTAGCGGACGAACGGGTTGGCCTGCTCCTGGCCGAACATGCCGGGCTGGAAGAGGTTGTTGTACATGACGACGCCGCCGGCCGGCGACGACTGCAGCAGCGGCGTGAACTGGACGGGCGAGCCGGGGGCCTGGCTGAGCTCGCCGCCGAAGAAGAAGAGCAGCTCCTGCAGGCCCTTGGTGATCGGATCGGCCTGGCTGATGCCGCCCGCGCCGCCGCTCGCCGGGCTCACGAAGACGAGCTCCTTGCGCAGCGCCTGGAACTGCTTGTGCGGGTTGAAGGAGTCCCAGACGAGCGCGTCCGGGTCCCAGCGCACGCCGATCTGCTCGTAGAAGCGGCGGATGTCGCCCTTCGGCTCCGACGGCGGCTGCGGGGCGAACGGGTTGTTCTGCTTCTGCCCGCCCTTGGGCTTGCTGGGCACCAGGCCCGGATTGACCGTCGGGAACGGGTCGTCGAGCAGAATAGTCCCGTGCCCCTTGCGCACGTAGGCCAGCAGGTTGTCCATCTGCGCCTGCGAGAGCGACGAGGGCTGCGCCGCGATCAGCGCGTCGTAGTTCTCCCCGATCGGCTGGTCGAGCGAGACCTGGACGACCTCGTACTGCCGCTTCAGCTCCATCACGATGGGCCACTCGGGCGACTGGTTGAAGCTCTGGAAGTCGAAGCCGCCGAAGATCTTCGCGTCGGTCGTCGCCACGCCCACTTTCTTGCGCTTCGCGCCGGACACGGTGCCGATGGCGCGGGTGAGCTCGTATTCGATCGACATCCCCCGCTGCACGAAGGGGATCACGACTTCCTCCGCGCCGCAGCGGAACGAGAGGCCCAGGTAGACGTCGGCCTCGTAGGAGGCGCCTTCCTGCTCCTCGCGGCGCGCGGCGGAGCGGATGCCGAAGGTCTCGGCCTCGCGCGCCTCGGCGGAGTACTTGACGGTGTCGACGACCCGGACCTCCACGCGGGAGCCGCCGCGGGCGTCGATCTCCCGCAGGAGCCCGACGAGGGTCTCGCGGGTGTCGACGTAGTCGGCGGGCACCTCGGGGCTGACGAAGGCCTGCACGGTGACGGGCCGCTCGCTCGAGACCTTGTCGAGGATGTCCTTGGTGGCGGGGTTCAGCGAGAAGAGCCGCTCGGAGGTGAGGTCGACGCGGCAGCCCGCGCGCCCGGACAGCACGCCCAGGGTGATGCCGATGAGGAAGAGCGAGGCGAGGCGCGCGCCCAGGTGGGCCCAGCGCGCGGGATCCTGCACGTGGCGCTTGGCGAGGATGACGAGGTCCACATAGAGGAAGAGGACCGCCATGGCCGTGAAGTAGAGGACGGCCTTGAGGGAGGCCACGCCCTTGGCGAAGTCGAGGAAGGAGTCGTCGACGCCCACCGCCTCGAAGACGTCGCGGGCCCAGCCGCGGAGCAGCGAGCCCGAGTCGCTGAGGAAGACGGGCACGGCGCAGGCGAGGGCGCCGAAGATGAACGCGATGGTCATGTTGGACGCGAGGTGGGAGGCGGCCATCGAGAGCGCGAGCAGGCCGGCGCCCAGGAAGAAGTAGCCGAGGTAGGTGCCCAGCATCACGCCGTAGTCGGGGCTGCCCAGGAAGGCGAGGATGCAGACGTTGGCGAGGGCGAAGACGAGCGAGACGCCGTAGATGCCGAGGGCCGCCAGGTACTTGCCGAGGACGATCTCGAGGTCCTTCACCGGCAGCGTCAGCAGCAGCTCGTCGGTGCCCTGCTTGCGCTCCTCCGCCCAGGTGCCCATGGCCACCGCCGGCACGAAGAAGAGCAGCAGGTACGGGAAGTAGCGGTTGAGCGTGTCGAGGTTCGCCAGGTTGTTCACGAAGAAGGAGTCGGGCACGAACGCGAGCACGCCCGACAGCGCCACGAAGACGGCGATGAAGACGTAGCCCGTCGGGTTCGCGAAGTAGCCGGCGAAGTTTCGCCGGAAGATCGAGCGGATGACGTGGAAGCGGACCATGCTATTCCCCTACGCGTTCGTGAGCTGGTGGAAGACGTCGTCCAGCGACGGCCCCCGCGCCTTCATCTGGGCGGGGGTCCCGTCGAACACGATGCGGCCCGCGTGGACGAAGATCACGCGGTCGGCGACGGCCTCGACCTCCTGCAGGATGTGGGTCGAGAGCAGGATCGTCTTGGATTTCCCGAGCTCCCGGATGGTGCGGCGGACGTCGCGGATCTGGTTGGGATCCAGGCCGGTCGTCGGCTCGTCCATGATGAGGACGTCGGGCTCGTGCAGCAGCGCCTGGGCCATGCCGCAGCGCTGCTTGTAGCCCTTCGAGAGCTGGTGGATGGGCTTTTCGAGGACGTCGCGGAGCTTGCAGAGGTCGGCGACGTACTCGACGCGCTCGGCGAGCTTGGCGGCGCCCATGCCGCGGACCTCGCCGAAGAAGCGCAGCAGCGAGAGCGGGGTCATGTCGAGGTAGAGCGGGCCGTTCTCCGGGAGGTAGCCGAGCTTCTCGGCGGCCTGAAGGCGCTCGCCGCGGACGTCGAATCCCGCGATCTTCGCCGTGCCCGACGTGGGCGCGAGGAAGCCCGTGAGGATCTTCATGGTCGTCGTCTTGCCGGCGCCGTTGGGGCCGAGGAAGGCGGCGACCTGCCCGCGCGGGACGGAGAACGAGACCTCGGAAAGGGCGGCGAAGCTTCCATACACCTTGGAAAGCCGGTCCGCCTGGATCATGGCGGTGTCGTTCATAGGCTCAGATCATTAGCACTTACGCTAGATCCGTTCAAGTGTTGGTTCCGCGCCGGAGAAATCTGCCTGGCACTTTTCTCCTATAATGGCCCCGATGCTCTGGCTCTGCCTTGCCCTGAGCCCCGTCGAAGGGCTCCTCCTCCAGGCGAAATCCCCCGACCTCCCCCTGCGGGGCCCGGCGGCCGCCTGCGGGACCGAGATCCCCTGGACCGCCAGCCTCGCCCAGGCCCAGGCCCGCGCGAAGGAGACCGGCCGGCCCATCTGCTGGTGGGTGCCGACCCTCGACGACTCCCCCATGGACCGCAAGCGCGTCGTCGAGAAGTACATGCTCGCCGGGCCGTGGATGATGCCGCGGGTGATCGACCTCCTCCGCGAGCGCTTCGTGCCCCTGCGCCTCGTCGGGGCGAAGGAGCACCGCAAGCCCTTCGGCCTCGTCCCGCTCGACGTCATCGAGCCCGCCCTGCTCTTCCTCGACGCCGACCTCAAGGTCCTCCACCGCGTCGACCGCCTCAGCACCTTCCACGAGGACTGGTTCGTCCACCTGCTCCGCGGCGTGGCGAAGCTGCCGCCCGAGGTCCGCGAGCTCGACGCCGCCCGCGCCGCCCTCGCCGCCGGCAAGCCCGACCCCGATCTCTTCACGCTCCAGGGGGGCGACGAGGCCCGCTACTACGAGGGCGTCGCCCTCTCCCTCACCGGCCGCGACGACGAGGCGCGCGCGGTGTGGAAGAAGATCAAGCAGGGCCGCTGGGCCGCCAAGGCCGCCGCCGAGCTCGCCCGCGACGGCCCCTTCGTCCGCGGCTTCGAGGTCTACGAGACCCTGCCGGCCCTCGACGCCCTCCCCACCAGCACCCAGCTGTCCCGGAAGGACGTCGATCCCGCCCGCGCCGTCCGCTACCTGGCCGGGACGCAGCGGAAGTCGGGCGTCTGGGACGACTCCCACTACAACTTCGGCGGGGACGACTCGCTGCCCAACGTGTGGATGGCGGTGACGGCGCTGGCGACGCTGGCGCTGCGGGAGTGGAACGGGCCCGAGCGCGCGATCGGCCGCGCCGAGGCCTACATGAAAGACGAGACCAAGATCGCCGGCGACGACAGCGACGAGATCGCCTGGGCGCACGCTTACCGTCTCCTGTACTTCACGCGGACGGGCGACCTGGCGACGGCCGGCCGGATCGCGAAGAAGCTGCTCGACCTCCAGCGCTTCACGGGCACCTGGTACCACGAGTACGACAACCCGTTCGTCACCGCCACCGCCCTGCACGCGCTCTACGAGGCGAAGGCGAAGGGCGTCGACATCCCCGGCGCCCCGCTGAAAAAGGGCGTCGCGGCGCTCGCGTCGACGCGCGACCAGCGCGGCTCGTTCGCCTACAGCTTCCCCGGGAAGGGCGGGCCCCTCGAGATGGGCTCGGGGCGGATCCCGATCTGCGAGCTGGCGCTCTTCCTCGGGGGCGCGTCGACGAAGGACGCGCTGGGGACGTCGCTCGACCACTCCCTGCAGCACCAGCCGCTGCTGGAGCGGATCCGCAAGTACGACGACCACGCGGACGCCTGGCGGAACGGCGGCTTCTTCTACTGGTACGGGCAGTACGGGCGGGCGCTGACGGCGAAGGCGGCGGGGGCGCTCGACGTCCTGGAGAAGCAGAAGGCGATCCTGCTGGAGACGCAGGAGATCGACGGCTGCTGGGTGGACTCTCACGAGCTGGGCCGGGTCTACGGCACCGCGATGGCGCTGCTGACCCTGAAGCTCTGCCCGTGAAGAAGCGATTGAAGACGCGTCACGAGTACCACGACGGACTGATTCGTGACGTGGAGTACCGTGGCGACACGGAGGTCTCGCTCGCGGTGGATCTCCGCGACAAGGACAATCCTTTTCAAGTCCACCTCACCTTCACCGACGTCCGCAACTTCGCGGAGCTTCGGTCGAAGCTCGAAGAGGCGCGGGCGGCCGGGACGATCGCGATCGACGAGATCCTCTCGCTCTCGCGGCACGAAGGCGGGGGGTACTGGTTGCACCTGGCCCGGTCGGGAAGCCTCCGCGTCGACGCGCGCGGCTTCCTCGAAACCTAGGCCTTCTCCACTTCGTAGGGCGCCATCTTGTCTTCCGACGCCTTCCGCACTTTCAGCTTCAGGCCGCTGAAGTTGCCGGCGTTGGCCTGGCGCAGGGGTTCGAGGGCTTCGGAGATCGACTTCGAGGAGATGTAGAGGATGTGCGCTCCCGCCGGGACGCGCACTTCGAGCACGGGCGCGTAGCCGCGCATGCTCATGACGACCCGGGCCTCGGACACGATCTCGACCGGGACCCAGTCCGTCCCGACCTTCAGGGTGGGCAGCCGCGCTTCCGCCATTTTTTCCTCGAATCTGGAATCTAGAATCTCGAATCTCGGGGAGTTCCCCCCGCCCCCCGGGGGGAGGGGGGAATCCCTTCGAGATTCTAGATTCTAGATTCCAGATTCGTCTCCTGGTTATAATCCCCGGCTTCCGAGCGGAGAGGAGGGGGAGCGAGTAAGGAGCATTTGTGGATTACTTCAACTACCAGCGCGGCGAGCTCATGGTGGAGGACGTCCCGGCCGCCAAGCTGGCCGAGAAGCACGGGACGCCCCTGTACGTCTATTCGGGGCGGACCATCCTCGAGCACTACCGGAAGATCCGGGACGCGTTCGCCTCGGCGGGCGACCTCACCCAGCAGCCCCTCATCTGCTACTCGATCAAGGCGAACTCGAACCTGTCCATCCTCAAGATCATGAAGGACGAGGGGTCGGGCTTCGACGTCGTGTCGGGCGGCGAGCTGATCCGCGCCCTCAAGATCGGCGCGGACCCCCAGAAGATCGTGTTCGCCGGCGTCGGCAAGGCCGACGACGAGATCAACCTGGCCCTGGAGAAGGGGATCCTGCTCTTCAACGTGGAGAGCGAGGCGGAGCTGGAGAACATCGACCGCCTGGCGGGCGCGCGCAACATGGTCGCGCAGATCGCGCTGCGGGTGAACCCGGACGTCGACCCCCAGACCCACACCTACATCGCGACGGGCAAGAAGGAGACCAAGTTCGGGGTCGACCTCGACCGGGCCCGGAAGATCCTGGGCAAGGCGGCCCAGCTCAAGAACATCCGGATGTCGGGTCTCCACGTCCACATCGGCAGCCAGATCACGAAGGTCGAGCCGTACGTCGAGACGATGAACAAGATCGCGGCCTTCCTGCCGGAGGCGCGCGCGCTGGGGGCGCCGATCGAGTGGCTGGACATCGGGGGCGGCTTCGGCATCTGGTACAAGGACAAGCTGGCCAGGCCGGTGAAGGAGATCGCGGCGGCGATCATCCCCATCATCCGGAAGATGAACTGCAAGGTGCTGCTGGAGCCCGGGCGCTTCATCGTGGGCAACGCCGGGGTCCTCCTCACCCGGGTGCTCTACGTGAAGGAATCCGGGGACAAGAAATTTGTCATTTGCGACGCGGGAATGAACGACTTGATCCGTCCTACTTTGTATAGCGCGTATCACCGGGTCTGGCCGGTGAAGACGGACGCGGCGCACTCGGGAGAGGTGCCGGACGAGGAGCAGTGGACGGGGGCGACGTCCCCGACGGACGTCGTGGGTCCCATCTGCGAGAGCGGCGACTTCTTCGCGAAGGAGCGCCGCCTGCCCCCCCTGAAGCGGGGCGACCTCGTGTGCGTCTTCTCGGCGGGGGCGTACGGGTACGTGATGGCGTCGAATTACAACTCGCACCCCCGGCCGTGCGAGGTGGTGGTGGCGGGCAAGGAGGACCAGGTCGTGACGCAGCGGGAGTCGATCGACGACCTCCTCCGCAACGAGCGGATCGTGTCTTTTTCGTTGACATAAAACCGGGCGGACCGAGAATCAACGGGGTTCGGACACTCTGGGGAGAATGCCATGCTGAAGCGCTGGGTCCTGCTGTCTCTGGCGGTCGCCGCGATCCTGCCCTCCGCGGGGGCGCAGGATGAAGGGTTCGGCGACAAGGTCCGCGTCGCCCTCCAGGAGGGCATGGACCTTTACAAGCGCGGCAAGTACCAGGAGGCGTCCTCGAAGTTCGAGGAGGCCTTCCAGATGAAGCCGGACTCGGACCAGGTCTACGCCTTCATCAAGCGGGCGGGCGAGAACATCGTCGCCGGCATGATGAACAGCCCCGAGCGCCCGATGCAGGACATCGGCCGCCGGCTCTTCGAGCTGGCCAAGCCGGGCGAGCCGCTGCGGGAGAAGAAGGAAGTCGTCCTCAAGTACATCGAGGACCTCAAGAGCGAGTCGCACGAGGTCTGGCGGAACGGCTTCTGGCACCTGAAGAACTTCGGCCCCTACTGCGTGCGCTTCGTGCTGCCCTCCCTGGGCAACCCCCAGGACGACAAGTACCGCTCGCGCGTGATCCTGCTCCTCACCGAGATCGGCGTGGACGGCTCCCTCGCCCTGATCGAGGCGCTGGACTCCAAGAACGACACGATGCGCCAGAACGCCGCGATCGTCCTGGGCAACATCAAGGACGAGCGGGCCATCCCGGCGCTGAAGTGGGCCGTCGAGAACCCCAACGAAAAGCCCGAGGTGAAGAAGTTCGCCAACGAGTCGCTGCGCAAGATCATCCGGACGAAGGACGCGGCCCAGTGGCGCAAGGCGACCGACTACTACTATGAGCTGGCCACGAAGTTCTACTACGGCCACTCCAGCGTGATCTACACCTGGCAGCGCGCGTACCTGATCTGGAAGTGGGACGCCGAGAAGGACGTCCTCACCGAGCGCAAGGTCGCCCGCTACGCCTACAACGAGCAGCTGGCCGAGGAGGCCCTCTTCGACCTCCTGGAGCTGGACCCCGCCTACAAGGACGCGAGCACCGGCTTCTCGGCGCTCAGCCTCCTCGCCTGCGTCGAGTTCGCCCAGGCCCTCGAGGCCGAGGCGGCGGTGGACGCGGCCGTCGACGCCCTGAAAGTCGGCGAGCTGGACAAGGACGGCCTCGTGAAGCTCCTCGGCGAGACCGAGGGCCTGAACACCGCGAACCTCGCCGACCTGAAGGGCAAGATCGACGGCGCGGCGAGCGACATGGACGTCCAGAAGGTGGTGGTCGAGTACTGGAAGAAGCTCAAGCTGGCCAAGACGCTGCGCACGAACGTGGTGGGCCAGACGCCCGGCAAGCGCTCGATCTACGAGGGCCTGGCGCGCTCGTTGACCGACGGCAACTACCTGGTGGCGAAGGCCTGCATCGACGCGATCGCGGAGATGGGCCGCGCCGAGGACCTGCCCGCGCCGGCCCCCGCGCCCGACGCCGAGAAGAAGGAAGAAGAGGCCAAGGCCGAAAAGGGCGGCGACGGCACGATGGGCTTCCCGCTCATCGAGGCGCTCACCAACGAGGACAAGCGCGTCCGCTACGCCGCCGCCCGCGCCATGGTCGCCCTCAACCCGCAGCGCCGGAAGGTCGGCATGGAGCTGGTGATCCCGAACCTGATCGACGCCCTCGGCGAGCAGGGCGTGCGGGTCGCCCTGGTCATCTACGACATCCAGGACGACAACGACCGGAACTTCATCAACAGCTTCAAGAAGATGCTGGCCTCGATCAACATCTTCCCGGTGATCGCCGCCTCGGGCTCCGAGGGCATCATCAAGGCCAAGCAGTTCCCCACGGAAGACCTCATCATCGTGCAGAAGAAGATCTGCGCCCAGGTCTACTTCCGCGAGGCCGACACCCGCAAGCAGATCGTGGAGACGGTGTTCGACACCCTGCGCGACGACGTGCGCACGAAGAACATCCCGCGCCTGGTGCTCGGCGACAATCCCCAGGAAGTCGCGGACGCCGGCAAGGAGTACCTGGAGAAGGGCACCGCCTTCGCGGTGATCGGCAAGGACGCCGACAAGCTCGGCCTGCAGGCCCTGCTGGAGAAGGCCTTCGACCTCCCCGAGGCGAAGAAGGACTCGAAGGACCGCGCGGACGAGATCGCCCGGGACGCGGCCGAGGCCCTGGCGGACGTCGATCCGACCAACACGCTCTATCCGTACCGCGACGCGGTCGAGGCGCTGATCAAGACGGTGGCGCCGGACCCGCTGCGCGAGGACTTCATCCGGATCCCCTCGGCGCGGGCGCTGGGACGCTTCGGCGACCAGCGGGCGATCGACGTCCTGGCGAAGGTCGTCGAGGACAAGGACGCCGACGCGGAGAAGGCGGCGCGCCAGAAGGGCGTGCGGCTGGCGAGCGGCAAGGCGCTCTCGGAGGTCTTCCGGAAGACGGGCGTGTCGCCCGTGAAGGAGGTCTTCGAGGTGCTGGTGAAGAACCTCAAGGACGGGGACTACGACATCGAGTTCGCGGTCGGCGAGGCGGTGGGCAACGCCACCCTCTCGGTCGAGCAGCGCCGCGACGCCGCCAAGGCCCGCCGGGTCGCGCGCGACACCTACACGGCCGACGACCCCTAAACCGGGGACAGGTACAGGAAACTACGGAAGGACCCGGCTCCGCGAGGGGCCGGGTCCTTTTCTTTTTCAGGAAGGTCCGCGGCCATGCTCGAGATGGATCACCCCGACACTCCGCATGTGTTCCGGGCGTCCAACCTACTTCGACGGCCTCATGGTCCGGGGACAACGGATGACCGTCGCCCCCAGCCGGGCACGGGCCGAGATCCTTAAGGAATGCCTGCCGCTCCTGGCGGAACTGCGGGAGTTGAACGCGAAGGGGTTCCAAGCAAAGCAGTTCATCGCCCTTGCCATAGACGAGTACGAAGCGGGTCTGCGAAAGCTGGCGGCTCTCCGAGAAGGAAGCATCACCGAGGATCGGCGGAACGGCGAGGGGCCTTGTGCCGCGTGCGGGGCGTCCATCGCGAACATCAGGCCCAGACCGGGCGGACCGATCAAGCTCTTCCTCTGCGAGGATTGTGCTGACCTGTTCATGCGGGCTCACCACGCCCTGCATTCTTTCGAAGGCTTCGGCACGGTCGCGATCTAGCAGGCTGCCGAAAAAGGCAATAGGCATTGGGCCATTGGCATTAGCAGACCCGTCCCCCCTTGTCCCCCCGAGGGGGAACGGCCCCGCCAATGCCTAATGCCTATTGCCCAATGCTTTTTTCAGCAGCCTGCTAGGGGTCGCATTGAACCGCCCGATTTGGAACATTCCTTTTGCGGATACTTTGGAGGGGCCGGCGCCGTTGGGTATCAAGACTGTTAAACGGGGAGAAGATCATGAAGATTCTCGGAGCGGGCGCGGCCCTGTTGGCCGCCGCGGGCTTGGTCTGGGCGGTCCAGGGCAAGCCGATCAACGACACGTGCCCCGTCAAGGGCGGCACGCCCATCAAGCCGGGCATCACGGCGGTCTACAAGGGCAAGACCGTCGGCCTCTGCTGCGGCAACTGCAAGGGCCAGTTCGAGTCGAATCCCGAAAAGTTCGTGTCGAACATCCCGGGCCTGGCGGGCCCCCAGCCCCGCACGGGCGTGGCCTCGGAAGCCGAGGCTCTCAAGGACGGCAAGGCGGGCTCCAAGCCGGTCGTGCTGCTCTTCGGCGACGCGGGCGGCAAGACGAAGCTCTTCAGCGAGATGCTCGGCGACCCCTCGCTCGACGAGTCCTTCGGCAACGTCCTCTTCGCCTCCGTGACCTTCGACAAGAACGGCGAGGACGCCAAGAAGTACAAGGTCACCTCGGCGCCCACGCTGCTCATCCTCGACCCCCGCGGCGAGGCCCCCAAGGAGCTCAAGAAGATCACCAGCGGCGGCCCCGCGGCCGTCAAGACGGCGATCGCCGCCGCCATCAAGTCCATGGCGAAGTAGTTTCCGCGAGATTACGAACGGGCCGTCCGGAGCGATCCGGACGGCCCGTTTTCTTTTCCCCGTTACGGGCCGCCCTTGGTTCCCGTCCCCCCTTCGGATAGAATCGGTTCGGAATGATAGGAACCCTCGCCCTCCTCCTGAGCGCCGCCGCCCAGGACGTCGCCGCCCCCGCGGCCGCGCCGGCCCGGGTCGTCGTCGTCCCCATCCACGGACCGATCGACACCCCCAATCTCGCCCTCGTCCGCCGCGCCATCAAGGAGATGGGCGACGCCAAGCCCGCCCTGGTCATCTTCGAGATCGACACCCCCGGCGGCCGCGTCGACCACACCCTCGCCATGGGCGAGGCCATGACCGCCCTGACCGTCCCGACGGCCGCCTTCATCCGCCCCGCCGAATCGGGAGACTCGCTCGGCGCCGCGTGGTCCGCCGGCGCGTTCCTGGCCCTGTCCTGCAAGAAGCTCTACATGTACCCGGGCACCGTCATCGGCGCCGCGGCGGTGGTCCAGCAGGGCCCGGAGGGCGCCACCGCGGTCGAGGAAAAGTACGTCTCCGGGTTCCGAGAGAAGTTCCGGGCCCGCGCCGAGCAGAACGGCTATCCGCCCAACCTCGCCGTCGCCATGGTCGACCGCGACCTGGAAGTCTTCGAAGTCCTCGTCGACGGCAAGAAGCTCTACCTCACCGTGGGCGAGATCGACAAGATCCGCGGCGAAGGGAAGACGTTCGACGTCCCCCGCGTTCCCTTCGACAGCAAGGACAAGCTCCTCACCCTGACCGACCGGCAGGTCGTCGACGCCGGCATGGGCAAGATCGTCCGGAGCCGCGAGGAGATCTGGAAGGACCACGGCCTGGCGGCGGCCGCGGAGATCCACGTCGTCCCCAGCTGGTCCGAGAACTTCGTGGGCTTCATCACTTCGGGCGGCGTCGCCATGATCCTCCTCGTGATCGGCGTCGTCGGCCTCTGGATCGAGTTCAAGACGCCGGGCTTCGGCGTTCCCGGCGTGCTCGGCGCCGTCTGCCTGCTCCTGTTCTTCTTCGGGCACAGCCTCGCCGGCCTCGCCGAGGCGACCGACATCGTCCTCTTCGCGATCGGCGTCGGCCTCGTCCTCGTCGAGATCCTCCTCCTCCCCACCGGCGGCATCCTCGCCATCCTCGGCGCCGTCTGCGCCGCGGCCGGCCTCATCCTCTCCCTACAGGGCTTCACCCTGCCGGACACCCAGGGCGCGCCGTGGGAGGTCGACGTCCTCCTCAGCTCCGTCGGCCGCACGCTCACGTCGCTGGCGACGGCCTCCGTGCTCTTCCTGTTCGTCCTGCGCTTCCTGCCGAAGGTTCCCGTCGCCAACCGGCTGGTCCTCCAGACGGAGCTCGTCGGCGCGGCGCCGGGGACGTCGACGTCCCCCGACCTCGCGGGCCGGCACGGCCACGCGACGACGCCGCTGCGGCCGGGCGGAAAGATCTCGGTCGACGGCCAGATCCTGGACGTGGTCGCCGAAGGCGAATTCATCGCGCAGGGCGAGCCGGTGGAGATCCTGCGGGTGGAAGGCATGCGGATCGTGGTGGCGCGGACGAAGCGCTGAACGATGGACCTCTGGCTGGTCGCCGTCCTGTACATGGCGGGCCTCGCGCTGATCACGGCGGAGGCGTTCCTGCCGGGCCTCGTCATGGGCCTGATCGGCCTGGGGATGATCGGGACGTCGGTCTTCTTCGGCTTCCGGCACCATTGGGCGATCGGGATGGCCCAGATCGTCCTGGCGGTGATCGTGGGCCCGCTGGCGCTGCTCACCGGCATGAAGCGCATGACGCTGAAGTCGACGCTGGAGGGCGGGTCGTCCTTCGCGAGCGACTACGCGGCGCTGGCCGGCAAGCAGGGCGAGTCGGTCACCGAGCTGCGCCCCGCCGGGGTGGTGGCGATCGACGGCCGCCGGATCGACGTGGTGACGGCCGGCGAGCTGGTGGCGCGGGGCACGGCCGTGAAGGTCGTCAAGGTGGAAGGCAACCGGATCGTCGTTCGCGCGACGGATCCGGAATCTAAGATCTAGAATCTGGAAGGCGTCCCCCGGACGTCATTCGAGACTCGGCACTAGGGAGGAATCATGAGCGCACTTCTCGCGCAGGCCACGTTCTTCAGCGGACCGCTCGGGTACGCCGCCATCGGCGCGCTCGTCCTGACGCTGCTGATCTTCTTCATCATCATCCTGAAGTACGGCCTGCTGTACATCCAGGCGCTGCTGTCCGGCGCGCGGGTCGGGCTGCTCGACCTGGTGGGGATGTCGCTGCGGAAGGTCTCGCCGCTGACCATCGTCACGGCGCGGATCATGTCCGTGAAGGCGGGCATCCCGGTCGATTCGAACGCCCTGGAGGCGCACTACCTGGCCAAGGGCAACGTGATCCGGGTCGTGACGGCCCTCATCGCGGCGAACAAGGCGAAGATCAACCTGACGTTCCAGCAGGCGACGGCCATCGACCTCGCGGGCCGCGACGTCCTGGACGCGGTGCAGACGAGCGTGCGGCCGCGCGTCATCGACTGCCCGGACCCGAAGAAGGGCCGCGACACCCTGGACGCGGTCGCGAAGGACGGCATCCAGCTGAAAGTGAAGGCGCGCGTCACGGTGCGGACGAACCTGGAGCGGCTGGTCGGCGGCGCCGCCGAGGAGACGATCGTCGCGCGCGTCGGCGAAGGCATCGTGAGCTCGATCGGCTCGGCCGAAAGCTACAAGAACGTGCTCGAGAACCCCGACCGGATCTCCAAGGGCGTGCTCGACAAGGGCCTCGACTCCCAGACGGCGTTCGAGATCGTGTCGATCGACATCGCGGACGTGGACGTCGGCGACAACGTCGGCGCCCGCTTGCGGGTGGACCAGGCCGAGGCCGACAAGCGCATGGCGCAGGCCGAGGCGGAGAAGCGGCGCGCCCTGGCCGTCGCCCGCGAGCAGGAAATGGTGGCCCTCGACAAGGAGAACCGCGCGAAGGTCACGCTGGCCGAGGCGGAGCTGCCGATGGCGATGGCCGACGCCTTCCGGAACGGCCGGCTCGGGATCATGGACTACATGAACATGCGCAACGTGCAGGCCGACACGGACATGCGGAAGTCGATCGCCGGCGGCTCGCCGGGCCCGGAGACCAAGACGAGCTGAGCCATGGATTCGAAGGACTTCAAGGCGGTCTTCAATCTCATCCTGCTCATCCTCTTCATCGCGGCCGCCCTGCTGGGGCCGCTGATCGAGCGGTGGCGGAAGAAGAAGGAAGCCGAGAAGCGGAGGCTCGAAGGCAAGCCCGAGGGCGAGCTCGAGCCGCCGCCCGGCCCCGCCTACGACGAGGGCCGGCCGCGCCTGCCCTACGAGAACGTGCTCGAGGAGGTCTTCGGGCCGTACATCGAGCGGCGCCGCCGGGCCGCCCAGGAGGCGAGCCAGGCGCCCGCGGACGTCGTGGAGACGCCGGATGTCGATCCCGACGAAGAGATCCGCCGGATGCGGGAGGCCCGACGTCCCGCGCCGGAGCCGGAGGCCGTCGAGCCCGAGCCGCCGGAGGAGCCGGTCCAGCAGCTGGCCGAGGGCGCGCCGGCGGAAGTCGCGCACCGCGCCCGGCCGCGCACGCTCGACGAGATCCTGTTCCGCAATCCCCGCCTCAGCTCCGGCGCGAAGCTGCTGCTCGCCTCGGAGATCCTGGGCAAGCCGCGCTCCGCCCGCCGCGGACGTCCATGAAACCCGACTCTCTTCCCCTAGGAGTTCCTGCCCCTGGCGCGGTCGCGGAACCCATGAGCATCAAGCGCCTGGTCGCGGTCACGCCCCTGTCCTTGGCCTGCGCGAAGCTCGTGGTTCATCACGGCGCGCGCCGGTTAGAAGGCTAACCCGCCTCCGCTCACGCGGCCCATTCCGACACATCAGATCCGTTTACATTCATAGGACCACGGACACATCAATCTTGCTGTGGACCCCCAAAAGGAGAGAGAATGTCCTATCGGGTCGTGCTCTACGTGTCGGCGGCCGGCCACTCGCCGGTCACCGAGTACGTGGAGCGGCTGCCGGAGAAGGAGCAGGCCAAAGTGCTGGCCGCGCTGGACTATCTGGCGGATCAGGGGCCGGCCCTGCGACGTCCGCACGCGGCGCACGTGCGGGGCAAGTTGTGGGAATTGCGGATCTCGCTGGGCCGCAAGGAGCATCGATTGCTCTACTACTTTCGAGAAGGGCGGATCGTCGTGGTCGCCCACGCGATCACGAAGAGAACGCCGGCTCTTCCACCCCGCGAGATCGAGACGGCCGAGGCGCGCATGAAGGACTTCGAAGCTCGGATCAGGAACGGGGAGGTGGAGCTGTGAGATCCAAGGCGCGGACTCTGGACGACTGGCTGGCCCGGAAGCTGCGCAAGCCGGGGTTCCGGGAGCATTTCCGGCAGGCCCGCCTGGCGGTGGAAGTGGCCCATCAGATCGTCCGGCTGCGGGAAAAGCTCGGCGTCAGCCAGGCGGAGCTGGCCCGCCGCATGGGCACGAAGCAGCAGACCATCTCCCGTCTGGAGAGCGGCCGCTACGAGGGGTTCAGCCTCAAGACGCTCCTGAAGATCGCCGAGGCAACCGCGACGGAGGTCGTCGTGGTGTTCAAGCCGGTCCGCGGGAAGACGCGGGCCGTCTAGGGCTTCGGAAGCCCGAGGGCGGACGTGAAGCGCCCGGCTTCGGCGGCGTCGTCGAAGACGAAGACGCAGGCGAGCTCGGGGCTCCGCGGGTAGAAGAGCACGACGCGGCCGGCCTTGCGCTCGGCGCGCGGGGCGTCGAGGGCCAGCGCGACCAGGGCGTGGGAGACGCGGGAGCCGTTCGACGTCCTCCACGACGACCAGAAGACCTCGTCCCCGCCGCGGCAGCGCCAGGCCGCCACGCCCTCGTACGCGTAACCGACTTTCGACGCCTCGGCCACGTGCGCGCAATAGTCGCGCTCCGCGTGCTTCTCGAAGAAGCTCCGGATCGCGGGCGCGACGTCCGTCGTGCAGGCCGGGCAGAGGCAGCGCCGCTCGTCGCCGCCCTCGCCGCAGGCGTAGGCCTCGCGCCGCCCGTGCCGTTCCGACAGCTCGGACGCCAGCAGCTGGACGCCGGGCCCCTCCGAGAAGAGCAGCGAGCCGACGATCGCGAAGAAGATCGCCGCCGCCGCGATCATCCCCCCGCGGCGAGAGGGGAACGCGGCGACCTCGCCGCCGCCCAGCGACGCCGAGAGCCGGGCCGCGAGGCCGGCGGGCGCGCGCAGCGCGCCGAGCCGGGCCTTCATCGACGTCCGCAGCCGCTTCTCGCCCTCGAACACGTCCGCGCAGGGCCGGCAGAGATTGAGATGCTCGAGGACCGACAGGTTTTCGGGAACCGCCAGCTCCCCGTCCATGAAGAGGTCGAGCCGCCGCTTCGCCTCGTGGCACTTCATGCCCGCGCCCCCGCCGCCGCCAGCTCCTCGCGCAGGATCCGCCGCGCGCGGAACAGGCGGCTCATCACCGTCCCGATCGGAATCCCCAGCACTCCCGCGATCTCCTTGTAGCTCAGGTCTTCGAAGGTCGACAGCAGGAAGGGCAGCCGGAATTCCGGCGGCACCTTCGCCAGGGCCCGCGCCGCCTCGTCGCCGAGGTGGTCGCCCAGGCGGTCGACGTCCTCCGCCTTCAAATGGACGGCCTCGACCTCGCCCTCCGGCTCCGCCTCCGTGAAATCCGTGGGGGCGGCCGACTTCCGGCGGTATTCGTTGATGAACGTGTTCGTGAGGATGGTGAAGATCCAGGCCTTGAAGTTCGTGCCTTTTTCGAAGCGGCCGAACGCCCGGAACGCCTTCAGGTACGCGTCCTGCACGAGGTCCTCCGCGGACGCCGGCGCCCCGGTCATCCGAACCGCCGTCCGGTAAAGGGCGTCCGCCAGCGGCAGCGCCTGGGCCTCGAACTCCGCGCGGACGTCCATCCCTGAAGATGGAACCGGCGGGAGCCCCGGACTATTCCTCACTTAGTGCCCCAGGGCGCGGATCAGGACCTGCACGGCCTCCGAGGTCCGCCTCAGGCGCTCCCCGAGGGTCTTCACGAGGCGGCGGAGGATGTCGGACGCCACCACGGGTCGGGCCGCCAGGAAGGACTGGAAGTCCTCCATGTCCCAGACGGCCACCCGGGCCTCGGGGGTGACGGCGGCGGAGGCCGTGGCCGTCCGCGGCGCGCCGTCGAAGGCGGAGACTTCGCCGAGGATGTCGCCCCGCTCGAGCCGGGCCAGGGCGGCCGGGCGCTCGGAGCCGGGGCTGAGCTTGGAGATTTCGACGACGCCGGCGACGACGAGGTAGAGCTTTCCGCTGGGCTCGCGCTCGCGGAAGATCACCTGGCCCTTCTTGTAGGTCTCCTCGCGGCCGAGCGCGACGAGGGCGTCGGCGTCGGCGTCCCCGAGCGCCGCGAAGAGCGGCGTGGCGCGGAGGAAGTCGCGCGTGAACATGGCGGGGGTAGAATAGCAGGCAATCCGCTTCCCCGGACCTTTCCGTTTCCTTTTTCCTACCCCGGAGCCTATAATCCAAGGGTTCCGTATGGCGCTCAACAGACCCAACCGGCCGTTCCGTCGGCCGCTGACCGGGGGCGGGGAGATCGGCCGCAAGCCGCTCAATACCCCGCCGCCGATGCCGGCCATGGGTTCGACGCCCTCCTCCGTTTCCCTCCTGCGCCTGAAAGCCCAGAAGCGCATGGCCCTCCGCCAGCGCATGGGCCTCCTCCGCAACAAGTCCAACGACGAGGAGTTGTCGGACGTCGAGCGCAAGATGCTCGACCACGAGCTCGCCATCGCGGAGGAGCTGCAGGCGAACCTGCTGCCCCGCAAGGTCCCCCAGCTGCCCGGCTACGACGTGTCGGCGTATTACCGGCCGTCGCGGGAAGTCGGGGGCGACTACTACGACTTCATCGAGATCGACGCCGACCACCTGGGCATCCTGGTGGCGGACGTCTCGGGCAAGGGCATCCCCGGCTCGATCGTGATGACGGAGACGCGCGCCCTCGTGAAGAGCGAGGCGGTGCGGACGCTGTCGCCGGCCGAGACGCTGCAGCGCGTGAACAAGGTCCTCTACCACGACATCAAGCGCGGCATGTTCGTCACGGTCTTCTACATGATCCTGTCCCTCCAGAAGGGCATCCTGTCCGCCGTCTCCGCCGGCCACAACCCGATGGTGCTGTGGCGGAAGGCGTCGAACACCTGCCACCTGGTGAACCCGAACGGCCTGGCGCTGGGCATCGACAAGGGCCCGCTCTTCGACAAGACGCTGAAAGAGCAGAAGATCCAGCTCTTCAAGGGCGACCGCTTCATCCTCTACACGGACGGCGTGATCGAGTCGATGAACACGGCGCAGGAGCTCTACGGCCAGAACCGCTTCTACCTGCGCTGCAAGCAGCTCGCCGACAAGAGCTCCAGCGAGTTCCTTTCGCTCCTCGTCAGCGAGGTCGAGGCCCACCAGGGCGAAGCCCCCCAGCACGACGACATCACCATCGTCACCGGCCGCACCGTCTCCGAAGAGGACTCGGTGAAGGAGCCCATCATCGAGGGGTAGGACGTGACGTCCTCCGCCGCCCCCGAAGACCGTTCTCCCATCACCGCCAGCGTGGTGCTGCTGCTCATCGACATCCTCGGCTACGCCGCCTTCGCGATCCACACGGTGCTCTCGCGCCGGCGCTACGGGCGCTACTTCGCCGAGCACCTCTACGACGCGCCGCTGCCCGCCCGCCTGCTCGTCGAGACGCCCGCCCCGCTCTACGCCGCCGCCTTCCTGCTCTTCGCCCTCGCGATGCTCGTGAAGGAGGTGGGGATCGAGCGGAAGGAAGTCGCGCTGCGCGTCAACGTCGCCGCCCTCGCCCTGCTCGGCGCGCTCTGGATGACCTGGGTCGTCACGGTGACGGGGCCCTGCGACGCCCTGGAGCGGGACCTCGCGCCGTGAAGAGGTCCGGCCGCGTCTGGGTCTTCGGCCTGCTCGTGCTCGGCTCCGGCGCGGGCGCCTTCGCCGTCTGGCACTGGAGCCGCCCCGAGAACGCCGTCCGCTGGACCTTCACCCAGTTCCACATGTCCCTGCTGCCGGGCAAACGCAGGGACGCCGCGCGGCAGATCGCCGCCGACGTGGTGAAGGTCGACGGCCACTCCCTGCCGAAGGAAGAATTCCTCGCGTCCTACGACGCCCGCGCCCCCCAGGGCACGCTGACGACCGCGCCCTGCGCCGCCGTCCCGGACCACTGGGAGGCGCGCATGGGCGACCGCGCGTGGTGCTTCGTCAAGGAAGGCCGCGAGTGGAAGCTGCACCGGGTCGGCCGCGCCCCCTGCGACGAGAAGTAACGGCACCACGAAGCCGATTCAGGACGTCGGCCCACCCGCCAAAGAATGCCTTCGTGTCTTTGTGGTGAGCGTCAAGGCCGCTGGACCGCGGGCTTCGCGGCCGCGCCGAAGTCGAGCAGCTCGACCTTGCCCCGCGACGTCTCCCGCCGGACGAGGCCGCCCAGCTCGCCGCCCGCGTAGAGCGGCGGGACGTCGGCATGCCAGACCCAGGTCTCCTTCACCAGGCGCCCTTCCAGGTCCTCCAGGCGCAGGCGGACGGCCTTGGCCGCGAGCTCCCGCCCGCCGATCTTGACCTTCTCCTCGGCGACCTCGCGCGACGACTCCGCGCGCTTCGGCGCCGCCGGCTCCGCCCGCTGGTCGAGCGGCTGCTCCCGCGCGGGCCCGCCGGGCTCCTGCCAGTACGCCTTCAGCACCGCGCCGTCCGGCGCCACCAGGCAGGCGCTCGCCGCGCTCTCCTCGACGACCTCCATCCAGGTCCCTTCCGGGACGCGCGCCGCCACCGCCAGCGTGAAGACCCGCTCCCCCTCCCGGTATTTCGCCCAGCGGCCGGGCTCGACGCCCGACGGATCGGCGTAGGGATAGCGGTCCGCGAGGGGCGGCACCACGGACGTCGTCTTCCGCAGATCCGGCGGGACCTCCTCGATGACGCTCGAGGCCCCGCCGCAACCCGCGAGCAAAAGGATGCACAGCGCCCGCTTCATGGCTCGATCTTAATCCGATGGCACCCTTTCTGCTAGACTGAGATTCGTGGAGCCCGTCACGCTCGGCGACGTCTATCGGCTGTCGATGGAACGGAACCCCAAGCCCGACCGCTACCTGCGGAAGCGGAACGGGGCCTGGGAGCCCGTATCGGCGGCCGCGCTCGACCGCGACGTCCGCGGCTGCGCCGCCGCCCTCGCCGCGCTCGGCATCGGCCGCGGCGACCGCGTGGCGATCCTCTCCTACAACCGCTACGAGTGGGCCGTCGCCGACTGGGCCTGCCAGCTCCTCGGCGTCGCCGACGTCCCGATCTACTCCACCCTGCCCGCCGACCAGGTCCAGTTCATCCTGAAGGACGCGGGCGCCAAGGCGGTCTTCGTGGAGAACGCCGGGCAGGCGGCCAAGGTCGGGGACCTGAAGGCGATCGCGTTCGATCCCGCGCCGGGCACGACGCCCTTCGCCGAGTTCATCGCGGGAAAGGGCGAGCCGCCCCGCGTGGCGATCGCGGCGGACGACCTGGCGACCCTGATCTACACCTCGGGCACGACCGGCGTTCCGAAGGGCGTGATGCTCACGCAGCGGAACCTGGTCTCCAACCTGACGACCTGCTGCTCGATCCTGGACTGCTCGGCGGAGGACGTCGTCCTCTCCTTCCTGCCCCTCTCGCACAGCTTCGAGCGCATCCTCGACTACGCGCTCTTCTGGAAGGGCGCGGCGATCGCGCACGCGGAGGACGTCGACAAGGTCGTCCCGAACCTCGCGGAGATCCGTCCCACGCTGATGGGGGCGGTCCCGCGCTTCTACGAGAAGATCTACGCCAAGGTGCGCGAGTCGACGGCCAAGATGCCCGGCTGGAAGCGCGGGCTCTTCGAGTGGGCGCGGAAGACCGGCGGGGCGGAGGCGGAGTACCGCCGGCGCGGCGAGCGGGCGCCGCTGGGGCTGCGCCTGCGGATGTCGATCGCCCGCTGGCTCGCGCTGGGCAAGATGGCGAAGCGCCTGGGCGGCCGGATGCGGCTGCTCGTCTCGGGCGGCGGCGCGCTGTCCCGGGACGTCAACGAGTACCTCTGGTCGCTCGGCTTCACGGTCCTGGAGGGCTACGGCCTGACGGAGACGTCGCCGGTGCTCTGCATCAACCTGTCGAAGAAGACGAAGCTGGGCACGGTGGGGCCGCCGATCCCGGGCGTGGAGATCAAGATCGCCGCGGACGGCGAGATCCTCGCGCGCGGGCCCAACATCATGAAGGGCTACCTCAACCGGCCGGAGGACACGGCCGCCGTGCTGAAGGACGGCTGGTTCGCGACGGGCGACATCGGCGAGCTCGACGCCGACGGCTTCCTGCGCATCACCGACCGCAAGAAGGACCTGCTCAAGACGTCGAACGGCAAGTACATCGCCCCCCAGCCCATCGAGAACAAGCTCAAGCTGAGCCCGCACGTGCTCAACGCGATCGTGATCGGCGACCGCCAGAAGTTCCCCGCCGCGCTCATCGTGGCGGCCCCCGGCGCCACCCGCGAGCGGGTCGGGGAGGCCGTCGAGGCCGTCAACAAGGACCTGCCCCACCACGAGAAGATCGTGAAGTTCGCCATGCTCGACCAGGACTTCACGATCGAAGGCGGCGAGCTCACCCCCACGATGAAGGTCAAGCGCCGGGCCGTCGAGAAAAAGTACGCCTCCGTCATTTCCGGCCTCTACGAAAGTTGAGCCGCGCCGCGCGTAAACGTTCCCAACCGCATTAGAGTGTTGTAATATGATTCGACGGCCGCGGGGGAGCGGCCGAGGGGTCGCGGGAAGAACGCATGGCCGGGGTGGCGGCTGTATTTCGGGCGCTTTCAAATCCGAACCGGCTCAAGGTCTATCAGCAGATCTGCAAGTCCGCCGCCCGCGCCAAGAAGGGCATCACCATCGAGCAGATCTGCTCCGCCCTCAAGATGAAGCAGCCCGCCGTCTCCCACCACGTCGCCGGCCTCGCCGCCGCCGGTCTCATCGACCGCGTCAAGGACCGCTGGTGGGTCCATTGCACGCCCTCGACGGAGGCGCTCGACCTCCTGTCGCGCTTCGCCAGGGACCCCGCCGCCTTCGACGGGGCGTAAGACATACGGATGTTCCTCCTCTGCCTGCTCCCGCTTCAGGACCTCGACGCCCTCGCCGAGCGGCTCTCGGCGGAGGACGTGGAGATCCGCGTGCGGGCCGAGAAGGCCGTGCTCGAGCTTCCCGGCCGCCTGCTGCCGCCGGTGCTGGAGGCGCTGCGTCGACGTCCCGAGCCCGAGGCCCGCTTCCTCGAGGAGCGGATCCGCGTTCACGCCACGTGGGTCGCGATCCTGCCCGGCACGGTCCGGGAGCTCCGGGAATTCTCCGACCTGATCGGCGGCCCCGGCCAGCCGGCGCGGGAGGCGGCGATCGCGCGGGTGCTCGAGGCCCTCGCCCGCCTGCCCGCCGGCGAGGCCGGGAAGCTGCTGCTCCCGCTGCTCGCCGATCCCGCCGAGGGCGCGCGGCACTTCGCGCTGGCGGCGCTGCGCCGCCACCCGCCCGCGGACCCGGCGCCGCTGATCGGCTACCTGGACGACGCGCGGACGTCCGGTCTGGCGGCGGAGGTCCTCGTCGCGATGGGCGCGCGCGTCGCGGTCCCGCGGGCGGTGGAGCTCTTCGTCGCGGAAGGCGGCGGCCTGCTGGGCGCGGCCCGCGTCCTGGAGGCCTTCGGCGCGGGCGACCAGTCCGAGCGGATCGCGAAGGCGATCCGCGAGAAGGCCGGCCTCCTCGTCTGGGGGATCCGCATCCTCCGCGCCACCGGGCCCGCCGCCGAGGCCCCCCTGATCGCCCTGGCGCCCGAGGTCAGCTATCCGCGGCGCCTCGAAATCGCCGAAGCCCTCGCCGAATTCGGAAGCGAGCGCTCCCTGCCCCTCCTCCGCGAGATTTCGGCCGACCTGCCCGCGGACGAACGCGCGCGCCTGCTCCGCCGCTTCAGCGGGCCTTGATCTTCTCCAGCAGCGCCGTCATCTCGGCGACCTTCTCGGGGCGCGTCGCCGCCAGGTTCTTCGTCTCGCCCAGGTCGTCGGCAAGCTGAAACAGCTTCGGCTCCTTGCCCGGAATCAGCTTCCAGGTCCCCTGCCGGAGCGAGAGGCTCTTCGCCTGCTCGACGAGCGTCTCGCGGCCGGTCTTCGACTCCCCCAGCAGCGCCGCCAGCGTGTCCTGCCCGTCCGCCCCCGTCTCGGAGCGGCCGTTCAGCTTCGCGAAGGACGCCAGGAAGTCGACCTGGCAGACGAGGGCGTCCGACGTCCCCGGCTTCACCCGCGCGGGCCAGCGGGCGAGGAACGGGACGCGCGTGCCGCCCTCGAAGTCGCTGTACTTGCCGCCGCTGAGCGGACCCGCCGGCTTGTGGTCGCCGAGGTCCTTCACGGCGCCGTCCTGGTAGCCGTCGTCGATCACCGGACCGTTGTCGCTCGAGAACACGACGAGCGTGTCCTTCGCAAGGCCCAGGCGGTCGAGCGCCTCCAGCACCGCGCCCACCTGGAAGTCGAGCTGGTGGATCGCGTCGCCGCGGGTCCCGCAGCCGCTGGTGCCCTGGAAGCGCTTGTGCGGCACGCGGGGCACGTGGATGTCGTGCGTGGCGAAATAGAGGAAGAAGCGCCGGTCCTTGTTGGCTTCGATGTACTCGACGGCCTTCTTCGCGAGGACGTCGGCCATGTCCTCGTCCTTCCAGCGCGCGCTCTTGCCGCCCGTCATGAAGCCGATGCGGCCGATGCCGTTGACGATCGTGTTGTCGTGGCCGTGGGAGTGCTTCATCACGGTCAGGAGCTCGGGGTTGTTCTTGCCCGTCGGCTCGTCGCCGATCGGGGTCCCGTAGCTCACGCGGATCGGGTCGGCCGGATCGAGGTCCGCGACCTTGCCGTCCTCGACGTAGACGCAGGGCACGCGGTCGCCGGTGGCGGGGATCAGGAAATGCCGGTCGAAGCCGATCTCGCGCGGGCCGGGCTTGATCTCGACGTTCCAGTCGGGCTTGCCCTCGGTGAGGCCCAGGTGCCACTTCCCCACCGCGCCCGTCGCGTAGCCCGCCTTTTTCAGGACCGACGGCAGCGTGTCGCGGCCCGGCTCGACGATCATCGCCGCGTCGCCCGGCAGGATCCCCGTGCCTTTCTTGCGCCAGGCGTACTCGCCCGTCAGCAGCGCGTAGCGCGTCGGCGTGCAAGTCCCCGCCGGCGAATGGCCGTCGGTGAAGCGCAGCCCCTCCTTCGCGAGGCGGTCGAGGTGCGGCGTCTTGACTTTCGTGGCGCCGTAGCAGGAGAGGTCGCCGTACCCGACGTCGTCCGCCAGGATGACGATGATGTTCGGGCCGGGGGGCGTCGACTGCCCCAGGGCCAGCAGCAGGGCGCAGGCGAGGATCTTCATGGAGAGGTAAACCCGGGCCGACGTCCCTCAGTTACGGGGAGTCCTTCGTCTTTAGTCTCTAGATTCACCCCGTCCTGGGGATGACACTAGGGACCAACGACTAAGAACTATCGTTCGATCGCGGCGAGGACGGCGGCGGCGATGGCCTCGTGCCCGACCGGGCCCATGTGGACCTTGTCGCGGCAGAAGAGCGGCTCGCGCGAGGGCGCGGCGTGGAAGACCTTCTGGATGTCGGCCAGGCCCGTCTTGCGCTCGGCCGCGACGGTCCGGACGGCGTCCGAGAGCTCCGAGGTCGTCATCCAGCCCTCCAGCGAGGGGGCCGTCGTCATCAGGATCACGTCGGACTTCCCTCGCGTCGCGCGGCGGACGCGGTCGACGGCCCAGCGGCACGTGTCCGTGAAGGCCGGCCCGCGCATGCCCGACTCCCAGTCGTTGCCGCCGTAGCAGATCGTGACGAGGTCGGGCTCGGGCGCCTCGGCGTGCCAGCGCGGGATCAGGATGATCCCCTGCCGCATCTGCGTGCCGCCGATGGCCGGATTCACGATCTTCACGTCGACTTTGTACTTCTCCTTGATCTTCTCCTTGAGCAGCGTCGGCCAGTTCACCGGCTTGTTGGCCCAGTGGCCGTAGTCGGTGAGCGAGTCGCCCATCGTCACGATCGTGACCGGCTTCCCCGCCTTCAGCTTCGCGAGGACGCGCGGGGCCGCGACGGCCGGGTCGGGCTCGAGCTCGATCGAGGCTTCGAGGCGGAGGTCGTCGATCGCGTACCCGTGCCCCGGATAGCTCTTCCAGTACCACCACTTGCCGAACCAGAGGTCGCTGAGCTTGGAGGGCGGGTGGCTGCCCTTGGGATCGAGGAGCGGAGCGCCGGGGAGCACGGGGCAGAGGTCGCTCCACGCCACCCTGATCTGCCGCCACTCGGTGGAGTCGATCGGGAAGGCGTAGTCGTAGCGCGCGGCGTAATCCTCGTTCCAGATGAACTGGAGGCCGCCGAGGGCCTTGGAGCCGTCGCCCTTGACCCAGAACGAGAAGCCCGCGGCTTTGTCCCAGTCGGCGTTGCCGCGGAGGCTGGTGATGCAAAACTGGCCGGAGCTGCCGTCGTCGAAGGTGAACTTGACCGCCTTGCCGGCGCGGCCCTCGACGACCTCCGACCGCCCCTTCTCCTTGGGCTGGCGGACCTTGAGGTCGTCCATCGAATGGATGACCTGGGCGGCGAGGAGGGCGGCGATCATCATCATGAAAGTATAGAGGCGCGAACCGGAGTCCATGCGCCAGGAAGTGTTGATAAACTGACGCGGTCATTTCGTCAACACGTCACGTGTTGACGAAATGACCGCGTCAGAACGTCAACAGGGGCAGGCCCAGGGCGAGCAGGGGGACCACGGCGAACATCCCGAGCGTGGTCAGCAGCCAGAGCGAGCCCGTCAGCTCCTGGTCCAGGTGGAGCAGGTTCGAGGCGATCACCGCCATGAAGGCGACGGGCATGGCGGCGCAGACGGCGACGACCTGCAGCGTCACCCCGCTGAATCCGAGCAGGGCGGCGACGGCCGCCGAGACGGCCGGCACGATCAGGAACTTGACCGACGCCATCTTCGCGCCCGCCCCGAGATGCTTGCGGGGCGCGGCCCGCCGCAGCGTGAGGCCGACCGTCAGGCCCATCAGCACCACGTTGATCTTCACGAGGATCGCCGACACCCCCTCGAGCGACGGCGGGCGCGGCACGCCCGCCAGGTTCAGCGTCCAGCCGGCCGCGATGCCCAGCATGGGCACGAGGGTGATCGGACGGAAGCCGCGGCGGAAGAAGTTGCCCTTCTCCGACGTCCCCAGCGCGGCCGCGACCGGCCAGGCGCAGAGGAAGTAGAACGGCGCCTCGAAGATCCGGTAGAGCGCCATCTCGGCCAGGGCGCGCTCGGCGTGCGGGTCGGACGTCGTCCGCAGCAGCAGCACGACCACGATCCCGCCGAACGTGAGGACGTTCGAGCTCGCGCCGGCGAGGAAGAAGACGCCCTGGGTGGGCCGGTCGGCGCGGGAGGCGCGGCTGAGGGCCCAGGCCGTCGCGCCGCCCAGCGCGTGGACGAAGAGGCCCACGAGCGGCAGGACGAAGGCCCTCCCGGCGGGAATGGTCGCCGCCCAGAACAGGATCAAGGAGAGCGGGGAGGCGGCGCCGAGCATGGCGAGCTGGCCGAGGGCGCGCGCGGCGGCGCCGGCCCGCCGGTCGCCTTCGGGATGTCGCCGCAGCCAGGCCGTCCAGGCGACGTAGCCCGCCACGACCGGGACGGTCATCCAGGCGAGGATCTCGAGGCTGCGGCGCGCGGGGTCCGTAATGGGGCCATCATACGGCGCCCAGCCGCGTCACGTCACCAATCGAAACGTCCCGCCGCGGCCGCGCCGGCCCAGCGGTCGCCCGTCCTCGCCGCTCAGGGAGGAGGAATCCCTTTGAGCGAGAAGGTGGCCCGGAGCGGCTCCTCGCCGATCGCGCGAATGACGGCCACGCGCGCGGGCTTTCCGGGTGGGGCGGTGAGGCCTCCCCCATTGTGCTTCAGGGGGGCTTTCGCGGCGATCGTCCCGTGGCAGAGGTCCATGATCCAGCGGCCGAACTCGTCCTCGAGGGTGATTAGGTAGGCCAGCGGCGAGGCGCCGCCTTTCCCCTCCACGCCGTACTCGTAGCGCTGGCCGGGCCCGGGCATGTCGAGTTTCTCCAGGCGGACCACGGCGCCGTCGATCTCCATCACGGCCGGCAGCGGCGCCAGCGGCGTCTGCGCCCGGTCCACGTCCGTCGCGAAGTTCAGGACCAGAACGCAGCGGAGCTCCAAGGTCTCCACACCCGTCAGCGCGTCCGGAGGGACCGCCAGGCCGGGCAGCTTGAGCAGCGTCGGCTGCCCCTCCCGCCGCTTCGCGCCGCTGCTGCCGGCCACGATCTTCGCCGGCAAGACCCGGCCTTTCGCGTCGAGCAGCTCGACCTTCTCATACTTCAGCGAGGACGCCCAGGATCCCGGGGAAAGATAGCCGTTCGGAAACAGCACGGGCTGTCGAAGGTTGTTGCGGCCCCACGAGTGGCCCTGGAGGGTCACCTCGCCGTCCCGGGCGCGCGGAGCGGTCTCGCGCTCCCAGCTGGAACGGGCCGCGAAGTAGCGCAGACCCGACGCCGTCTCGAGGGCCTCGACGACGTCCCAAAAGCCCGCCTCCTTGAGGTCGAGCTTGAGCGTGGCCGCGACGCCCTGAGGCTCTTCCGCCGGGCGCGGGAAGCCGTAGGGTCCCAGGGCGCGCTCGACGGCGTCCTGAAAGGGGACCTTGTCGGCGCGGAGAGTCGTCTTCCGCGCCGAGGGTCGGAAGGCCCGGACCTGCTCGATCGCGGCGAGGACCCGAGCCGCGCGCGCGCGGAGCTCGGGATTGGCATCCGCCGCGGCGGCACGCAAGGCGGGCAAGGCCGCGGCGCCGAGCGACTTGATCCGGCGCTCCGCGTCGATCCGCTCCTCCGGATTCTCGGCCCCCAGAGCTCGCACGAGCGCCTCGGGGTTTGCCTGAAGGATCAGGGCGAGGAGGAGATTCATGAACGGAGTATAGCCCGCTCAACGGCCTTCGCGCGGACGGCGGGTGGCCGCCAATTCCCCCTTGACATCAAACTGAGATCTCAGTTAGATGTCAGTTATGCGGTTATGGGTGGCCCGCGCGACGGCCGGGGTGGCCCTGGTCCTCGCGCTCTTCCCCGTGTACTGGATCACGCTCACGGCCTTCCGGCCGCGGGAGGAGATCTTCACGAGCCCCGCGAAGCTGCTGCCGGGCGCGCTGGCGCTCGACAACCTCCGCACCGTCTGGTTCGGCACCGCCACCAACGCCCCCGTCCTGCCGTTCCTGTGGACGAGCCTGATCGTCGCGTCCGCGTCGACCCTCCTGGCCCTGGCGCTGGCCGTCCCCGCGGCCGTGGCCCTCGGCCGGCACCGGATCGGCGGCCGTTTCCTGCCGATGTGGATCCTCTCGCAGCGCTTCATGCCGGCCGTGGCCCTCGTCGTGCCCCTCTACATGATGTTCAACGCGCTGCGCCTCGTCGACAGCTACGCCGGGCTGATCGTTCTGTACGCCGCCACGAATCTGCCCCTCGCCGTCTGGCTCCTTCTCGGCTACGTCGAGGGCCTGCCGGCCGAGCTCGAGGAGGCGGCGGCCGTCGACGGCGCCTCGCCCCTCCAGACCCTGCTGCGGATCGTCCTGCCGCTGCTGAAGCCGGGCGTCGCCGTGGCGGGCGTCTTCGTCTTCATCGCCGCCTGGAACGAATACCTCCTCGCCTACCAGCTGGCCGGCGACGAGGTCGCGACCGTCCCCGTCTACCTGCCCCGCCTCCGCTCGGCCATCGCCCAGCTCTACGGCGAGATCGCCGCCGCCTCCCTGCTGTCGGTGCTGCCCTCGCTGGCCTTCGCCTGGATCCTGCAGCGCCATCTCGGCCGCGGCCTCGCGGTCGGGGGAGGCCGCGAGCTGTGACGTCCCGCGCCTTCGCCCGGACCCTGGCGGCGCCGGCCGTCGCGCTGCTCGCCCTCGTCGGGATCGGCCCGCTGCTCTACGCGCTCTGGACCGGCTTCCGCGAGGGGAGCCTCGCCGACCTCTTCCGCGATCCCCGCTTCGGGAAGTCGATCTTCACCACCGGCCTGATCATGGCCGCCGCCGTGGCCCTCGAGCTCTCGCTCGGCTTCGGCCTCGCGCTGACGCTGCACAAGCTGAAGCGCCGCGGGACGATCCTCACGCTGATCCTCGTCCCCTCGGCCCTCGCGCCGCTCATCGTCGGCGTGGTCTGGTGGATGCTCTTCAACACCACCTACGGAGCCGTCAACGCGCTCCTGGGGACGTCGATCGACTGGACCCGCTCCATGCCCTGGGCCCTGGTCGCCGTGATCGTCGCCGTCGTCTGGCAGGGCACGCCCCTCGTCGCCGTCCTGCTCCTGGGCGGCCTCGGCACCGTTCCGCCCTCGCTGCTCGAGGCGGCGCGGCTCGACGGCGCGGGCCCCTGGGCGACGCTTCGCCACGTCACCCTGCCCCACCTGCGGCCCTTCTTCCTCGCCGCCGGCCTCCTCGTCCTCCTCGAGGTCGCCCGCCTCTACGAAATCCCCTTCGCCCTCACCGAAGGCGGCCCCGGCGACGAAACCGCCGTCGCCGGCCTCCACCTCTTCAAGATGGCTTTCGTCGCCTCCAACTTCGGCGGCGCCTCCCTCATGGCGCTCCTCATGACCCTCGCCCTCAGCGTCGTCGCCGCCCTCTATGTCCGCATCGTGTCCAGGAGGTCCGCATGATCACCCGACGCGACGTCCTTCGCCTCGCCGCCGGCTCCGCCGCTCTCGCGGGATGTGGAAGCCCGACCTCCGACGGCGGCGTCAAAGTGCTCACGCATCCCGGCCAGATCCTTCCCATCTTCACCCGTCACGCCGCGTACCTCGAGACCCAGGGCGTGAAGCTCAAGCTGCTGGAGTCGCCGGACCCGACGTCCTACCTCGACGCGGTGAAGGACCGGCAGACCGGAGGAGGTCGCTACGACCTCGTCATGATCTTCCCCCGCTTCAACGGCGACCTCGCCCAGGACTACCTGGCGCCGCTGGATCTGGACCTCAGCGGCGTCGAGGACGCGTACCGGACGCTCTACTGCGTGTGGGGAGGCAAGACGATCGCGGTGCCCGTGGATGGGGACGTCGCGATGATGTACTACCGCAAGGACGCGCTCGAGAATCCCGAATACCAGGCGAAGTTCAAGGCGAAGACGGGCAGGGAGCTGCGGGTGCCGCGGACCTGGGAGGACTTCCGCGAGGTCGCGGAGTTCTTCACGGGCTGGGCCTGGGGCCCCACGGGAAAGCCGGGCTACGGCTTCCAGACCAGCACCTGGGACCGCTCCTACTGCGAGCAGCAGTGGGCGCCGATGATGGCGTCGGCCGGCGGCGGCTGGCTGACGAAGGACGCCCGGCCCGCCTGGGCCGGCGAGGCCGGCCTTCGCGCGCTGCGCGACCTGAAGGACCTCCTCGCCTTCACGCCGCCCGGCTCCCTCGCCATGTCCTGGGACCACTCGATGGAGAGCGTCTTCTCGAACGACGTCGCCCTCACGCTCTGGTACATGGACCTCGGCCGCCTGGGCGGCTCCCCCAAGTCCTGGTTCGCCAAGAGCGGCGGCCCCGAGAAGATGAAGAACCTCGGCTACGCTCCCTGGCCGGGCTACGAGACCGCGGGCGGCTACCGCAACTTCAACTCCATGTTCTACGGCCGCGTCGTCGGCCTCAGCCGCCACGCGAAGAACCGCGACGGCGCCCTCACGGTCCTCAGGACCCTCCTCACGCCGGAGCATCGCGTGAAGTCGCTCGACGACCCACAGTCCGGAAGCGACATGGTCCTCAAGAGCGACTACGATCCCGCGACCTTCAAGACCCTCGCCCCGGATCCGGCGTTCCTCAAGGCCGCCCAGACCGTCATCTCCAAGGGCTTCCCCGAAATGCAGCTGCCCGGGGCGGGCGAGTACATCGACGCCCTCCAGGGCCGCCTCCACGCCTACCTCACCGGCTCGGAGAAGGATCCCGCCGCCGCGCTCAAAGGCGCCGCGGACTTGTGGGAGTCGATCACCGACCGCCGCGGCCGCGCGAAGCAGGCCGACATCTGGGCCGAGGTCTCCTCCCGCTACCGCCAGGCCGGCCTGAAGGTGGCGGAAGCGTGATCCGGATCGAGAACGTCTCGAAGACGTATGCCGGCGGGGTGAAGGCCGTCGACGGCGTGTCGCTGGAGGTCGGCGAAGGCGAGTTCCTCGTCCTGGTCGGCCCGTCGGGCTGCGGGAAGACGACGCTGCTGCGCATGATCGCCGGCCTCGAGGAGATCTCGGGCGGGACGATCTCCGTCGACGGCCGGGTCGTGAACGGCGTCGCGCCCGCCGACCGCGACATCGCCATGGTGTTCCAGAACTACGCCCTCTATCCCCACATGACCGTCCGAGAGAACCTCTCCTTCGGCCTCCGCATGCGCAAGGTCGACCGGGCCGAGATCGAGCGCCGGGTCGTCGAGGCCGCCGAGACGCTCGGGATCCGGGACCTGCTGTCCCGACGCCCCAAGGAGCTCTCCGGCGGCCAGCGCCAGCGCGTCGCGCTCGGGCGGGCGATCGTGCGACGTCCCAAGCTCTTCCTCTTCGACGAGCCGCTGAGCAACCTCGACGCGAAGCTCCGCGTCCAGATGCGCGCCGAGCTCAAGCGCCTCCACCGCTCCCTGAAAGTCCCGGCCGTCTACGTCACCCACGACCAGGAGGAGGCGATGACCCTCGGCGACCGCGTCGCCGTCCTCAAGGACGGCCGCGTCCGCCAGATCGGCCGGCCCCTCGACGTCTACGCGCGCCCCGCCGACCGCTTCGTCGCCGGCTTCGTGGGCACGCCTCCCATGAACTTCCTCGACGGCCGCGTCGCCGCCGGCGTCTTCGAAGGCTGCGGCCTCCGCCTCCAGGTGCCGGGAGGCGTCGACGGCCCCGCCGTCCTCGGCCTGCGCCCCGAGCTGCTCTGCGACCGCCCGCCCGCCGACGCCAACGGCTCCGCGGCGCCGCTCCGGCTGCGCGTGTCGGTCGTCGAGCCCCTCGGGGACCGCGTCGACGCCGCGCTCACCACGCTCTCGAGCGTGCCGCTCGTGGGGCGCCTCGACGCCCGCTGCGCCCTTCGCGAAGGCGAGGAGCGCGAGCTCTGGCTCGACACCCGCCGCCTCCACCTCTTCGCCCCGGGCGAGGACGGGAGGCGCGTGTGAGGACGCTGCGGGCCGGCGCGATGAGCGCGCTCCTGGACGACGACGGCGGCCTGCGTAGGGTCTCGGTCGGCGGCCTGGAGATCCTCCGCCGCGTCCACGGCGCCGTGCGCGACCGGAACTGGGACACGCTCGCGCCGCGGATGGAACGGCTCGAGGCGCGGGACGGAATGGAGGTCGACTTCGACGTCCTCTGCGGCCCCTTCGCCTGGCGCGGGACGATCCGGGGCGACGGCCGCTCGCTGACGTACGCGATGGACGGCGAGGCGCGGTCGACGTTCCTCCGCAACCGGATCGGCCTCTGCGTCCTGCATCCGGTCCAGGAGGGCCCCTGCGAGGTCGAGCACACGGACGGCTCGCGGGAGAGCTCTCGCTTCCCCGAACGGATCTCGCCCCATCCGCCTTTCAAGAACGTGCGCGCGCTGACCCACTTCCCGGGCGGCCTGCGCGTCCGCGTCGAGTTCGAGGGCGACGTCTTCGAGACCGAGGACCAGCGCAACTGGACCGACGCCTCGTTCAAGACCTACTCCACGCCGCTGGCGCTCCCCTTCCCCGTCGAGGTCCGCGCCGGGACGCGCGTCCGCCAGAGCGTGACGGTCTCCGTCGCGGAGTCCCTCGACCTCGAGCTCGCCGAGCGCGCGACGCATCCCTTCCCTTCGCTCTCCCACCGGCGCGTCGACCTGCGGCCGGGCGAGACGTTCGCGCCGGCGGACGACGTCCCCATCGAGCTCGCCCTGCGTCCCCGGAGCGAGCGCGACCTCGCCGCGTGGGCGGCCGTCCGCGCCCCGCTCGCGCGGGTGCTCGTGTTCCCCGAAGGCCACAAGGCCACGCCTCCCGAGTGGGTCGCGCTCGCGCGGAAGCATTTCCGCGACGTCCCCGTGGGCGGCGGGACCGACGCGTATTTCGCGGAGCTCAACCGCGGGCCGAAGCCGGAGGGCTTCGACGTCGTCGCCTGGTCGATCAACCCGCAGGTCCACGCCGAGGACGACCTGACGCTCCTCGAGAACCTGGAAGCGCAGGCCTGGACGGTCGAGAACGCGCGCGCCCTGGCCCCCGGGGCGGCCCTCGCCGTCGGCCCCGTGACCCTCCGCCCCCGCTTCAATCCCAACGCGACGTCCACTGTCGCCCCGCCGCCGCCCGACCCGCGGGCCCGGACGCCGTTCGGCGACGCCTGGGCGACGGCCAGCTTCAAGTACCTCGCGGAGGCGGGCGCCGCGAGCGTCACCTACGGCGGTCTCGCGCCCCGGCTTCCCGACCTTCGCGGCTGGCGCGTCGTCCCCTGCCGCTCCTCGGACCCGCTCCGGCTCGTCGGCCTCGGGGCCGAGAAGGACGGCCGGCGCCGGCTCTGGGCCGTGTCTCTCTCGCCGGAACCCCTCGACTTCCGCGGCATCCGTCTGAGTCCCTTCGAGGTCCGAGAACTATGAGCCGCGTGCTGGCGACCTACCGGATCGAAACGCCGATCGACCCCCGCCGCGCGGCGGAATCCATCGCGGGCGAGCAGTCCTGCGGGACGTTCGTCCGCGTGCCCGGAGAGACGGACGAGCTTCGCGCCCTCTTCGGCGCCCGCGTCGAGCGGATCACGGAGCTGGAGGCCGTCGACGCCCCCAGCCTTCCCGGCGCGCGGCCCGCGGCGGACGTCTACCGCCGCGCCGAAGTCGCGATCTCGTTCCCGCTCGAGAACATGGGGCCGTCGCTGACGACCCTGATGGCGACGGTGGCGGGCAACCTGTTCGAGCTCTCGCAGGTGTCCGGCCTCAAACTCGTCGACCTCGAGGTCCCGGCGGAGTTCGCGGCGGCGTATCCGGGACCGGCGTTCGGCGTCGAGGGCACGCGGCGCCTCACCGGCGTCCGCGGGCGTCCGGTCATCGGCACGATCGTCAAGCCGAGCGTGGGCCTGACGCCCGACGCCACGGCCCGGCTGGTCGGCGCGCTCGCGGACGCGGGCCTCGACTTCGTGAAGGACGACGAGCTGATGGCGAACCCGCCGCACTCGCCGCTCGCCGAGCGCGTGAAGGCGGTCATGCGGGCCGTGAACGCGCACGCGGACCGGACCGGCAAGAAGGTCATGGTCGCGTTCAACATCAGCGACGAGATCGACGAGATGGCGCGGCACCACGACACGGTGCTCGCGGCCGGCGGCACCTGCGTGATGGCGAGCCTCAACAGCGTCGGTCTCCCGGCCCTCGCCTGGCTGCGGCGCCGCGCGGCCCTGCCGATCCACGGCCACCGCAACGGCTGGGGCATGTTGTCCCGCCATCCCCAGCTCGGCGTCGCGTTCAAGGCCTGGAGCGTCTTCTGGCGCCTGGCGGGCGTCGACCACCTCCACACGAACGGCCTGCGCAACAAGTTCTTCGAGGAGGACGAGTCCGTCGTGGCCTCGGCGAAAGCGCTCCTCACGCCGATGCACGGCACCGTCGTCATGCCCGTGCTCTCCTCGGGCCAGTGGGCCGGCCAGGCCCCCGACACCTACCGGCGGCTCGGCACGACCGACCTCATGTACCTCTGCGGCGGCGGCCTGCTCGCCCATCCCGGCGGCCCCGCGGCGGGCATCGCCAGCCTCCGCCAGGGCTGGGAAGCCGCGCTCGCCGGCCGCCCGCTCGAGGACTACGCGCGCGAGCACCCGGAGCTGCGCCAGGCGATGGAGATGTACGCGTGAAGCTGGCCTGGTACGGCGACGACTTCACGGGCTCGACCGACGTCCTCGAGGCCCTGACGCTCGCGGGCGTCCGCGCGCGGCTCTTCCTCGAGGCGCCCGACGACCCGGGGGACGTCGAGGCGGCCGGTCTCGCGGGCACGAGCCGGGCGATGTCGCCCGCCGAGATGGACCGCGAGCTGCCGCGGGCCTTCGCGGCGCTGCGCGCGCCGACCCTCCATTACAAGACCTGCTCGACCTTCGACTCCTCGCCCGCGATCGGCTCGATCGGCCGCGCGATCGAGATCGGACGCCGCGTCACCGGCGCCCGCTGGGTCCCGCTCGTGGTCGGCGCGCCCGCGCTCCGGCGCTACACCGTCTTCGGCCAGCTCTTCGCCACGCTGGAGGGCGTCACCCACCGGATCGACCGCCATCCCGTCGCGAGCCGCCATCCCGTCACGCCGATGGACGAGAGCGATCTCCGCCGCCACCTCGCGCGCCAGACGGCGCTCCGCGTCGAGCTCTTCGACGTCCTCCAGCTCGACGCTCCGGAGGTCCGCTTCGACCCCGCGGCGGACGTCGTGCTCTTCGACGTCCTCCGCGACGCGCATCTCGAGACGATCGGCCGCCTGCTGGAGGAACACAAGCCGCGCTTCGTCGCGGGATCGTCCGGCATCGAGTACGCGCTCACCGCGAAGCGTCCCCGCGTGACGCTGCCGCCCGTCGACGCGGCGGACCAGATCCTCGTGCTGTCGGGGAGTTGCTCGGCGGTGACGGCGCGGCAGATCGAGTGGGCGCTCGCGAACGGCTACGAGGGCCTGCGGATGGGCGCGGGCGTGGAGCGACGGGCCGCGGAGCTGCTGAAGCTCGGGCGGAGCGTGGTGATCTACACGGCGCTCGGGCCCGACGACCCGGCGGTCGGCGACGCGCGGGCGGACGGGGCGGCCCTCGGCGAGCGCCTCGGCGAGGCCTGCGCGGCGCTGCTCAGGCACGTCCGGCGCGTCGTGGTCGCGGGCGGCGACACGTCGGGGCGCGTGGGACGTCGGCTCGGCCTCCGCTCGCTGGACATGATCGCGCCGGTGGCGCCGGGGAGCCCGCTGTGCCGGGCGGACGTCGACGGCCTGGAGATCGCGATGAAGGGCGGCCAGGTCGGCCGCCCCGACTATTTCGAGAAGGTCCGATTGGGAACGAGGAGACGAGATGAGCACGATCGCGCTGTTCGGGGCGGGCGGCAAGATGGGATGTCGGATCGCGGACAACCTGAAGTCGACGGAGCACCGGACGCTTTATGTCGAGGTTAGTCCGAAAGGGCTGGAGAACCTCGCGAAGCGGGGGCTGTCGCCGACCTCGAAGCTCGAGGCGCTGTCGGCGGCGGACGTCGTGATCCTCGCCGTCCCCGACAACGTGATCGGCCAGGTCGCGCCGGAGATCGTGCCGCGGATGCGGTCCGGAGCGATGCTGATCTGCCTGGACGCGGCGGCGCCGTACGCGGGGCAGCTGCCGGCGCGGAAGGACGTCACGTACGTGGTCACGCATCCCTGCCATCCGCCGGTCTTCAACGACGAGACCTGCCCGGAGGCGCGGCGCGACTTCTTCGGCGGCGTGAAGGCGAAGCAGAACATCGTGGTGGCGCTGATGCAGGGGCCGGACGTCGACTACGCGAAGGGCGAGGCGGTGTGCCGGGCGATGTTCGCCCCGGTGATGCGGGCCCACCGGGTGACGGTCGAGCAGATGATCCTCCTCGAGCCGGCGCTCTCCGAGACGACGGCGGCCACCTGCGTGACGATGATCCGCGAGGCGATGGAGGAGTCCATCCGCCGCGGCGTGCCGCGCGAAGCGGCGCGCGACTTCCTGCTCGGCCACCTGAACATCGAGCTGGCGATCGTCTTCGAGGAGGTCGGGACGCCCTTCTCCGACGGCGCGAAGAAGGCGATCGAAACGGCGAAGAGCCAGATCTTCAAGGACGACTGGAAGCGCGTGTTCGACGAGGCCAACGTGAGGAAGTGCGTGGACATGATCACGGGAAAGTCCTAGCGGGAGCCGCGCCCGGGGTATCATTCCCTCTGGATGAACCCCAGCAACAGCCTGCTGGTCGGCCAGATCGCCCTCGAGCTGGGATTCCTGACGGACGAGCAGCTCCGGAGCTGCCTGGACCTGCAGGCGGGACAGGCGACGGCTCGCCCGATCGGGACCGTGCTCCTCGAGAGCCATTTCCTCACGCCCGAGCGGCTCGCGCAAGTCGTGGCCGAGCAGCACCGGCGGATGAAGGAATCGGTGCCGTTCGCCATCGCCACGAAGGCCGAGGCCGCCTTCGGCCGCCTGCTCGTGAAGGGCGGCCTGGTCAACGAGGAGCACGTCAACGAGGCGTTGCGGGCGCAGCAGGACTTCGCCGAGCGCCAGGTTCGGAAGCGCCTGGGGGAGCTCCTCGTCGAAGCCGGCCGGATCATTCCCCAGGTCGTCCTGCAGGTCCTCCATCAGCAGGGCAAGACCATCCGCGCCTGCACGTTCTGCGGGGCGCATTACAACGTCCTGCTGGAAGTCGCCGACCGCTTCCCCTGCCGCCGCTGCGGGATGGCCATGGCCGACACCCTCGCGACGGTGCGGGTCGACGAGACGGCCTTCCTGCTTCCCGCCGTCCCGCTGCTGCCGGCCGT
>DASVNH010000218.1:0-1570 GCA_036383955.1 Planctomycetota bacterium | reverse complement strand
ACCGCGGTCCGGCCGCTGATGAACTGGGTGCCCGTGAGGACGACGGCCTGGCCGCCCGCGACCGGGCCGTGGGCGGGCGCGACGGACGTCAGCGTCGGGGGATCGAAATAGATATAGCCGGCCACCAGCGTCCCGGCGCCGTGCGGCGTGGTGACGGTCACCGCGACCCTGCCGGCCGCGTGGGCGGGCGTCGACGCCGTGAGCGTCGAGAAGCCGGTGACGACGACCGACGTCGCGGCGACGCCGTCGAAGGCCACCTGCGTCTGGCCGGGGACGAAGTTGGCGCCGCTGAGGGTGACGGTCTGTCCGCCCGCGACGGGGCCGGCGTCGGGCGCGACGGCCGTCGCGGTCGGCGGGCCGTAGTAGGTGTACGCGCCGGGGGCGGCGCCGGCGCCCCCCGGGGTGGCGACCGTGACGTCCACCAGCCCCGCCGCGTGGGGCGGGGTGCGGACGATCGCGCGGGTGCCGCCCGCGAAGCTGAAGAGCTCGGTGGCGGCGGTCCCGCCGAAGCGCAGGGTGGTGACGTCGAAGAGCAGGTGGGTGCCGGTGAGCTCGACGGCCTGGGCGCCGGACACGGGTCCCGAGACGGGAACGGCGGCGCTGAGCGTCGGCGCGGGAGGGGCGACGACGGTCACGACCGCGTCGGCGCTCGTGACGGTGTCGGTGCCGCACGTGACGACGACGGAGTAGGTTCCGGCGTCGGCCGCGGCGACGGCGAGGCGGGACGTGGTGGCGCCGTTGATGGGGGCGCCGTCCCTGCGCCACTGATAGGTGCGCGGCCCGCTGCCGCTGACGTCGACCGTCAGAAGGAGGGGCTGGCCGGGCATGAGGACGAAGGAGCGGGGCTGAACGGTGATGACGGGCGGCTCGACGAAGGGCGCGAGGAGGGCGCCGGCGATGGGCGCCGTCGCGTTGGCGATCGTGGCCGGATCGGTCGGGCCGGTCAGGGGGATCATCGCGACGGCGGCGTTGTCGCCGCCGCCGCCTTCCTTGAAGAGGAGCTCGACGTAGTACTTCTCTCCCGCGGTCAGCTGCACGGCCGGAGACTGGGCGACTTCAGGGTCGACGTAGGTCCGCACGCCGGTCCATTCCCAGCAGAAGGACTGCACGGCTTTGTGGGTGGGGTCGTCGTTCGGGCTCAGGAAGAGCAGGCCGCCGTCGTCGGTGGCCAGCGAAAGCCGGTACCAGCCGGAGGCGGACGGCAGCAGCCAGCCCCGGACCCGGCCGCCGTAATTCTCGAAGACGTTGGTCGGGGTCTCGTAGAGCGCGGGCTGCGAGGCGCCCGAGGGGTTGTTCGGGAAGGAGGCGTTCCGGACCAGGTCCTGGACGCGGCCGCCGCCGATCGCCCCGCCGTTGGGATCGAATCGGTATTGCTCGTTCGTGATCGTGCCGGCCGGATAGAAGCGGAAGGGCCGGGCGGCGACGGTCGGATCGATGGCCGCGCCCGCGAGGTCCTGGACGCCGCTCGCGGTCATCGTGTACAGCGTGGCCGGGTTGAGGGCGCTGGTCGTGAGGCGGACCGCCGTGGCGAAGGCGTCGTGGCCGCCCGCGAGCGCGCGCATCTCGTCGT
>DASVNH010000217.1:0-3208 GCA_036383955.1 Planctomycetota bacterium | reverse complement strand
CGCGTCACGCGTTGACGAAATGACCGCGTCAGAACGTCAACACGACGCTACTTCGGCGCGAGGGGGCCGATGTAGGACTTCGCGACGACGAGGTGGTCCCACCAGACCTGGCTGACGCCGGTCTCCGGCTTGCTCATGTAGCGGTAGAGCCAGAGGGCGTTGATCTTCAGGTCGGGCGAGCCGCGCCAGGCGAAGCCGGGGAAGGGCTTGCCGCCGACGTTGGCCGTCGACTTCCCCTTGGCGTAGTCCCAGAAGACGCCTTCTCGTTCCACGCCGGGGAAGAACTTGTCGAAGACCCAGGTGCCGCTCGAGGGGAAGCCCTTGCCCAGGTAGCTCGTGATCTGGTCGCCCTTGCGGCTCAGCTTGCCGTCGAGCCAGTAGGCCTGCTCGCCGTCGCGGTCGCCGACGGCGTTCATCTTCAGCATCACTTCCAGGCAGATCCACTTCTCCTTCTGGACCGTCCGCGCCGGGACCTCGTGCTCGAAGGAATTGCCCCAGGTCTGTCCCCGCGGCGGGCTGCCGCCCATGTGCTGCCAGTAGCTGTAGAAGTTCCAGCTCGTGAAGTCGCCGGGCTCCACCTGCGTCACGAAGCTGTCGTTCCCCTTCGGCCGCAGCCCCGCCCCGCCTTTCGGCCAGCGGCTCGGCGGGTTGTAGCCGAGGAAGGCGGCGCCGTAGTGATGGATCGGCGCGTGGTCCTTGTTGAATTTCATGTAGAAGCGGAAGTGAAGCCGGTCGTAGCCCTCGTTGAGCTGCCGGTAGAAGTTCCCGCCGTCCGTGTAGCCGCCCGTCCCGCCCGCCGTCCGCGTGAGCAGGAGCGACTGACGTCCCCCGCTGCCCGGCGGGACGTCGTCGGACTTGGACATGATCGGCTGTCCCGCCACGCTGTCCCAGCGCGCGCAGATCGCGTCGATGGGGCCGTCGAAACTCTCGGCGAACACGACGTCCGGATCTTTTTCGATCCCGACGTCCCCCGGATACTTCGCCGCCAGGCCCGCGGGGCCTTCCGGGATGGGCGGGGTGGGCTTCGGCGGGACGGAGACGCTCGATTCGGACACCTGCTCCTGGAGGCCGAGCAGAAGGAGAAGGAGAATCATGCATGTTCTACGGCGGGGGGAAATAAAAAAGGGCCGAATCGGGGGAAGGTGATTCGGCCCTGAGGAGAGTAGGTTGCTGTCTTCACTTCTACTATCGCCGCCAAGAGTGTCAGAATGTGACACACCCAAGTACGAAACAGACGGTCTGTTTCGTACCTTAGCGCAGGGCGCCGGCCCAGAGGAGGGCCATCGGCAGGCGGCGGTCGAGGGGGACCTTCGTCCGGCAGCGGCGGCACTTCCAGGCGCGCAGGCGGTTCTTCGCCGCGCAGCGGGGACAGATCCAGAGCAGCTTGCGCATCGCCCACTTGCCCTCCGTAGCGAACGGCCGTCAGGCCGTTCGCGAAGGAGGGCCCTCCACACAGGACTCTTGAAAGCAGGCCTCCTTCGCGGTTCGCCTGGCGGCGCGGCGCTACGGAGGCCTTTTCTTCGCCGGCGAAGCCGGCGAAGAAAAGGGATCGCCCGGAGTCGAACCGGGTCTGCCAGGGCCACGGCCTGGCGTGCGGAGCCGTCACACTCCGATCCCGAGTTGGTCCGAGCGGCTGGAGTCGCGCCAGCGTCAGGCGGTTATCGGCCGCCCATTCTGCTCTTGAACTACGCTCGGACGAGTCAGCGGGGAAGCTTCGACTTCCTCCGCCGGACGTACAGTCTCCTCAGCATCCCGACGAGGCGTCCGCTCCGCGGGCGGAGCTCGCAGACCGGCCAGCGGCCGGGCACGACGTCCAACCGGACCGGCTTGCGGCGGAGGCGGAACATGGCATCCTCGAAACAGGGGATCTCCGTGGCGTTGATGGAGGGGATGGGGGTGCGCTAGTCGTTCGCCCAGTCCAGGGCGCGGAGGAAATCCGCGTCCCGGGCCACGTCGCCGAACTTCCGGAACGGCGACGACAAATCTTCCTTCCACATCCGGCGCGCGCGCTCGAGATCGAGCTCCGCCGCCGCCTTCAGACGCTCCAGCGCCGACGCCCGATCGCCGCGTCCCGCCGCGTCCGAGGCCAGGCTGAACAGCGCCGCGAAATTCTTCGGATTGAGGGCCGCCGCCCGCTCCCAGCAGGGCCGCGCCTCCTCGGGATCGCCCTTCGTGTACACCCACGAGTCGCCGGCCGCGCCGTGCAGGACGTCGTTCGCCGGATACCGGCTCACGCCCTCCAGGATCAGCTCGTGCGCGCGGTCGAAGCGCTCCAGCCGCAGGTACGCGTCCCAGACGGACTTGTACAGCTCCGGGGTCGCGTAGCCCACGCCCAGCGCCTGTTCGAACGCCCGCGCGGCCTCCTTGTACTCCTCCCACTTCAGAAAGAGCTGGCCCAGCGCCTCGTGCGTCGGGCCGTGACGGTCGTCGACCTCCAGCGCCGCGTTCAGCAGCCGGTCCGCCTCGTCCAGGTCGCCCGCCGCCATGCGGGCCCGGGCCAGGGCCACCAGCGCCGCCGGCTTCTGCGACCAGGTCAGCGAGCGCTCGAAGTCCGCCTGGGCTTCCTTCAGCTTGCCGCGTTTCGCCCGGGATTCGCCCCGGCGGAGATAGACCTCGGCGAGCTGGGGACGGATCTCGCCGGCGTCCGGATACTTCTCCGACAGGTGCATCAGGTCGCGCAGGGCTTCGTCGAACTTCCCGTCGTCCAGCACGCGCGCCACCCGCTTGAGCACCCGGGTGACTTCCCCTTCAACTTTGCCCATCTCTATTCCTGAGGATTAGACGACCCATGTGTTATGACGTTTGCCCCTTTTATTGTATTCCCTTTACAAGTAATTGGGCGATCCCGGGAGGCCCGAAAGGGGTCCCCCCGGGACGCCACACCCCATCAACGCTCGACGTAAAAACGAAAAAGCCCGAGGATCGCTCCTCGGGCTCGCGGCCGATATCCCCGCGGAGCCCTAGGGCGGCATCGCCTGCCCCGGATGGGTTCGCTTGATCGTCATGCACTCCCTTCAACCCGCTCGACGTCCCCGGGTTCATGAAAAAAATCACGTGAACCTCCGACGTCCTCCCCGGTTATCAAGAGTGCATGAGCGATTCGCGCGAGGTGTTCCGGACCTGAGGCCTCGAACCAGGCGAAAAGCCCTCGGGGCCCGGCCGGGCTCCGAGGGCTTTTCGCTTTTCCGGCGTCCGACCTCCCCCGGAT